>DASTYL010000061.1:0-13515 GCA_035764975.1 Gemmatimonadaceae bacterium | reverse complement strand
GGCACCTCATGCGCGGCGCGCACGACGTCGGCGCGGGTTTCGGCGAGATATGCCGCGATCTCGACGAGACGCGGATGGGCGATGCGCGGCGTCGCCTCGCGGTCGGTCGCCGTCATCGATGCGCGTCCTTCGCCCCCCGGCGGATGGCCGGCGCGAACGCGCCTCGCCAGCGCACGACGCGCCCGCGGGGACCGACCGCCCACCCGGCGTCCGGCGCGACGAACGTCACGGCATTCAGCGCGAGCGTGTCGGCGGCGATCCAGCTCTCGCCGCCATCGAGCGAGTAGTCGGTGCCCGAGGTGCCGACGGCGACGACGGTCGGCCCGGCAGCTTGCGGCACGACGGCTACGCCTGACCGATAACCGCGCGGTACCGGGCCCCGAACGCGGTGCCACGTCACGCCGCCGTCGTGGGACAGGGCCGCGACGCCGCCGGTGTCCACCGGCTGCTCGTAGTTGCCACCCGTCGCGACGAGGCGCGCGTCGTCGATCACCGCGATCGAGAAGGCGCCGCGGGGCGCCGCGCCTGCCGCGATGGGAGTGATGTCACCATACGCCCAGCTCTGCCCGTAGTCCGTCGTACGCAGCGCGCGCGCACGCGGCCCGCCCCCGGTGGCGATCCATGCACGCCCCGCGCTGCCGGTGGCGACGCACGTGCCGCTCGCCGCGAAGCCCGCCTCGCCCTCCAGGGCAAGCGGAGCCGCGTCCTGCGGGAGCAGCTGCCAGGATGCCCCACCGTCCTGCGTCGTGCGGACCTGCACGCGGCCGGCGACCGGATCGCTCATCGCGATCCCGCGCTCGGCATCCCAGAATGCGAAGCAGTCGTAGAAGGCGGACGAGTCGGCATTCGTGAACTGCAGCGTCCAGGTCGTGCCGCCATCGGTCGTCTTGTAGATGCGCGACTGCGTCCCGTTGCCGATGCTCAGCACGTAGGCGGTGCTCGCGTCGAAGGCCGCGATGTCGCGGAAGTCGAGCGAGTCCGCGCCCGGCACGCTCACCAGCGACCACGTCGCGCCGGCGTCGGTGCTGCGCGCCACGGCGCCCCCCGCGCCACTCACCCACACGACCGAGCGGCTCGGCGCACTCACCCCACGCAGGCTCGTGGTCGTCGGCGCACCGACGGGTTCCCACGCCTGGGCGCCGGCACGGAGTGAACCGGTGAGCGATGCAACGGCACCCACCGATGCGACGAGGAGGGCAAGGGCGGGCCTGAGCCGGTAAGCAGTCATGGGATCTCGCAGAAAAGGGACACGTCGTCTCGCTACGCAGCGCTCTCCGCGTCGGCGCGGTCCAACGCCTCCCGCCACACGCGCCGCAGCTCGTGCGCTCCCTGCGCGTTGGGCTCGAGCGGGGAACGACGCCAGAACCAGCGATCCGCCTCGGGCACCGAGGCGCCGTGGCCAAGGAAGTGGATGTAGGCATCCGCCACCCGCAGCCGTGGATCGCCGGCGGTGCGCGCGCGGATGTGCTGGTTCAGCGTGTCGATCGGCGCGAGCGACAGCCGCCCGACGTCGTCCAGCACGCCCGGCACCCGGCCGGTACGGTCCGTGGGATCGCACATCGTCGTCAGCAGCACGAGCGATTCGGGGCGCAGCTCCAGCACGCGGTCGACGAGCGCATCGTACGCCTGCACCACGTCCTGCGCGATCCGCTTGAGGAGCTTCGGACTGGGTCCCCGGCTGTAGGCGCTGAAGATGTCCTCGCTCCCGATGGTGAGCGTCACGAGCGTCGGGACGTCGCTGGCTTCCACCGCGGGAAGCTGATCCCCGAAGACGTCGCCGATGGTCGCCCCGTCGCCGGCAAGGTTCGTCAGCTCGATGCCGGGATAGCGCGTGACGAGGTCATCGCCGGCCTCCTGCGGCCATCGGTCGTCGGCGTTGCGATACAGCAGCGACGCCGCGCCAAGCGGCGCGACCGTCCCGGCCGTCGTCACCCGCTCGAGCGCAACGGCGACGTCGGTCTCCCCCGCGTCGAGCGCGGGATAGAGGTCGATCGAGAACGAGTCGCCGAGGGCGAGATAGTGGGAGAACATGGCGGGATGCGGTTGCGGACAACTGCCTGCTGCGGGATGCGGGATGCGGGATGCGGGATGCTACGGAACGGGTTGTGGCAGTGGTAGCCTCGGCTCACGCATCACGGGCGGCAGATCCGCAATCCGCAATCCGCAGTCCGCCTCACCCGCCCCGGAACGTCAGTCCACGGGTCGCCAGGATCCGCTCCACCGTCTCCTCGATCTTGCTGTTCGGCGTGCTTGCGCCGGCGGTCAGGCCGACCCGCACCGGACCGGATGTCGGCAGCCAGCCGGTCGCCGTCGCCTCCTCGTGCTGCTTCTGCGGCAGCCGGTACACGACGGTATTCGCCTGGGGATCGATCGCGCCCGGCGCCTCGACGTGGTACGTCGGCACGCGCTCCGCGCACAGCATCGCGAGCGAGATCGTGTTGCTCGAGTTGTAGCCGCCGACCACGATCATGGCATCGAGCGGCTCCTCCAGGAGGTCCTTCACCGCGTCCTGCCGCTCCTGCGTGGCGCTGCAGATCGTGTCGAACGAGCGGAAGTCGGTGGCACGGGCGCCGTCGCCCCGCACCTCGGCGATGGCCGCTCCCACGCGCGCCGCGATCGCGAGCGATTCGTTGGCGAGCATCGTCGTCTGGTTCGCCACGCCGATCTTCGAGAGATCCCGGTCGGGGTCGAAGCCGGGGGACATCGCATGCGCGAACTTCGCCATGAAGGCATCGCGGTCGCCCTTCCCGGCGATGTAGGCGCAGACGATCTCCGCCTCGCCCATGTCGCGCACGATGAGGTAGCTGCCGCCCGCGTACTTCAGCACCTGCGACGCCGTCGCCCGCGTCTCCTCGTGGTAATACTTGCCGTGGATGAGCGCCGTGAAGCCGTCGCGGGCGTACGACTCCACTCGCTTCCAGACGTTCAGCACCGATCCACATGTCGTATCCACGAGCACGCAGCCGATCTTCCGGAGCTGGTCGAAGTCCTGGATCGTGACGCCGAAGGCCGGCATGATCACGACGTCATCGGCCTGCACGCGGCTGAAGTCGAAGACCCCGTCCTTCGCCAGCAGGATCTCCACGCCCATCTCCCGAAGCCGTCCGTTGACGTGCGGGTTGTGGATGATCTCGCCGACGAGATAGAGCTGGCGGTCGGGGAACTTCCGGCGCGTCTGGTAGGCGTAGTCCACCGCCCGCTCGACGCCGTAGCAGAACCCGAATTCGCGCGCGAGGCGGATCGTGACGTCGCCGACGGTCAGCGTGAAGTCGTGGTCGCGGAGGTAGTCCACGATGCCGCCGTCGTAGTCGGCGGCGAGCTCGCCCTGGACCTGGGTCTTGAGCCCGAATCCCTTGCGATAGTAGGTCGAAGCATCCGGCGGTGTAGCCATGCGCGAAATCTAGCCCCTGTCGAGGGCCGGCGCCCGCGCATATGCTCCCCGAGTCAGCCTGCATCACCACCCCGGAGCCCTGCATGTCCCGAGTCGTTCACATCACCCCCGCTGCGATCGCGCTCGCGGCCGCCGTTTCCATCTCCCTGCCCGCGCACGGACAGGCACCCGCGACGGCAGCGCTGGTGGCGCCGACATCGTTGCACTCGGCGCTCGACAAGGGAGTTGCCGCGGTCGCGGCGAAGGTCATCGCGTGGCGGCGTGACTTCCACGAGCATCCCGAGCTCTCGAACCGCGAGACACGCACGGCGAAGATCGTCGCGGACCACCTGCGCTCGCTCGGCATCGAGGTCCGCGCCGGCGTGGCGAAGACCGGCGTCGTCGGCATCCTCCGCGGCGGCCGGCCCGGCCCCACGGTCGCGCTGCGCGCCGACATGGATGCCCTCCCCGTCACCGAGGAGACCGGCCTCCCCTTCCGCTCGCAGGTCCGGACGGAGTTCGGTGGCCAGACGGTCGGCGTCATGCATGCCTGCGGTCACGACCTCCACACGGCCGCGCTCATGGGCGCCGCCGAAACGCTCGCGGGCGTCCGCGCCGAGCTGCCCGGCACCGTGGTCTTCCTGTTCCAGCCCGCCGAGGAAGGCGCCCCGCCGGGGGAACGCGGCGGCGCTTCGCTCATGATCGAGGAGGGCGCGCTCGCCAACCCGAAGGTCGATGCAATCTTCGGCCTGCACGTCTTCAGCGGCGTCCCGGTGGGGGAGGTGCGGTATCGCTCCGCGGGGCTCATGGCGAGCTCCGACACATGGGACATGGTCGTCCGCGGCCGGCAGACGCATGGCGCGCTTCCGTGGGGCGGCGTGGATCCGATCTTCGCCGCGTCGCAGATCGTCGTGGCGCTCCAGTCCATCGTCAGCCGGCAGGTGGATCTCACCGCCACCCCCGCCGTGGTCACCGTCGGCACGTTTCAGGGCGGCGTTCGCTTCAACATCATCCCGGACAGCGTGGTCCTGAGCGGAACGATCCGGACCTTCGACCCCGCCGTCCGCGCCGACATCAAGGCGCGGGTGAAGCGCACCGCCGAGCAGATCGCGTCCGCGAGCGGCGCGACCGCGACGTTCGCGACCCGCAACAATGGCAACCCGGTGACGTTCAACGAACCCGCGCTGACCGACCGGATGCGGCCGACGATCGAGCGGGTCGCTGGCCCGGGCAATGCCGCGATCGCGCAGCAGACCACCACCGCCGAGGATTTCGCGCACTACCAGCAACGCGTCCCTGGCGTCTTCATCTTCGTCGGGGCGACGCCACCCGGCGTCGATCCCGCCACGGCACCCCCCAACCACTCGCCGCGCTTCGTGGCCGACGAGGGCGCGCTGCCACTGAGCGTCCGGCTCCTCACGAACCTGGCGGTCGACTTCCTCTCGGCCCCGCGCGCGGGCTCGCGCTGACGTCCGCGCGGGGGCGGCGTCGCGGGCTCGGGTTACCGTTGCGCCCGGCTGCACTCGTCGTCCCTGCACAGTGGCGCGATGCTGTTCCCTTCCGCGGAAAATCCCAGTCGCATGCATGAGCACTTCGACCTCGTCGTGATCGGCGCCGGGCCCGCCGGTGAAAAGGGAGCCGCGCAGGCCGCGTACTTCGGCAAGCGGGTGTGCGTCGTCGAGCGCGCACCGCGCCCGGGCGGGACCGCGATCAACTCCGGCGTGCCGGCCATGACGCTGCGCGAGACCGCCCTTCGGCTGGCGCGCATGCGGCAGCGCGGGGTCCGCGGCGTGGAGGTCGCGGTCAAGCGCGGACTCGACCTCCGCGACCTCATGAACGGGGAGCGGGACGTCATCGAGCGAGGGTGGGCGCAGGCGGCGGAGAACCTCAGCCGCCACGGCGTCGAGACCATCCAGGGCCAGGCGCGTTTCGTCGACGCCCACACGATCGAGGTCGCGCGGTACGGGCAGCCCGGACGCCGCGTGACCGGCGACTGCTTCCTCGTCGCGCCCGGGGCACGGCCGGCGGAGTCGCCGGGCATCCCGATCGACCACGAGGTGTTCGTCGACAGCACGTCCATCCTGTCGCTGGACCGGCTGCCGGAGCAGATGATCGTGATCGGCGGCGGCGGGGTCGCCTGCCATTACGCGAGCCTCTTCGGTGCGCTCGGCGCGCGGGTGATCCTCGCCAACCCGCGGAAGCGGCTGCTCGACCAGTTCGATGCCGAGGTCGGCGAGGGGCTGCGCCAGCAGCTCACCGCCCGATTCGGTGTCACGGTGTACTCCGACGTGCACGTCGCGCGCGCCGAGCTGGTGAACGGAGACCGCGCGAGCGTCGTGCTCTCCGACGGCACGCAGCTCACCGCGGATTGCGTCCTCGATGCCAACGCGCGCGTCGGCAATGCAACCGACCTCGGCCTCGAGGCACTGGGGGTTCGGGTCTCGCCGACCGGGTTCGTGCAGACGGATGACCGGTTCCGCACGTCGCAGCCGCACATCTACGCCGCCGGCGACGTCGTCGGGCTGCACTCCCTGGCATCCACCGCGATGGAGCAGGCGCGTGTCGCGGTCTGCCATGCGTTCGATCTCCGGTACAAGAAGGAGATGGCGCCCGACCTGCCGTTCGTGGTGTGGTCCATCCCCGAGGTCGCGCAGATCGGGGCGTCGGAGGAGCAGCTCCAGGCGCGGGAGATCCCCTTCGAGATCGGCCGCACGACCTACCAGGCCAACACGCGCGGTCTCATCCTCGGCGAGGCGCAGGGCTTCCTGAAGCTGCTGTTCTCACCGGCCGATCACCGCCTGCTGGGAGTAAGTATCGTCGGCGAGGGCGCGGCGGAGCTCATTCACGTCGGCATGGCGTGCCTGATGATGGGGGCAACGCTCGACGTCTTCATCCAGGGCGGCTTTGCGTACCCGTCGCTCGCGGAGATGTACAAGTACGCGGCCTACGACGGGCTGCAGCGCCTCGCCCGCCGTGCCGCGAGGACGACCGGGCTGCCCGCGCTTTCCCAGCTCACGCCGACGTGACCGGCAGACGGTCCGCTACGGGCCGTCCCACATGTCGTCGCGCACGAATCGCGCGAGCGCGTAGGCGACGAGCGGCTCGTACGCCGCCTGCCGGTCCATCAGCCCGCCCGTGAGGATGCCGACCGCCCCGGGCCCGCGCTTGGTGTCGCGGGCGGAGGCGACGGCATCCATCGCGTGGCCGAGCTCCGCGCCGTCTCGCAGGAGGCCCGCGACTTCCGGCGGCAGGGGCATCGCGAGCGACCCGCCGATGCCGGCGCGGCCCTCCACATCCACGATCGCCGCCCAGGCGCAGGTCCGCAGCCCGCGATCGCCCTCGTCGACGACTCCGCCCTCGATCCCCACGCCGAGCGCGGCGTCCGCGGAGATGCCGTGCGCCAGGGCATGGCCCAGCGCGAGGCGGGCCCGGGCCAGCGCGCCTTCGATCGTCTGGGCGTCGCCCCACGGCTGGTCCGGTACCCCCGACGACACCTCCACGCCGACCACTTCGGCGGCGGGAGCGACGCGCACGAGCACGGCGCGCGCGGCGGCGACCTTCACGGGATTCGTGGACCCGACGGCGATCCGGCGGATTCTGGCGAAGTCGAACGGCATGGGAGAGGGTACGGGAGGGCGAGGCGGCGCGTTGCCGCGTGGCGGGCGAAGAGATATCGTCCGTGCGTGATGCGCGCCACACCTCGCCGTCCGCCCACGCCGGCCGCGCCGGATTTCGAGCCGGGCGCCGTCCGGTCCGTCGGCGGCTTCACGTTCGTCGGTGACCGCCTCTGGCTCGACTTCGTGAACACCGAGGCCGACGCCGCGCACGCGGCGGGAGGTGACGTGCTGCGAAGCTTCGACGCCTTCGTCGCCTGGCTGCGGGCGGCGGACGTGCTGGACGCCGAGCGCGCCCAGGGCATGCAGCGCCGCGCGAGCGAACAGCCGGCGGGCGCCGCCGCCGCGCTGGTGGATGCACGCCGCGTCCGCACGTCGCTGCGCGCGCTTGCCGAATGGGGCGCCTCCGCCGAGCGCGTCCGCGCGGATGCGCTGGCGGAGATCAACCGCATCCTCGGGCGGAGCGCCGGCATGCGCCGCATCGAGCGCCGCCCCGATGGCCGGTTTGCGCGCAGCTTCGTCGCGGTCGGCGACGCCTTCGCGGGACTGATCATCCCCATCGTGGATTCGGCGGCGGACGCGCTCATCGAGGGCGAGCTCACGCGCGTGCGGCGCTGCGCCGATCCGCGTTGCGAACGGGTGTTCTACGACCGCACCCGCAACGGGGCACGCCGCTGGTGCGACATGGCGACCTGCGGCAACCGCGCCAAGGCTGCGCGGCATCGCGCGGTCGGGACGGGGCGATGACACCCGCCGGCGACGTTCCCGGAGGGCGGCCGGTCATCGTCCGCCGCACCTATCTCGGGATGAACGCGCCCACCGACCTCCGCGCCGCGGGCATTCCCGCGCTCCGGCTCGACGTCACGGAGCAGCATCGGTGCACTGCCGCGGAGTACCGGCGGCTGTATCGGGCCGTCGGTGCGGCGTGGCACTGGCACGACCGCGAACGATGGTCCGACATGGAGCTCGCGGCCTACCTGGCGCGGCCCGACGTGCACGTCTGGGTGGCGCGCCTCGGGCGGCGCCTCGCGGGATTCTTCGAGCTGCTCGAGCGCGACGAGGACGCCTCCGTGGAGATCGTGTACTTCGGGCTCGTCCGCGAATGCATGGGCCAGGGCCTGGGCGGCGCGCTGCTGACGCGCGCCGTGGAGGAGGCCTGGCGCCTGGGCGTGCGCCGCGTGTGGCTGCACACGTGCACGCTCGACGCGCCGCAGGCGCTCCCCAATTATCTCGCGCGCGGGTTCACGGTCGAGCGCGAGGAGACGTACACGACGACGCTGCCGCCGGACGCCGGTTAGCGGCCCCGGCGCCGGCGGGTGCGGTCCGGCCCGCGCGCTCCCCGCCGCTCGCCGTTCCGCTCTTCCCGCAGTGCAGGCTCCGGATCCTGGCCGTTGTGCCGGCGGTCCCCTTCCCGCCGCTCGAGTGGGTTGGTCGTCCGCGGGCCGCCGCCACGCTTCGCCGAGCCCTTTGCACCCGGGCGCCCTCCGCGAGCGCCACCCCGCCCTGCGCCACGACGCGGGCCGCCCTCGCCGCCGCGCTCGCGCTCCCGCAGCTCGCGCTTCTTCGACTTGCGCGCCTCGCGCTTCGCTTCCCATTCCCGCGCCGATGCGTCCACCTCGGCCTGCGTCCACGGGCGGTCGAGCAGCTCCTGCAGCTCGTCGAGCGTGTCGGCGCGCACCGCCCCCCGCTGCCCGCGCGTGACGATGAAGCGGATGGGCCGGTCGAGCTCGGGGATCTCACTCGCCGTGACGGTGCGCGCGATCTTCTCCGGCAGGCGAAGCCGCGCGACACCGACCGGCCCCGATGCCGTCTCTTCCACGTCGTACTGGATGTCGATGGTGCGATCGCGCAGCTCCACGGCGTCGGGAAGGTCGAGCCACCTCGCGCGTTCTTCGGCGGGAACGAAGTCATCCGGGTCGACGTCGAGCCGCGCGGCGCGGAACTGCTCGAGCGACGTCACCTGCTGCGCCGCGAGCTGTCGCGCGTAATGCTCCGCGAGCTCGGACTGCCCGAGGCGCGGCGTCCTGCCACCCGAGCGGCGGTAGACCTCGCGCACTTCCTCGATCGCCTGATGGTTCCTGCGCACCGCGTGATGCCGTGCTTCGCCCCGCGCGAGCGACTCCGCGAGCGTGCGGCGCGCCTGCTCCGCGAGCTCCCCGGGGAACTCCTCGATCGCTTCGATCTCGCGTTCCAGCTCGAAGCCGAAGTACTGCACGCGGCGTCGCAACGCGAGCGGCGAGCGGCGGCGCTCCGGCTCGTAGACGAGCTCGGGCTGGCCGTGCGTCGCATACTTCCGAATGAGGTCGTTCGGAATCTGCGTGCCTTCGATGGAGGCGCGCGGGTTGCCGAACTTGTCGGCGAAGTAGCGCAGCTCCCCGGCGATGGCGCCCCAGCTCCCGCAGACGCTCGTCTTGGAGACGCGCGCCTCCTGGCCATCCGCCGTCTCCTCGTCGATCACCAGCGCGAAGGGCATGAACTGCGCGAGCAGTTCCTGGAAACGCCGGAGCGTCTTCTCCCCCGCGTTGGGCATCCGGTCCGGCAGCGGCATGCCGACCGCGCGATAGATGCTCGCCATGCCGAGCGCCGCGTCCTCGACGGCCTTCATCAGGACGCCGCGGCGCTCCGACCACTCCGTGAACTCCTCCTCGCGGAAGAGATGCCGCGGCAGCCCGTACACCTCGCCCATGTAGCCCGCCGTCTGGAACGCCTCGGCGTAGACGTTGTAGGCGGTGAGGTGGTCGCTGCCCGGGATGATGAGCCCATCGATGTCGCGCTCCTCGCGCGTCATCCGGTGGAGCGATTCCACCGACGCCATCACCGCGAGATACGGGATCAGCTCGTCCTCGGCGTTCACGAGCAGCTCGGCCCACGCACGCTCGACGGGCATCGCTTCGACGAGCTTGCCGTACCTGGTCAGCCGCCCGTTCTCGACGATGGCCCGGGACTCGAGCAGCCGCACGGCGTTGCGGTACGCGATGCGGTCGAGCGGAACGGGAAGCTCGAGCTCGTCCGCCCGCACGCCCAGCGCGGCGCAGGTGATGGCGACGCGCTCCGAGTCCCCGGCAAGCTGGAATTCCGGCGCCGTCGGCGTGAGCTCGGTGAACTGGATGTCGCGGTCCGAGAGGATGAACACGCGGCCGCCTTCCACGCGACCGTGGACCCGCCCGGCCATCTGCAGGATCTCGTTGGCGCCGAGGTGCTCCTGCGTGAGCACGTTGCGGCCGCGATTGATCGTGTTGAAGAACCGTCGGTCGTCGATGATCACCGTGTCCAGCCCCTGCACGTTCAGCGCGCTCTGCCCGGCCGCGGTCATCGACAGGAAGTACGGCTTCTGCGATTCCCCCTCGAGGAAGGGACGCAGCACGCGCACCGGCTCGCCGCCATGGTAGAACGCCGTGTTCACCCGCGGCGCGCGCAGCTGAACCTCCTCGGCGGCTTCCTCGACTCCCTTCCGCGTCGGCACGAAGCACGCGACGCCGCGCCGCTGCTTGTAGACCGTCTGGAGGAACCTGTCGTCGAGGAACTCCGGCACCCGCTTGTTGACGACCGTCACCTTCGCCGCCTTCGCGGGATCGAACGCGAAGACCTGGAGCACGTCCGCCGAATCGAGATAGTTGCGGTAGAACGTCGGATCCACCGTCGCCGAGAGCCACACGAACCGGCACCCCGCGCGCTTGCCGAGCGCCAGGCAGAGCTCGAGCTCGGCCGATGTCTGGTGGATCTCGTCCACCACCAGCGTGTCGGTCGGGAGGATGTCATCCTCCTCGAACCAGCGTCGCGCGATGCCCGTGGTGACGATGATGACGTTCCACGACGGCGTCTCCGGCGTGGCTTCGCGCTCACGGTTCACGACGCCGACCTTCAGCTCCGTCGTCCCGAGGATCTCCTCGGCTATGGGGCGGATCGCCAGCGTCTTGCCGGTGCCGGTGCCGGCGACGATGCCGAAGCCCTTGCCCGAGCGCGCGAGCTCCCGCACGCGGCCGCCGAAGTTCTTCTCGAGGAAGGTCTCGATGTGGAGGTGCAAGGCGAGCTCGATGGTCTCGCATGCAGCGCGCGTCGGGGCGATCACGATCACGCGGCCCGTGGGGGGCTCCGCCCGCACGAAGGCGTCGTGGTCGGGCGGGAGATATGGAGTGAGGACGTTTCTCGTCACGGCGGGCAAGTTAGCAAAGAGGAGGCCGTCTCCGGCCTCCTCTTTGATCCCCGCTCAGTCGTCCGGCTGCCTTACGGCCGCCGCCACGGCGCCTTCTTCCCCCGCGCCGGCTTTTCCTTCTCGTCCCCGTTGAACCCGCGGAGCGTCGACTCCCGCTTCCGCTCGCGATCCACGTAGTCGTCCCCGAAGATCACCCGCGCCTTCGCCGGCTTGTTCCGGAGCGCGGTCTTGCAGTCGGTCGGCGCCGGCTGCTGCCCGGGCGGGACGTCGTCGAGCCAGACCCGGCACATCCCCGGCGGCGGACGATGCGACCGGGGCACGTCGTCGTTCCTATCACTTCCCCGCCCCTGGGCTCCCGCGGGCGCAGCGAGCGCCAGGGTGCCGGCGAGGGCGAGCATGGTCCAGATTTTCGTCATCGTTGAATCCTCCAGCTGCCCGCTACCAAGGCAGGCGGGGTGCCACGATGTTGTTCTCACGTAAGATGTTGGGCCGCAAGAGGATACGCTTGACGGCCCCGCCCCGGCTGGGAGCAGACTGTCCCATCAGTGAGAACCCGCTGTCCATAGCCCCGGACTCCGCCACTCCGTCATCTGTCGTGCATCGGACGGATCGGCAACCCTACCGGCCGGGGCCGGCTGACGCAATGGACGTCGCGGAGGCGCGTGCCGCGCGGGTCAGTCGCCGAACGAGATCCCCAGCGCCCGCGCGGTGAGCACGACGTCGTGGCCCGGCTCGACGCGCTTCTGCTCCTTCAACACGTCCTCGATGCGCACGGTCACGATGTGCGGGGACTGGAGCGCCACCATCTGCCCCCACTTCTCCTCGGCGATGGCGCGGATCGCGGCGCCGCCGAAGCGGGTGGCGAGCAGCCGGTCGTATCCGGTCGGCATCCCGCCGCGCTGCAGGTGGCCGAGGACGAGCGAGCGCGTCTCCTTGCCCGTCCGCTGCTGGATGTCGCGGGCGATGTTGTCCGCGATCCCGCCGACGCGGCGCGCCTGGCCGGGCATCGAGGGACCGAGCGTCCCGGTCTCGCCCCCCTTGGGGAAGGCGCCCTCCGCGACGACGACGATGGAGAAATGCCGGCCCGCGCGGTCGCGCGCCTGGATCTTCTCGCAGACCTTGCCGATGTCGTAGGGGATCTCCGGCAGCAGGATCACGTCGGCGGTGCCGGCGACGCCGGCGTGCAGCGCGATGAATCCCGCGTCCCGGCCCATCACTTCCATGACGATGACGCGGTCGTGGCTCTCGGCCGTGGTGTGCAGCTTGTCGATCGCCTCGATCGCCGTGTTGACCGCCGTGTCGAAGCCGAAGGTGGTGATCGTGCCCGCCACGTCGTTGTCGATGGTCTTCGGCACGGAGACGATCTTCATCCCCTTGTCGCAGAGCTGCTTCGCGATCGCGAGCGAACCGTCGCCACCGATCGAGATCATCGCGTCGATGCCGAGCTGGCGGGCGTTCTCCATCAGCTCGTCCGAGCGATCCACTTCGATGTAGGAGCCGTCCGCCTGCTTCACCGGGTACTTGAAGGGGCTGCCCCGGTTGGTGGTCCGGAGGATCGTGCCGCCGAGGTGCGCGATACCCCGCACCGATTCCCTGGTGAGAAAGACGACTTCGTCCTCGCCGAGCAGGCCGGCATATCCTCGCTTGACGCCGAGGACCTCCCACCCGCGGTTGACGGCAGAGAGGACGGCGGAACGGATGACGGCGTTGAGACCCGGGGCGTCGCCGCCGCCGGTGGAGATGGCGATGCGCATGCTGTCAGTATAAACGGATCGAGCCGCGGGCGGAGCGAGCGCACGCGAACGACGCGGGAGCCGACATCGCCCTGCTCGCGAGCCTGATTACCGCGTGACGGGAACGCCGGAGAGGTTGGCGACCTGGCGGAGCAGCGTGTCCTGACGGGCCAGGGCGCTGCGGAGGGAATCCACCTGGAACTGTAGCTGGGCGTTCTCGTCGCGGAGCATCCCGAGCTCGTTGCCTATCTCGTTGATGGCTTCCGCCATCGCGGGGTCGGCGGTCGGGCTGCCGATGCAGGCGGTGAGGCCGAGGAGCAGGGCCGCCGAAACCGACGCCAGGCGCCGGAAGGCGGCGCCGGATGGAGTGCGCATGCCGGGAAGATGCCGCGATCGGCCCCGACGCGCGAGCGTCGGGTGCCGGCGGTCCGCGCCGCGCGCCGCAGCGTGCGGGCGTGGCATCCTCCGACATCCGAGACGCCCGCCGCCGCGGAGGGCTGACCCTGCTCGAGCTGCTGGTCGTGCTGACCGTGCTGGGCGTGCTGGTCGGCCTCGCCCTCCCCCGCGCCCGGGGGGCGGCCGCCCGACGGGCGGCGCGTGCCGCTGCCCGCGACGTCGCCCTGCTGCTGTCCGCCGGCCGGCAGA
>DASTYL010000060.1:0-4702 GCA_035764975.1 Gemmatimonadaceae bacterium | reverse complement strand
TCGGCCACGCCGGTGATGCCCACGCGCACGTGAATCCGCTGATCGACGTCGACGCCCCTGGATGGCGCGACGTCGTGGGCGGATTGCTGGACGACGTGACGGCCCTCGTCGCCGAACTCGGCGGGACGCTCGCCGCGGAGCATGGTGACGGCCGCCTGCGCACTCCCCTGCTCGATCGCGTGCACAGCGGGCGCACCCTCGACGCCATCCGGCTGGTGAAGGATGCGATGGATCCAGCCGGGCTCCTCAACCCCGGCGTGAAGATCCCGGCGCTGGGTCAGCCGGCGATCGGCGACATCAAGTACGACCCGACGCTCCCCCCGCTTCCCCCTCGCGCGCAGGCGGCGCTGCGACATGTCGAGCGCCACCGGGCATACGCCCGTTCCCGCCTGGAGCTGCTCGATTCCCCGGAGTGACGGCGGCTTGCCGCCCGCTCCCCCGACCTGTTGATTTCGCCTTCCCACCCGACGCGTTCTTCCCGCCAAGCTGCCCCATGCCGCGCTATTACACCGAGCCCGCGATCACCGTCCTCGCCCGCCCCGCCTTCGCCGAGCCGACGCACCTGCCGGTGGAATGGGTCGGGGACAGCACCGACGGCGAGCGTCTGGCGGAGTTCGCCGGCCGGCTCTGCTACATGAGCCAGCACAACCCGGCCAAGCGCAGCACGCGGGAGTACCTCGAGAACATCAAGCGGCAGGGGCACGGCAGCGTCCTCGAGCATGCGAACTACTCGCTGCTCCTCGAGGGAGTGAGCCGCTCACTGACCCACGAGCTGGTGCGCCACCGGGCCGGCTTTGCGTACTCGCAGCTCAGCCAGCGCTACGTGGACGAGTCGCAGGCGAGCTTCGTTGTCCCGCCAGCCGTGATCGGCGACGACGAGCTCGAGACGGCGTGGCGGTCGCAGGTGGAATCGGCGCAGACGCAGTACGTCGCCCTCGTCGACTCGCTGATGAACCGATACGGGTGGGTGGCAGACAAGGTCCACCGGCGGAAGATGGCGCGCGAGGCAGCGCGCAGCGTGCTCCCCAACGCGACGGAGACCAAGATCGTCGTCACGGGCAACATCCGCGCATGGCGGACCATGCTCGAGCTGCGCTCGAGTGAGGCGGCCGAGCTGGAGATCCGCCGCCTCGCCGTGGCGCTGATCCAGGTCCTGCGCGAAGAGGCGCCGGGCTTCTTCAGCGACTTCGAGATCTACGTCGCCGAGGACCGGCGCGAGGCAGCGCGCGTGAGCCATCACAAGGTGTGATGCACGGGCGCTGAAAGACGACGACGGCCCCGCCGGATGGCGGGGCCGTCGTCGTCTTCACCCTTCGGAACGTCCTATCTCGGCTTGAGAATGATCGCCCCGGCGGTGTGCCCCGTGCCGTAGCGCTGGGTCGCGTCCGGAGCGCTGAGATACCGGACCTCGACGATGTCGCCCGTCATGATCTGGTCGAGGAACTCGAGGCTCCCCATCCGCGTGTCGCCATGATAGACGACGATGCGATCAGCCGCGGGGTTCGACAGCGACGTCGGCCCGCGGGTTCGCAGGAAGCGCGGCCGCAGTCGTTCGATCGCCTGCCGCACCGAGACGGATGGATAGCGCGCGAGCTCCTGTTCGGTGATCACGTCCGGATTGCTGCGTGCGGCACCGGCGGCGGGGCCGGGGCCGGTGGCACACGCGGCCGCGAGGGCCACGAACACGAACAGGATGATGCGCTTCAGCAGGGGCATGCGACCTCTCCGGCAGCGCCGGGGCGAATGGTTCGGTCAGGAGGCTGTGACCTCCTCCTGGTCCTTCGCCGCGGCGGCGATGATCCGCTGCGCGGCCTCTGGGGGAACCTCGTCGTACCCGCGGAACCGCCTGGTGAACGATGCACGCCCATGGGTCATGGACTGGAGGTGCGTCGCGTACAGGTGCAGCTCCGCCTGCGGTACGATGGCACGGATGGCGGTCCCCACGCCAGACTCGGCGGGCTCACTTCCCAGAATCTGCCCTCGCCGCGCGGAGAGATCGCCGAGGACGTCGCCCATGTACTCGTCCGGCGTCGTGATCTCCAGCTCGTCCAGCGGCTCGAGCAGGGTCGGCTTGCACTTCGGCGCGACGGCCTTGAACGCGAGGATGCCGGCCATCTTGAACGACATCTCGTTGGAGTCCACCGAGTGGTACGATCCGTCGTACAGCTCGGCCCGGAAGTCCACGAGCGGGTACCCTGCGAGGATGCCGCGCTGGGCGGCCTCCTGCAGCCCCTTGTCCACGGCGGGGATGTACTGCCGCGGGATCACGCCGCCGACGATCTTGTCCTCGAACAGGTAGCCTTCGCCACGCGGCATCGGCGACAGCCTCACCCAGCAGTCGCCGAACTGGCCACGGCCGCCGCTCTGCTTCTTGTGGCGCCCCTGCCCTTCGCCGCGCCCCCTGATGGTCTCGCGGTAGGCGATCTTCGGCTTCGTCAGGTCCGCCTGCACGCCGAACTTGCGGCGCAGCTTCGCCAGCACGACGTCGAGGTGACGCTCCCCGAGTCCCGAGACGATCGTCTCGTGCGTCTCGCCGACGTACTGCAGCTCGAAGGTGGGATCCTCGTCGTGCAGCCGGTGGAGGCCGGCCTGCAGCTTCTCCTCGTCGCCGCGCGTGCGGGCGTGGACGGCGAAATGCACCAGCCCCTCGGGGAAGCGGATCTGCGGGAGCCGCACCGGATGCTCGCGCGTCGACAGCGTGTCGTTGGTGTGCGTGTTCTTCAGCTTCGCGACGGAGCCGATGTCGCCGGCGTGGAGGCGGGTGACCTCGAGGCGATCGCGGCCCTGGCTCACGCTGACGTGGCCCAGCTTCTCGCCGGTGTCGCGCGTGGCGTTGAACACCTCCTCGCCGTTGCGCACGCTGCCCCGGAAGATCCGGAAGAAGGAGATGTCGCCGACGTGCGGCTCGGACATCGTCTTGAAGACCAGGGCCGCGAACGGCGCATCGTCGTCGGCGTGGATCTGCACCGTGTCGTTCCCTTCCGCTCCCTCGAACGCGTGCACCTCCTCCATCTCCCACGCGTTGGGCATGAGCTCGACGATCGTATCGAGGACGGCCCGCGTCCCGTACAGCGTCTCGGCGCTGACGCAGAACAGGGGGAAGAGCTCCATGCGCTTCATCGCCTCGCGCATCGCGGTGACCGACTCCTCACGCGTGATCTCGCCACCCTCGAGGTACCGCTCGAGCAGCCCGTCGTCGGTCGCGGCGATCGTCTCGATGAGCTGATCGTAGTACCGGTCGAAGATGGGCTGCAGGTCGGGCGTGATGTCCGTCTCCTCGTACTCGCCCGTCTTGGCGCCGCGCCTGTAGAGATGCGCCTTGCGGGTGAAGAGGTTGATGATGCCGTGGAAGTCGGCGCCTTCGCCGATCGGGACCTCGACCGGGATGACCCTGGGCGTCAGCTTCGTCTTGATGTCCTCGTAGACGCGGTCGAAGCTCGCGTGCTCCTTGTCCATCATCGAGGCGACGAACAGCACGGGATCGCGGCGGGTCACCGCCTCGCGGAACATGCGCTCGGTGCCGACTTCGACGCCGGCGCTGGCGGCGACGACGCAGAGGGCGCCGTCGGCGGCGGCGAGACCGGCGATCGCATCGCCCTGGAAGTCGAGGAACCCGGGGGTGTCGATCAGGTTGACCTTGGTGTCCAGCCACTCGGCGAACGCCACGCCGAGATTGATCGAGTAGCCGCGTTCCGTCTCTTCCGGACTGGAATCGGTGAGCGCGGTGCCGTCCTTGACGGCACCGTGCCGCTTGCTGGAGCCAGACACGAAGGCGAGCGCATCGACCAGACTGGTCTTGCCGCTCGCCCCGTGTCCAACGACCGCGATGTTCCGGATCTCCTGTCCCGTGTACTCCCTCATACGCCGGTCCCTCACCGTGCCTCAGGTGAGCGTGCGCGCGCGTGGCGCCGCGCGGGCACGCACGCAGGAGAAGCGTCGGGAGCGGCAGCGTCGCGCGGTGGCGACCGCCTGGTATCGCCGTTGGCGCAGACGATCGCGGCCGCGAAGCGGAGGGCGATCGGGAGGTCGGCGGCGACGGCCGACACCTGCGTTGCCCGTAGACTCGCTCGCGGTGCGGAGGGGGTCAAGGGCGGAACGCCTACGGTCGAGGTCGTGAAACGCCCGACGGCGGGAGCGCTGCGGGTGGGGAAGCGCCGGCGCAGCGCCGGGGCGAGAAGCCGGGGCCGCGCCCCCCACAACGAGAAACGGCGGCTCCGCAGGAGCCGCCGTTTCGAGTACCGCCCGTGTCTCAGTCGCCTTCGTACTCGAACGTCAGGCCATCCGCCTCACGCATGCGCTCGAGCACATTCTCGAGAGGACCGAAGACCGGGGCGGTGAGGCCGACGATCGGACCGAGCGAGATGTTGATGGCCCGCCGTGCGCCTTCCGGCCAGTCCGGCATGGCCAGTCCGGCGGCGAGGCGGCGGATGAGGCTTCCGCATTCGGACAGCAGCTGCCGCGCCGTCGCATGCAGGATGTCGAGCGGGATCTCGAGATCCGCGGACATCAGCTCGCCGGTGGAGGCATCCCGCCATGCCGCGTCCCCGACCGCGCCGCGTTCGGGCCAGACGCCGAGGTGGCGAATCGCTTCGCTGCCCCCTTCGCGGCTGCGGCGGCATTCGACGGCCGCCGCGAGGGCAAGGGCGAGCGCTTCAGGCTCCGCGGCCCCGTAGAGGGTCACGACGTCCCGGGAGGGACGTTC
>DASTYL010000059.1:0-12011 GCA_035764975.1 Gemmatimonadaceae bacterium | reverse complement strand
GACGCGCGTCCGGCGGCAGTGCGGCCTCGGCCTGGAGCAGCATGCCGAGCGGCGTCACGCCGGCCGTCCGGGTTCGCCCTCGTCGGCCGGCGCAGGCCCGGCGCCGCGCGCGGCAGCGCTCCGTGCGCGGAACTCCGCGAGGTCCTGCTCGGAGAGCGTCACCCGATCGAAGGTGGCGGCGTACGCGAAGGGCAGCAGGACCACGGGCAGCAGCCCGATGCCATAGATGAGGATGGCCGCGCGCGCGGGCAGCCCGAGCCACAGCTGGGACGTCGGCACCTCGGCGGGGAGCAGGAGGGCGGCAGCAAATCCGCCGGCGATGATCAGGAACGCGGCGCCGAAGACGAAGGCCAGGGATCCGAGGCGCCGGCCCGGCCGGGACGCCCCGAGCGCCATGGCGCCCGTCATCGTCCCGGCGGTGCCGCCGGCGAGGAGGAAGGGAGCCCATCGTGGAGCGCCGCCCGGGAGAAATGCGGCCCCGTAGGCGACGGCGATGAGCACGGCGGAGGTGATGAAGATCGCGAGGCCGGTGCGAGGGTGCATCGGGGAAGGTTATCGGGGGCGGCAAGCCCGAGGCTGTCTGCCGCCGTTGCGAATGCCCAACTTCGATATATCTTAGTTCTATCTCCGATATATCGAGGGCTGCCATGTTTTTTGGTGACTGCGACCCGAATCGCCCCGGCGAACGCCGTGGGCGCTGGGGATTCGAGGACATGTTCGACGAGCTCTGGGGTGGCCGGGCGCGCCGCGGGCCCCGGCCCCGTGGGGGCGGCCGCATGTTCGGCCAGGGCGACCTCAAGTTCGTGATCCTGCGCCTCCTCGCGGAGAAGCCGCGCCACGGCTACGAGATCATCAAGGAGCTCGAGGAACGCTCCGGCGGCACCTACTCGCCGAGCCCCGGCACGGTCTACCCCACCCTCGTGATGCTCGAGGACATGGGCTACGCCCGGGCCACCCCCGAGGAGGGCGGAAAGAAGATCTACGCGATCACCGAGGAGGGACGGGCCCACCTCGAGGCGCACGGGGATACCGTGGACGACATCTTCGAGCGCATGGCGCGCGTCGTCGAAGGCTTCTTCGATGCCCCCATGACGGAGATCCACGGCGCCTTCCGCCGCGTGGGCAAGGCGGCATACGGGACCGCGACGCGGAACGTCCGCGATCCGGAGCTCCTGGGTCGCATTCGCGAGATTCTCGAGCGGGCCGCCCGTGACATCGAGGATGCCGCGTCTCGCCGGGCAGGGAGCGAGGGATCTCCGGCCGCAGAGCGATGATTCGCCGGGCGATCGCCGGGTGAAGCTGGTGCTGCCGCTGGACTGCCGGCGAGCGCCCTTTAGCTTTGGGGTCAGGGTCGCGGAGCGAGCTCCGCGACCCGGTTTTTTTGGCCTCCAATCGTCGTATGTCAGCCGATCCCCCAGATCGACCATCGCAGCCGGCCACCCCGGGTAGCGCGGATTCCGACGACGGATCACGCACCGTCTCGCCCCTGATCGCGCAGCGGCCCTCGGTCGTCGTCGAGCCTGCGCCACGGCCCCCGGCGCGCCACCACCCCGAAGAGCATCCCACGGGGAAGCGCCTCGCCATCCTCTCGCTCACGGCGCTCGGCGTCGTGTACGGCGACATCGGCACCAGCCCCCTCTACGCGGTGAAGGAGGCGTTCAACCCGGAATACGGCCTCGCGCCGTCCGCGTTGAACATCTTCGGGCTCCTGTCGATGATCGTGTGGGCCCTCATCCTCGTCGTCAGCATCAAGTACGTCGGGTACATCCTGCGGGCGGACAACAAGGGTGAGGGCGGCGTTTTCGCGCTGCTCGCCCTGCTCCTCCGGCGCGAGCGAAGGACGCGAGACTCCAAGCGCCGGGCCGTGCTGGTCGCCCTCGGCCTCATCGGCGGTGCGTTCCTCTACGGAGACGGCATCATCACCCCGGCGATCTCCGTGCTGGGGGCCGTGGAGGGCCTCGAGATCGCGACGCCAGCCCTCGCTCGCGCCGTGGTTCCGATCAGCTTCCTGATCATCCTGGCCCTCTTCTCCCTGCAGCGATTCGGGACCGCCCGGGTCGGGGGAATGTTCGGATGGATCATGCTGGTCTGGTTCATCTCGATCGCAAGCCTGGGCCTCCACGAAGTGCTTCGACAGCCACAGGTCCTGGCAGCCGCCAACCCGCTGTACGCGGTCCGATTCTTCATCGAACATCCTGCGCGCTCGTTCGTGGTTCTCGGAGCCGTCGTCCTGGTGATCACCGGCGGCGAGGCGCTGTATGCGGACATGGGTCACTTCGGCCGGCGTCCCATCCGCATCGTGTGGTTCGGTCTCGTGCTCCCCGCACTGCTGCTCAATTATTTCGGCCAGGGCAGTCTCGTGCTCCGCAACCCGGAGGCCGTCGCGAACCCGTTCTACCTGCTCGCACCGCAGTCGCTGCAGCTGCCGTTGCTCGTCATTGCCACGAGCGCCGCCGTCGTGGCGTCCCAGGCGTTGATCTCAGGCGCCTTTTCGTTGACGCAGCAGGGGATTCAGCTCGGCTACATCCCGCGCATGACCGTGATCCACACGTCCGCGCAGGAGGCCGGGCAGATCTACATCCCGGAGATCAACAAGGCGCTGGCGGTAGGAACGCTGCTCCTGATCGCCACATTCGGGTCTTCGAGCGCGCTCGGCGCGGCCTACGGTGTCGCCGTTACGGCGACGATGGCGATCACGACGCTGCTGTTCTACGTGATCACCCGGCAGCGGTTCGGGTGGTCATCGGCGAAGGCGCTGAGCTTCCTCGTCTTCTTCATTGCGATCGACCTCGCGTTCTTCGCCGCGAACATCCTCAAGATTCCCCACGGCGGCTGGGTCCCGCTCGTGATCGCCTTCGTGCTCTTCATCCTCATGGCGACCTGGAAGCGCGGCCGCATGCTGCTCAACCAGCAGCTGCAGGGCGGTTCGCTGCCCATGGATCTCTTCCTCGCCGACGTCGCCCGCCGGAAGCCCCACCGCGTGTCCGGCGCCGCGGTGTTCATGACGTCCACGCACCAGGGCGCACCGGTCGTGCTGCTGCATCACCTGAAGCACAACAAGGTGCTGCACGACAAGGTGATCCTGATGTCGGTGCAGGTGGACGAGTATCCGGAGGTCTTCGAGGAGAAGCGGGTCGAGCTGGAGTCGCTCGGCGAAGGCTTCTGGCGCGTCGTCGCCCACTACGGGTTCATGGAGCAGCCGGACGTCCCCGAGATCCTCGAGATCTGCAAGAAGCGGGGGCTCCACACGAAGCGTGGCGACACGAGCTACTTCCTGGGCCGCGAGCGCCTGGTGCTCACGGGCAAGTCGCCGATGTCACGGTGGCGGAAAAACCTCTTCGCGCTGATGTCGCGCAACGCCCGCTCGGCGACCGAGTACTTCGGAATCCCGCCGAACCGGGTCGTCGAGCTGGGGGCGCAGGTCGAGTTCTAGCCGTGGCGGCCAGCGATCCGCGGTGACCCGCTGGCCGTCACCGCCCCACTCTCCCCAGCTCGACCATCAGACACCGGTCCTGCACCACGTCGATCCCGGCCCGCGCGAGGCGCTCGGCCGCGGCGTCGTTGCGGATCCCGGATTGAAACCACACCGCCCGCGGCTTCTTGGCGATGATGTCGTCCACGTGTGGCGGGATGTCCTGCGGGCGGCGGAAGACGTTCACCAGGTCGATCTCGCCGGGCACGTCGGCGACGCGCCGGTACACCTTCTCGCCGAGGATCTCCGTCACCTCCGGGAAGTAGACGGGAACGGGGACGACCTCGATGCCGGCCTGCTGGGTGTATCGGGGAACGAAGTACGCGGCGCCCCCGGCCTCCTTCGTCTTGATCCCCAGCACGGCCACCCGCTTCAGCGAGCGGAGCAGCGCGTCGACCGCCGCGGTGGCCTCGAGCAGGTGGCTTCGCCAGTCGGCAGATCCCTGATCTGTCATCGGTGTTCCTGACTCCAGGAATGTGGTCGGGACAAGGATAGCCAGTAGCGTTCCACCACTCCCGCCGGGGGATTAGGTTCCGGGCTCGACCCATCCGCTCAACAGCTCGGAGACCAACCAATGCGCATGCTCGTTCTCGGGGCGGGGCTGCAAGGCTCTGCCTGCGCGTACGACCTTCTGCAGAATCCCGAGGTGACCGAGGTCCGGCTCGCCGATCTGCACGTGGGGCACCTGCCCGGCTTCCTCTCGCCGTACTCGGGATCGCGGCTGATTCCCACGCCGCTCGATGCCAGGGACCATGAAGCCGTCAGCGCCCTCATGCGCGGCGCCGACGCGGTGATGAGCGCCCTGCCCTACTACTTCAACCTCGAGATGGCGCGCCTCGCGGTGGAAGCCGGCGTCCCGTTCACCGACCTCGGTGGAAACACCGAGATCGTCTTCGGCCAGAAGGAGCTCGACGCCCGCGCGCGGGAGAAGGGCGTCAGCGTCGTGCCGGACACGGGACTCGCCCCGGGGATGGTCAACATTCTCGCGCAGCATGGGATCGAGGAGCTCGACCAGGTCTCCTCGGTCAAGATCTTCGTCGGCGGGCTCCCGCAGAACCCCGAGCCGCCGCTGAACTACCAGATCGTGTACTCGCTGGAAGGCGTGCTCGATTACTACACGACCCTGTCGTGGGTCGTGCGGGACGGCAAGCGCGCGAAGGTGAAGGCGCTGAGCGAGATCGAGCCGGTGAGCTTCGGCGACGGCATCGGGGAGCTCGAGGCGTTCCACACCGCCGGCGGCCTCTCGACGATGGCCTTCCGCTACGAAGGCAAGATCCCGACGATGGAGTACAAGACCCTCCGGTACCCGGGCCACGCGAAGCTGATGGAGGCCATTCGCGACCTGGGGCTCCTCGACCTGGATCCGGTGGACGTCGATGGCCACAAGGTCGTTCCGCGCGACGTGTTCATCAGCGTCGTCGGCCCGCGGCTGCGCAAGCCCGAGGGGCGTGACCTCGTGGCCCTGCGCGTCGAGGTGACCGGGACGAAGAACGGCGAGCCGCGCACCGTCGGCTGGGAGCTGATCGACCGGTACGACGAGAAGACCGGCATCACCGCGATGATGCGCACTACCGGCTTTTCGCTGTCGATCACCGGCCAGCTGCAGGCGAAACGCGAAGTTGCGCCCGGGGTGCACACACCCGACGAGGGGATGCCGGCAGCGCGATACATCGCTGAGCTGCAGAAGCGCGGGATCGCCCTGCGGCGGATCTGAGTTCCCGCCGGTTCCGCCATCGTGTCCTACGACCTGATCGGCATCCGGGTTCAGCAACCCACCGGCCCTGAAGCGGCGCCGGAGCCCTCGCGCGCGCGGCGCATGGCCGCGCGCGCCGGCAAGGTCGTGCTGGCGCTGCTCGTCGGGTACTACGTGCTCTGCGTCGTCCTGCTCGTCATCTACCGCTTCGCCAACCCGCCGATCACCGGCGTCCAGCTCGAGCGCCGCATCGAGGCGATGCTTTCGGACGACGACTACCGGATGCGCAAGCGCGTCGTGTCGTACGAGCGTCTCCCGCGCCACGTGCCGCGCGCCGTCATGGCCGCGGAGGACGGCCGATTCCTCACGCACTGGGGATTCGACCTGAAGGAGATGCGCCATGCGGGCAGTGCGGTCTTCGACGGCGAGATGCCCCGCGGCGCGTCCACGATCACGCAGCAGCTGATGAAGAACCTGTTCGGCTGCACGTGTCGCAACCCGGTGCGCAAGGTGTACGACTTCGCGCTCACGCCGCCGGCGGAGCTCATCCTGGGCAAGCAGCGGATCCTCGAGCTCTACCTCAACAACGTCGAGTGGGGCCGCGGCATCTTCGGCATCGAGGCGGCGGCGCGCCACCACTACGGGACCAGCGCGCGGCGCCTCAGTCGCGCCCAGGCGGCAGGCCTTGCGGCGCTTCTCCCCAATCCCCGCAAGCGCACGCCCGACAACACGCCCGAGTACCGCGGCGAGATCCTGCGGCGGATGGCACATCGCGGCTGGTAGCGTCGCCCGCCGACGCCGGCCGGACGCCGCGGCTCACCCCGCCGCCAGCTACCGGGAGAACTCCGCCAGCGTCGAGCCCATCGCGTCCATCGTAGAGCGCGCGTTCCAGCGGTCGGCTCCATTGTAGATGAACGCGAACCCGAGGACCTCGCCGTTCCTGGCGGTCACGTAACCGCCCAGGGACGCGACGGTGTTCGTCGTCCCCGTCTTCGCGTGCAGGTTCGCCTGGGCCGGCGCGCCCCGCATGCGGGTGCGAAGCGTCTCGGATACGCCGGCCACCGGGAGCGACGCGTGAAAGCTCGGGCCCCAGGGCGCGTGGTGCGCGTAATCGAGCAGCTGCACCATCGAGCGCGCGGTGACCTTGTCGAGCACCGAGAGCCCGCTGCCGTCGGCCGCGTACACCTCTTCCGCATTGCCACCGACCTTCTCGGTCATGAACTCCCGCAAGGCCACGAGCGCCGTCGCGGCCGATCCTTCCTGCACCTGATCCTCGTGCGCGCGCCGCCCGGCGCTCCGGAAGAGGAGCTCGGCGAAGATGTTGATGCTCTCCCGGTTCATGGCGTTCACGATCTGCCAGAGCGGGGGCGACGCGATCGTCGCCAGCGGTTCGGCGCTCGAGGGGGAAGCTCCCACGCGCACGCCACCGTCCACGGTCACGCCGGCCGTTTGCAGCGCCGCCTTGAGCGCGCCGCCGGTGAACATCGGCGGGTTGTCGACGACGAGTGAGTACTTCCGCGGCGCGGAATTGCGGCCGATCGTGCCGCGCACCTGGATGGAGCCGTCCGTCCGGCGGAACGCGGTGATCCGCCCACCACTGCCACCCACGACGCGCACGTTGTTGACGATCGGCACGGTCGTGGACGCCGGCTCCGTCGTCACCATGGCCTGCTTGCCCGCCGGCTGCACCACCACCCACACGAGGTTCTCGTTCAGCGAGAGCGCGCTGACGCGCGCCGCGTACGCGGCCCCGAGGTAGCGCTGCTGCCACCCTTCCGGCACGAGCCGGTCCTCGAAGGCACTCGCATCGGCGACGACGTCGCCGGTCACGCGGCGAATGCCGCGGGCCGCGATCTGCCGCGCCAGGCGGTCCATCGGCCGCTCATCGGCGAAGTAGCGGGGCGACAGCGACGGGTCACCGACGCCGCGCAGGTAGAGATTCCCCTGCAGCACGCTTCCGTTCACCGCCCCGTCGTGCGTCACGCTCGTCTTGAAGGTGTGCCCGGCGCCGAGCCGGTCGAACGCCACGGCGGCGGTGTACATCTTCATCGTGGAGGCCGGCTGCATCATGGCGCCGGCGTTCTGCGCGAAGAGCGTGTCGCCGCGCGTCAGCGAGACCACCATCACGCCCCAGGTCCCGGACCGGACGGAGTTCGCGAGCGTCGCGCCGAGGCCGGTGGAAAGCGCGGCCGCGCTGGTGGTGGCCATCCAGCGCGGCGCCGCGCGCCGGTCGGAGGCCGGCCGCGCCGCGGGCCGGCGGGTTCGCGACTTCCTGCGTGCGCGGCTGCTGGACTGCGCGAGCAGCGATTCCGGCCGGAGCACCGACGGCGCGGCCGCCGGCAGCTCGACGGTCGTCGTGAGCGGGCTGGCAAGCACCAGCAACGCGCCGCACGCCAGGCGGCGCACCGCGGAGAGACCCATGAGGCGGTTCATACGACGCATTGAAGCAATTGGTATTCCGGGATACCCGGGATCCGGGATGCGGGGTCCGGAGGCGGGATCCGGGATCCGGGATGGCGGCAAGTCGCGTTCGGTCAATCAGTTACCCCCGGCCTGACTCCTCCCCGCCCCGCCTCACAGCTTCACGAAGATCCGGCCCCGCCACAGCAGCCAGAGGATCCCGTACCACACCAGCACGAACGCCACGGCGAAGAGGAACGACGCGTTCCGCGGCTCGAGCCACGACGCGAACATCGCCTGGTAGATCGCGCTCTGGAGCGACACCTCGGCACCCTTGTAGTCGACCTTGAGGATCGAATAGATCAGGCGCGCCATCATCCCTGATCCCACGAAGGCGACGAGCGGGTTGGAGCCGTACACCACGAAGAACTTGGTCCAGCGGCGGAACCCGTGCAGGTCCACGAGCCACATGATCGTCGCGAGGGTGAGACACGCGACGCCGGCCGTGAAGACGACGTACGAGCTGGTCCAGATCCCCTTGTTGATGGGGAACGCCCAGTTCCACATCAGGCCGGCGACGATCCCGAGCGACCCGGCGGCAAACAGGCCGGCCAGCTTCTCCGGCAGGGGCATCGTCCGCGCGATCCAGCGCGCGGCGATCGTGCCGAGCATCGCCGTGCCGATGGCCGGAAACGTCGAGAGGATCCCTTCCGGATCCCACGTGACGCCGCCCGTCCAGATGTGATTGCCCAGGCCGAACCGCGACCAGTCGAGGAGCGCGCGGTCCACCCACGCCGCCAGCGTCGTCGAGGGCTCATGCAGGAAGAGCGCGCCGATGTCGCCCTGTCCCGGCACCGGGATCAGCGTCATCGCGAACCAGTAGCCGTAGAGGAGCGCCGCGAGGGCGATCACCTGCCCCTTCAGGGAGAGCCGCAGCGTCAGCAGCGCCGCGAACATGTAGGCGAGCCCGATGCGCTGCAGCACGCCCATGATGCGCCAGACTTCCAGCCGGGCGACGATGCGGTCGAGGAAGCTGGGGTCGGGGTTGCCGGCGATCGCCCCCCACTGGAAGAACGGGAACCCGTTCAGCAGCAGCCCCACGAGAAAGATCAGGGCACCGCGCCGGAGCACCTGCCGGATCAGCTGGCCTTCGTCCGCGCCCGCCGCGCGACGCGCCGACAACGACAGGTGCGTCGTGATGCCGACGATGAACAGGAAGAACGGGAAGATCAGGTCGGTCGGCGTCCACCCGTGCCAGTGGGCGTGGCCGAGCGGCGGATAGATCGCGCTCCACGTCCCCGGGTTGTTCACGAGGAGCATCCCGGCCACCGTCATCCCGCGGAAGATGTCGAGCGACAGCAGTCGCTCGCGGGTGGCGGGGCGCGCCGCCGGCACCCCCGGCGCGAGTGTCGGTCCCGCTGCGGGTGCGGTCACGGCCGGGGGCTGGTGCGTCATGGCTGCGGAAGTGGAGGAGGCGGAGGAACGCGCGCGGGCACCTGGGCAGCCTCGGCGGTGTCATTGCCGCCGCCATGCGACTGCCACTTCCAGAATACGATCGAGAGGACCACGTAGAAAAACAGCCCGCTCGGCACCCACATGATGAGCCCGCCCAGGCGCTGATCCTCGAGCGCCGTCGTCCCCCAGCGGGCCGCGGCATCGCCATAGGGATACATCGGGCTGCCCGCCGCCACGATGTAGACCGAGACGATCGACATGGGGATGCTCAGCGCGAAGCAGTAGAGCATCTGGAGGGGATAGGACAGCCGCGGCAGCTCCGGCAGGGGGCTGAGGAGCGGCCACCACACCAGGACGGACGCCCCCACCATCGCGACGTACATCAGGGAGCGCAGCAGCGGCGACGCGATGCCGGCCGCGTAGATCGGCGGCAGGTGCAGGCCTGCCAGGAGGACGTTGAAGACGAGGAAGGCCCGCGTGGCCGGCGTCAGCGCGCGGAAGGCCCGCCCGGCGATGCCGCGGTCCACCAGCGGGCGCACCATGCCGCCAGGCACGCCGGCGATCAGCAGCGGCGGCGCCGCGAGGGTGAGCAGCAGGTGCTGCACCGCGTGCACGGTGAAGAGCTCGAAGTCGGCCACGACGCGCAGCGGACTCGCGAGCGCGAGCGCCAGCACGACGAGCCCGGCGTGGAACAGCAGCCGCTGAACGCCACGCGGGCGGGCGGATTCTCCGCCCGCCCGCGCACGCCATTCGTATGCGACGCCGATGCCCAGGAGCGCGAGGAGCGCCACGAGCAGGGATACTGCGGTACCTGCATCCATCAATCCAACACTCCGTCGTCGACCCTCAGGTCGTTACGCCCGTCCGGATGGCGATCTGCCCGAACAGGAACATCAGCGCGATGATCGTGAGGACGGCGATCACCAGCGGGCCGGTGAACAGCGCCTTGAACAGCCGGTGATCGTACTTGAGGTGCATGTAGAACAGCACGACGATCGCGAACTTCACCGCCGACATGATCAGCAGCGAGGGGACGAACACCCATGACGACACCCAGGCCGGGATGTAGTACGCCCAGACCTCGATCACGGTGATGAAGGTCAGGATCGCCCCGACCTTGATGTACGTCCACGGCGTGGGATGCGTGTGCTCGACGCCCATGTCAGCCGCCTCCTCGTGTCCTTCCGCAACGTGCCGCATGTGGTCTTCGTGGTGAGCCATCGGCGCGCTCCGTTACGGGATGAGGTAGACGAGCGTGAAGATCGCGATCCAGACGACGTCGACGAAGTGCCAGTAGAGCGCGGCGATGTCGACGTTGATCACGTCCCGCGGGCCGAGTCCGCGCTTGAAGTCGATCGCGAGCAGCGTCAGCAGCCAGAGCACCCCCACGGTCACGTGCGCCCCGTGGAAGCCCGTCAGCGTGAAGAAGGACGAGCCGAAGAGGTTCGTGCGGATCGTCAGCCCCTCATGCACGAAGGCCGTGAACTCGTACGCCTGGAAGCAGAGGAACACGGTGCCGAGCAGCGCGGTGACGAACAGCCACAGCTTGCTCGATGCGAACAGGCCGTGGGTGAACCCCGGCTGGATCGGCTTCCCCTTGTTCTGCACGGCGCCCAGCGCGAGCACCATCGCGAGCGACGACATCAGCAGCACGAACGTCGAGGCCGACGTGACCGGGATGTCGAGGATCCCCGGGACGGTCTGGCCCGCGGCGTTCACCGTCTCCGTCGGCCACGGACCGACGCGGCTCCGGCCCTTGTAGATCAGGTACGTCGAGATCAACGACGCGAAGAGCATGCACTCGGAGCCGATGAAGGCCCAGACGGCGATCTTCTTGTGGTCGAGCCCCGTGGACGTCGGCGGATGGCCGGCGTGGCCGTGGTCCATCGGGCCTTCGGCGTCCATGGTGTGTGCAGCGGTCGCCATCAGTGGTGATCCTCGAGCGGCGTCAGCAGCCAGTTGTAGAGTGCGAGCGTCATCATGAGCGCGGAGGCGATGATCCCGCCGGTCGCGATGCCGCTGTGTCCGGTGTGGTAGAAGATCATGAAGCCGAACATCAGCACCATGAAGAACGCCACGACGATCGGCATGGCCGAGGGATTCGGCATCGGGATGCCGAGCTGCCGCGCGGTGGGCAGCCGCCCTTCCACGTGCATGCCCGCTTCCGGCGCCTGGCGGTTCCGGTCATCCGGGATCTCCGCCGACCCGACTTCCTTCCCCGCGAGGTCGACCTCGACATGCCGGTCCCCGGCGTGGGTGTGCGGCACGTCGGCCGTGAGCTCCGGCGACATCACGTCCCACATCGGATAGCGGGACGTCACCCGCGGCACCTTGGCGAAGTTGTAGTCCGGCGGCGGCGACGGCATCGACCACTCGAGCGTCGGCGCGCCCCACGGGTCGCCCCCGGCCACCGCGCCCTTCTTGCGGCTCCAGAACATGTTCACGAAGAACACGATCAGCGCCACGGCCTGGATGTAGGCGCCCCACGAGCTCATCGCGTTGTAGATGTCGTAGCCCTGCCCGGCATCGTACTGATAGATACGGCGCGACATCCCGGCGAGCCCGCTCCAGTGCATCGGCATGAACGTGAGGTTCACGCCGACGAACCACAGCCAGAAGTGCCAGCTGCCGAGCCGCTCGCTCAGCAGGCGGCCGGTCATCTTCGGGTAGTAGTAGTACACGCCCGCGAAGATGCCCATCAGCGCGCCGGCGGCCAGCACGTAGTGGAAGTGCGCGACGATGAAGTAGGTGTCGGTCTGCTGCAGGTCGGCCGGCGGCGAGGCGTGCATCACCCCCGACACGCCGCCGATGACGAAGAGCGACACGAGCCCGATGGCGAACTTCATCGCGGTCGTGAAGCGGATCGAGCCGCCCCACATCGTGAAGGTCCAGTTGAAGATCTTCACGCCCGTCGGGATCGCGATCAGCATCGTCGTGAGGCCGAACACCGTGTCCGCGATCGGGCCCATGCCCACCGCGAACATGTGGTGC
>DASTYL010000058.1:0-12638 GCA_035764975.1 Gemmatimonadaceae bacterium | reverse complement strand
GAGATCGTCCTCGTGCACGTCGATCCAGCGCGCCTCCTTGCCCGTGCCTCCGGGAGGAACCGGCCGCAGCGACGTGCCGGCGAAGAAGGTCACCTTGACGTACCGGGTGAAGACGTGAAATGACAGGAACCACCCCTGGCCCTCGATGCCATAGAACGGCGAGTTCCACTTCACCGCCTTGCGCACGTTGGGCACGTGCCGCACGACGAGCGCGTCGAGGCGCTTCCCGACGTCGCGCTTCCAGCCCGGCATCGCATCGATGTACGCCTGCACCGGCGCGTTGCCTTCCGCCTTGGCGACCTGCGGGTTGCCGCCCGAGAGCAGGACGGTGGCTTTCCCGCCAGTTCCCGCTTTCGCGCCTGGCTGCGCTGTGGCACCGGCCTTCGCTGTCGCGCCGGCGGCCTTCGGCTTTGCGTTGCCTGTCGTGCGCGCGGGATTCGGCGTCCGCTTCACGATCGTGACGGCTCCACGTGGAGGTTCATGGTCTCGAGCGTCCGGGCAACTTGCTCTCGACCGCCGCCGAGCGCCAGATTCGCGGTCGCGCCCGCTGGCGCGGAGGCCCCGGCCGTCCTATATCAGCCCGACCCGCTGACGGCACGACACCGCTTCGGCCCCTGACCACCACATCACGCGAGGATCCCCTCATGCGCCTGCGCCCACGCACGCTCCTCACCTGCGCGCTCGTCGTCGTCGCTGCCTGTGGCGGCGGTGGTGACGCGTCCTCCGAATCAACATCCGCCGACGGCGCGGCCCCGCAGGGTGCGCCGGGAAGTGCGGGCGCCGTCGCCGACTTCACCGCCGAGGATCTCGCCGCGTACGAGCGTGGGCTCGCGCGCGAGATCGAGCTGGTGAAGGCGGCGCAGGCGGCCTCCTTCACGGCATCCACGCCGGAGGCGCGCGGCGCGGCGATGCAAGCGCAGTTCGAGACGGCCACGATGCCGGAAGGGGCGAAGGTATCCGGGCTGGGAGAGCGGTACGAGGGGATCCGGGAGGTCGTGCACACCACCCTGCGCACTCTCGACATGCAGGGGAAGATCGACGGGCCCGTGAGCATCGACACCGCGCGGGCCTCGGCGGAGACGAAGGCGAGGCTCGCGAAGGATCCCATGGCCGAGCTACCGGCCGGGGCGGCGGCGGCGCTGCGCGCGCGGCTCGACGTGATCGCCGCGCAGTGGGCGGAGTACACGCGGCTGACGGCGGTGGGAGGGTGATGATGAGCGGGGGACTGGCGTTCAGTCCCCCGGCTCCTCCGCGAGCGCCAGCTTCGCCGTCTGCAGCGCCGGCGCCGGCGGCAGCCCCGTCACCTCCAGGATCTCCGCTTCATCGAGCGTCTCGCGTGCGAGCAGCGCATCCGCCAGCGCATCCAGCTCGCGCCGGTGCTCCTGGAGCAGCCGCTGTGCTTCCTCGAAGCTCTCGTGAATGATGCGCTGCACCTCGGCGTCCACCTTGCGCGCGGTGTCCTCGCTGACGGTGCGCGCGATGCCGAACTCGCGGCTCGGCAGGAAGGGATTGTCGCGCGGCGCGAGCTGCACCATCCCCAGCCGCTCGCTCATCCCCCAGCGCGTCACCATGTTTCGCGCGAGCTCCGTCGCCTGCTCGATGTCGTTCTCCGCGCCGGTCGTGCGCGTGCCATACACGATCTCCTCGGCGGCGCGGCCTCCGAGCATGCCCACGATGCGCCCGCGGAGATACGCCTCCGGGTAGTTGTATCGATCGCTCTCCGGCCGCTGATAGGTGACGCCAAGCGCCTGGCCGCGCGGCACGATCGTGACGCGATGCACCGGGTCGGCGCCCGCCACCACGAGGCCGAGGATGGCGTGTCCACCTTCGTGGTAGGCGATGCGCTCGCGATCCTGCTGGCTGAGCAGCAGCGCGCGCTCCGGGCCGAGGATGATCTTCTCGAGCGCATCGAGAAAATCCTTCTGCCGGACGTCGTTCTGGTCGCGGCGAGCGGCAAGGAGCGCGGCCTCGTTGACGAGGTTCCGCAGGTCGGCGCCCGAGAGGCCGGGCGTGGCCGACGCGACCTCCGTGAGGCTCGTGTCAGGCGCGAGGGGTACGCGGCGCGTGTGCACTTTCAGGATCGCTTCGCGCCCGACGCGGTCGGGGAGGTTCACCACCACGCGACGGTCGAACCGCCCTGGCCGGAGCAGCGCCTTGTCCAGCACGTCCGGCTGGTTCGTCGCCGCGAGGACGATGATCCCCTCACGGCTGGAGAACCCGTCCATCTCGGTGAGGAGCTGGTTGAGCGTCTGTTCCTGCTCGCTCGATCCGCCGAGCACCGTCTGTCCGCGCGAGCGGCCGATGGAGTCGAGCTCGTCGACGAAGATGATCGCGGGCGCGTTCTCGCGGGCCTGCTTGAACAGGTCGCGAACGCGTGCCGCGCCGACGCCGACGATCATCTCGACGAACTCCGATCCGCTCATGGAGAAGAAGGGAACGCCCGCCTCGCCGGCGACCGCGCGCGCGAGCAGCGTCTTGCCCGTCCCCGGTGCGCCGACGAGCAGCACGCCCTTGGGCGCGGCGCCGCCGAGTCGCGTGTACTTCTGCGGGTCGCGGAGGAAATCCACGACCTCCACGAGCTCGTTCTCCGCTTCGTCGATGCCTGCGACGTCATCGAAGGTGACGCGATCTTCCTGCGCCACGTCGAACCGCTTCGCCTTGCTGCGTCCCAGCGCGCCGGTGAGCGCGCCCCCCAGGCCGCCCCCCTGCTTGCCGGCGCGGCGGAAGAGCCACACGTAGAAGACGATGATCAGGAGGGCCGGCCCGAACCCGAACAGCATCGTCAGCCAGGAGCTTCCGCTCTGGATGGGCTCCGCGCTGATCTCCACGCCATTGGCGATGAGCAGCGCCTCCAGGCCGGGGTCCACGAACACCGGGACCGTCGTCTTGAACGTCGTGACCGGCCGCCGCGCGACGCGCGTGGACGTGTCGCCGGGGGGCGGGAACGTGACCGGCGACCGGAACCGCCCGGTGATGCTCTCGCCGCGACTGTAGATCTCGGCGACGTTCCGCCTGCCGGCTTCCTGCTTGAAGAGGGTGTACGGCACCGTCACCGCTTCCTCCCCCGGGGGGAAGAGGAACCGGACGAGCACGAAGTTGATGAGCAGGATGACGAGGAACGTGAGCCACGTCCGGCGGGGCGGGATCGGGGGTTTCGCCGCCTGCGGTTTCGGGGGAGGTGCCGTCATATTCCCTCGAGCGATGATGAGCCGGACATGGTGCCGCGGTCGGATGATTGCGGCGCACCCCGGAATCGCACAATCCGGTATTCGCCTAACCTGTGGCCGAATCGGGCAAGATGACAGTCGCGCCGGCGCCGGACGGGATGGTCCCGCATGCGGCGGCTCCAAGGGAGCTGGCGAAGGCGCTCGGGACGGACCTTCGTTGCGGCCTCAGCAGCGCCGAGGCGGCGGCCCGCCTGCGACGCCATGGCCGGAATGAGCTGATCGCCGAAGCGCCGGTGCCGGCATGGCGGCGGTTTCTCGCGCAGTTCCAGGACGTCCTCGTCGTCCTGCTGCTGGTCGCGACCGCGATCTCCGCCGGCCTCTGGCTGCACCGGCGCGATGCCGCGCTTCCGTACGAGGCGATCGCCATCTTCGCCGTCGTCCTGCTCAATGCCGCGATGGGCTACGTGCAGGAGACACGTGCCGCCGCCGCCGTGGCGGCCCTGCGCGCGCTGTCCGCCAACGCCGCCAGCACCATTCGCGACGGAGAGCGACGGCGGATCGCTGCCGCGGAGCTCGTCCCGGGCGACCTGCTGCTGGTCGAGGAAGGGGACACGATCCCCGCCGATGCGCGCGTCGTCGCGACGACGGCGCTCACCACCGGCGAAGCCGCACTGACCGGCGAGAGCCTGCCGGTTCACAAGTCCATCGACGTCGTCGACGCCGACACGGGGCTCGGGGACCGGGTGAACATGGTCTTCACCGGTACGACGGCGACGTACGGCCGCGGAATGGCCGTCGTGACCGCGACCGGCATGCAGACCGAGATGGGCCGCATCGCCGGGATGCTGACCGGGGCGACGGAGGAGCCGACGCCGCTGCAGCGCGAGCTCGATCGGACGGGCAAGGTGATCGGCCTCGTGGTCGTGGGAATCGCGATCGTCATGAGCGCGACCATCATCGTCGTCGGGGACGTGCGCGAGGCCGCGTCCATCGCGGACGTCCTGATCTTCGGCGTCGCGCTGGCGGTGGCCGCGGTTCCCGAAGGGCTGCCGGCCATCGTGACGGCGGTCCTGGCGATCGGCGTGCAGCGGATGGCGCGCCGCAGCGCCATCGTGCGACACCTCGCCGCCGTCGAGACCCTCGGCTCCGCGAGCGTGATCGCCTCCGACAAGACCGGCACGCTCACGAAGAACGAGATGATGGTGCGGCGCCTCGTCACGTCGAGCTGCGGGTGCTCGGTCGGCGGGTCCGGCTACGGGCCGGATGGAGAGCTCGCGCCGGACGGCGGCACGTTCGGCGACGAGGCGCGCGCGGAGATCGATCGCCTCCTCACGGCGGCGGATCGCGCCAACAACGCCGACGTGACGGAGCAGGACGGCCGGTGGATCGTGCATGGAGACCCCACGGAGGGCGCGCTGCGTGTTGCGGCGATCAAGGCGGGGCTGCGCAGCGCCGACCTCGCGGCGCGATTGCCGCGCATCGGGGAGGTGCCCTTCTCCTCCGAGCGAAAGCTCATGAGCACCATCCACCGGGACGTGCGCGGTGGCGGGAACGTGGTCTTCGCGAAGGGTGCGCCGGACGTGCTCCTGCAACGGTGCACGCGAGAGGTGCTCGGCGACGGGACGCGCCCGCTCACGGAGGACCGCCGCCGGGAGATCCTGCACTGCAACGACCTGCTCGCCCGCGACGCGCTACGCACGCTCGGTGTGGCGGTGCGCGAGGTGCCGGCGGAGGCGTTTCGCGAGGGCACGCCCCCCGACCCGTCGCTGGAGCAGGAACTGGCGTTCGCTGGGCTGATCGGGATGATCGATCCTCCGCGCCCGGAAGCCGCGGCGGCGGTGGCGCGCGCCAGCGGTGCCGGTATCCGGTCCGTGCTGATCACCGGCGATCATCCCACCACCGCAGCCATCATCGCCCAGGAGCTCGGGATCTCGGCAGACGGCCGTGCGGTGACGGGCGCGGAGCTGGAGCGGATGGACGACGCCGCCCTCGTCCGCACGGTGGCGGAGGTCTCGGTGTTCGCGCGGGTGGATCCTCTGCACAAGCTGCGGCTCGTGAAGGCGCTCCAGGCGAACGGCGCCATCGTGGCGATGACCGGCGACGGCGTCAACGATGCGCCGGCGCTCAAGACCGCGGACATCGGGATCGCGATGGGGGTGACGGGCACCGACGTCTCGAAGGAGGCGGCCGACATCGTGCTCGCGGACGACAACTTCGCGACGATCGTCGCGGCCGTGGAGGAGGGGCGCGCGATCTTCGCCAACATCCGGAAGTTCCTGCGCTTCCTGCTGTCGTCCAACATCGGCGAAGTGGCGACGATGTTCTTCGGGGTCCTCCTCGCGAGCCGCATCGGCCTGCCGTCGGAGCACGGTACGCTCGTGCTGCCCCTCATCGCGACGCAGATCCTCTGGATCAACCTCGTGACCGACGGTGCGCCCGCGCTCGCACTCGGCGTCGATCCCGCGGACGCGTCGCTGATGCGCAAGGCGCCCCGGGCGCGCGGAGAACGCGTCATCACTGCGCGCATGTGGCGGGGCATCGTCCTGGTCGGCGCGATCATGGCCGCCGGCACGCTCTACGTGCTCGACGCGGCGCTTCCCGGTGGTTTCGTCGAGGGGCGGGGCACGCTGGTCCACGGGCAGACGATGGCCTTCACCACGCTGATGCTGTTCCAGCTCTTCAACGTGCTCAACGCGCGGTCCGACGAGCAGAGCGCGTTCGTCCGGCTGTTCACGAACGGGTGGCTCTGGCTGGCGATCGCCCTCTCGATCGGGCTGCAGCTCCTCGTGATCCACGTGCCCGCGTTGCAGCGCGCCTTCGGAACCGTGGCCCTCGGCTGGTCGGACTGGCTGCGCTGCGTCGCGGTGGCGAGCAGCGTGCTGTGGCTCCGCGAGCTGAGCAAGCTCGCCACGCGCGCCCTGTCACGGCGTGGCGTGGAGTGAGGCTCAGGCGGAGCGGCGGCTCCGCCCATCGGTGGCCCGCGAGCGGCGCTGGTTGCGCTCGCTGCGCTGCGCCGCAACCGCGGCCGAATCATCGTCGAGGCGCGGCACCGTGAACCGGAACACGGATCCGCTGCCCACGATGCTCTCGACCCAGATGTGGCCCCCGTGCGCCTCGACGATGCCCTTGGCGATCGCGAGCCCGAGCCCCGCGCCGGAGCGCGAGGTGCGGTCCGCCTGCCAGAAGCGGTCGAACACCGTGGAGAGCACGCGTGGTGGAATGCCCGGGCCGTTGTCCGTCACCGCGAGCTCCACCTCGGAGCCGGTGCCGTGCGCATACACGACGATGCGCCCGCCCGCCGGCGTGAACTTGAGCGCATTCCCGATCAGGTTCGAGAGCACCTGGCCGAGGCGATCCCCGTCCCCCAGCACGAGCGGCAGCTGCGGATCGACCTCGCCGATCAGCGCAAGCCCGCGGGCCGAGGCGTCGGCGAGGAAGGCATCGACGGTGTCGCGCAGCAGCGGCAGCAGGTCGACCGGCTCGTGGCGTACCTCGAGACTGCCGGCCTCCAGTCGCCTGACGTCGAGCAGGTCACGGATCAGCCGTTCCATGCCGCGTACGGCATGCCGGATGATGCCGAGATGCCGCTCACGCTGCGACGCGTCGAGCTCGAGGGACTGCAGCGCCGACGTGCTCATCGCCACCGTGTGCACCGGGTTCCGGAGGTCGTGCGCGACGATTCCGAGCACCTCGTCGCGAAGCTGCATCGCCTGCTCGGCGTGCACGCGTGCCTCGCGCTCGAGTGCGAGCGCATGCTCCCGCTCCGCCTCCGCGGCCTTCGCGCTGCTGATGTCGAGGCAGATGCCGATGCACTGGTCGCCGTGGGCGTCGAGCCGCGCGTGGGCGACGACGACGGGGATCGCGCGGCCGTCGCTCGCGATGAGCTCCTTCTCCCACGGCGCCGTGACGCCGGCTTCCAGGGTCTCCGCCCGCTTCGCGTCATCGAGCGCGCGCCAGCTGTACGGCGTGAGCCGGTGCTCATTCAGCCGGCCGCTGTCGACGTCGTCCGCCGTGTAGCCGAGCATCTCGAGGAACGCGGCGTTGGCATCGACGATGTCACACGCGCCATTGGTGTAGTACACGCCGATCATGCCGGAATCCACGATCCGGCGCAGCCGCCCTTCGCTCGCCCGGAGCTTGTCCTCCATCCGGCGCCGGTCCGTCACGTCGGTGCACGCACCGGTCATGTAGACCGGCCGTCCGGACGCGTCGAGGAAGGTCCGGCCCTTGTCGCGGATCCAGCGCTCGGTGCCATCCGGCCGCACGATGCGGAACTCCTCGTCGAAGTCCGCGCCGGTTCGTGCGCACGCCGCGCACGCCGCCGCCACGCGGTCGCGATCCCCGTCATGCACGCGCGCGAGGAACTGGTCGAGCGTCGCAACCACGTCGCCGCGGGGCAGCGCGAACAGCGACTCCAGGCTCGCGTCCCACGCGATGGCGTTGGTGACGATGTCCCATCGGAACGTGCCCGTGGCGGAGGCGGCCAGCGCCGCCTGCAGGCGCTCCTCAGCCTCGCGTCGGGCATCCTCGTCCCGCCGCAGCGTCGTGACGTCTTCCGCCACGCCGGTGAAGAAGGCGAACGCTCCGTGCTCGTCCCGGATGGGCGACACCGAGATCCGCGCCCACACCGTGCTCCCGTCCGGCCGCTGGAACCGCCGCTCGTCGTGGTACACGGTCAGCTCTCCGGCGGCGAGGCGCGCGATGACGCGCTCGCAGTCCTGCAGGTCGTCGGGGAAGCTGATCTGCTGGAACGTCTTCGCGAGCAGCGTGTCCCGCGGATAGCCGAGGATCTCGCAGAGCCGCTGATTGACGAGCAGGAACTGGCCGTTGACGTCGAAGTGGCAGATCCCGATCGGGGCAAGATCGATCGTCGCGCGCAGGCCGCGGATGTGCTCGCGGTCCGCACTGCTGCCGACGGAAAGAATGGTTCCGTCTGGGGGAGCGAGGGGTTCCGTCCCGGAGTAGCGATACTGCATCAGTCGTCTCCCGTTGAGCCGTCGCATCGTCGCGGCGGGCCTCGCTGCCGGCCTCCGGGTACAACGTACGACGCCCACGGCCCCTCAAACAAGCAGAGCCTGCGCCGCGACTTGCAAGGATTTCGTAACGCGCCGCGCATTCACGGTTGGTGAGCGCCGTTCTCATCCGGCTGGACGCCGGCGGTGCAGGAGCCAGGGGAGAGCGGACAGAACGAGCAGCATCGCGCTGATCGCCAGCAGGCTGCTGCCGACGCCGGCGCCGGCACCGGCACGGCGGACCAGCTGATCGGCGAAGTACGAATAGAGGACCGTCGACGGGAGCTGCCCGACCAGTGTGCTGGCGAGGTACGGTCGAACAGGGGTGTGCGCCAGCCCCGCGCCGTAGTTCACGGCGCTGAACGGCACCACCGGGACCAATCGCACCCGCACGAGGGTCAGAAAGCTCCCGTCCGACCGCAGGCGGTCCATGGGCAGCTGCTCGGCCAGCCACGCCTCGAGCCGTGGCGGGGCGATGAACCGGGCGAAGAAGTATCCCCCCGTGGCGCCCAGCAGTGTCCCCACGATGCTGAAGAGCGTTCCGAGCCAGGCGCCGAAGAGCACCCCGCCCGTGACGAGGAGCGGCAGTGCGGGGAAGCCCAGCGGCGTCGCCAGCGCCCACGCGGCCACAAACAGCGCGACGGTGCCGGTACTGTCGCCTCGCATCCGCGCTGCGATCGCACGTCGGGCGAGGTAATCCTGCTCCAGCCATCCCTGGCGCCACGCGATGAGCGCCGCGATCCCGAGGATCAGCGCGACGGCGACGAAACGGATGGTGGGGAGACGCGTAGCCATGGCTGGTGCAGCGGGAGCGACGTCCGAGGGCGAGTGCAGGCCGGGAGCGCAATTCGCGTTCTTTCCCAGCCGAACCCATCTGGCAAGGGCGCATTCGGCCGAGTAGCGTGAGTGCCATGCGACACTTCATCGTGCGGCGCATGGCGCTGCGTTCACTCGCGGCAACGCTGCTCGCCGGGAGCCCCCTCCTCGCGCAGGGCGGAAGCGGCGCTCCCGACCGGGCCGTTGCGCCGGTGATCCGGACCAACCAGATCGGCTACCTGCCGGACGGTCCGAAGACGGCCGTCGCGTGCGTGGTCGACAGCGCCAGGATCGATTCCTTCGCCGTCGAGGACTCCACCGGCCGCGGCGTTCTCGGACCGCTGCCCGCTGCGCCCGCGGGACCGTTCGGCCCATGCGTCGAGACGTACCGGCTCGACTTCTCGGCCGTCCGCACGCCTGGCGCGTACGTCGTGGTCGCCAGCGGGCCGTCGGTGAAGGTTCGCTCGCGGGCCGTCAGGATCGACCCACGTGCATATGCAGCGGCCGCCGATACGCTGCTCGCGTACATGCGCCAGCAGCGCTCGGGCTTCAATCCCTACTTCCGCGATTCCGTGCACCGCATGGACGGGCGGATCGTGGACGATTCCGTGCGCGACGGACAGTTCATCGCCGTCAGCGGCGGATGGGCCGACGCCGGCGACTATCTCCAGTACGTAGCCACATCGTCGTATGCGACCTACGCGATGATGATGGCGTGGCGGGACAACCCGCACGCGTACGGTGATGGCCACGATGCGCGCGGCCTTCCCGGGGCGAACGGGATCCCCGACGTCCTCGACGAGGCGCGGCACGGACTGGAGTGGCTGCTGCGCATGTTCCCGACCGACGACCGGATGTACAACCAGCTCGGCGACGATCGCGATCATTCGTTCCTGGACCTGCCACCGAACGACTCATCGGACTACGGATGGGGGAAGGGGAGCTACCGTCCCGTGTATCCCTGCACCGGCAGGCCGCAGGGGCTCTTTCAGCACCGGAATCGGTCGACGGGCAAGGCATCCACCGCCGGCAAGTACGCCGCGGCCTTCGCCCTCGGCGCGCGCCTCTGGCAGGAGCGCGACCCGTCGTTCGCGGCGCGTCTGCGCGAGCGTGCGGCGGCGGCCTACGAAGTCGGCCGCCGGTCCCCCGGCGTCTGCCAGACCGCACCGGGTCGCGCGCCGTACTTCTACGAAGAGGACAACTGGGTCGACGACATGGAGCTCGGCGCCTCCCAGCTCCACGCGCTCACCGGCGAACGCCGCTATCTCCGCGAGGCGGTCGACTACGCACGGCAGGAACCGGTGACCCCCTGGATGGGCGCCGACACCGCGCGCCATTACCAGTGGTTTCCCTGGCACAACAACGGGCACTACGAGGTCTGGGGCGGCGCGGGCCGCGTGAGTGACGACGCGGTGCAATCGCTGATGGCGGGCTACTACCGGCGCGGGCTCGAAGCCGTCGCACGCCGTGCCGACAATGGCTTCCGTGTCGGCATCCCGTTCATCTGGTGCTCCAACAACCTCATGGCGTCACTCGCGACGCAGGCGCTCCTGTACCGCCGCATGACAGGAGACACGCGGTTTCTCGAGCTGGAGCACGCGGCGCTCGACTGGCTGTTCGGCACCAATCCGTGGGGCGTGTCCATGGTGGTCAACCTGCCGCACGACGGCGTGTGGTCGAAGGACCCGCACACCGACGTCGGACGGCAGTTCGGCCCCGAGTCGCAGACGGGTGGACTGCTCGACGGGCCCGTCTACCGCTCGATCTTCGGCAACCTGCGCGCTATCCGCCTGCTGGAGGCCGACGAGTACGCGCCCTTCAACACCGGCTTCATCGTGTTCCATGACGACTTCGGCGACTACTCCACCAACGAGCCGATCATGGATGGGACGGCGAACCTGAGCTACCTGTTGTCGGCCCTGGCCCCGCGGCCCTAGAGCGACGGACGGTCGCCCTGGGCGCCGCGCGTCAGGGCTGGATCAGCGGCTTCCCGCCGCGCAGCTGGTAGAACGCGATCTCCAGGAGCACCGACGCGGTGTTGATGTCGAAGGTGTTGGTGGACGCCCCCGTCTTCTCGAAGACGCCGGAGGCGTACCCCCGCCTGGGGTCCTTCGACTTCGCGACATATGCCGTCGCCGTGCGCGTGTACTCGCTCGGCATCAGGGCATGCCAGCCGAATGCGGCCTTCGTGCTGACCCAGCGAGGGGAGTCGAGCTCCTTCCCGGGCGAGGAGATATCGACGACGAATGGCTTCCGGTTGCAGTACACGCAGTAGTAGTAGAAGTAGTGCGGCTTGACGCTCAGCGCATCTTCCGAGACGATCGTCACCTGTCCGGTCTGGCGATAGCGTGCCTCCTGCGCCGCCAGGACGTTCCGCGCGAGCGTCTGCATCTCGCCGCTGAGTCCGAGCTCGATCCCCTGCAGGATGAAGGGCTCGCTGAGCAGCCGGTCGAGGCTGCGGGTGTCCTGAAGCAGCTCGACGCCAAGGACCTTCACGGGTCGCGCGTTTCGGCGGACGTCGAGCGCGTTCCGGACGTCGGCGCCCCACTGGCTGAATCCGCTGGCGACGTAGTGCTCGTAGCCGATCCGGCCTTCCTGGAAGGTCCACGGCTGCCCCCGTGACCCGATGAGCTGGCCGTGCAGGTAGCCTTTCTTCACGATCTGCCGGAAGTCGTTCCGCCTCACGATCCGCTCGGCCCGCACTGCATACTGCGGCTCGTGGACGGCGAGGATCTTCAGGGCGAGGAACAGCCGGCCGAGGTCGGTTGCCGACCAGCCGAGCCGGCTGCGTTCCAGGGTCGCCCCGGTCGTCGAATAGAGCTTGTTGAATGCCGCTCCCCGGAAGAGCTCGGCGCGCTCGAGCGTCCCGAGCAGCTTCTCCGTCCGCTTCGCGTACTCGGCGGGAGCAATCAGGCCGAGCTGCTTGGCGGCCTGATAGGCGAGGATCTGGCCGCCCACATCCCACACCGTCGTGTTCGTCCAGTCGGGCGTCGCATTCACCAGTCCGGTCGCGGGCTGGTAGTACTTGTCGAGATAGTTCCACGACAGGCGCGCCATGTCCTCGTAGAACGCCCGCTCCTCAGCGGTGAGGGGCGGGCGCGGAGCAGGAGCGGCCGCCCGATACGCAACGGTGTCGGCGACGGCGCCCGTCCGATGCTCTCTCGTTCCGCCGTTGGCGTCAGCGCAGGCTGCCGTGCCGAGCGCGAGCGCAAGGCCAATGATGCTCAGGGGCATTGTTCTGAATCGATTCGCTGGTGTGTTGCCGGCCACGTCCGCTCCCGCGCCGCGTGAAGTGCAAAGCACGAACCCTCCGTGTACGGCAGGCTCGCGAATCACGGAATTAGTCGAATCCGTGAAGCTGCTTGGATTGCCAGGGTGAGCTACGGCACAAATCTGGCCAATCAGGCGTTTAGCTCGGCGGCCGGACGCTCGAGGGACGCGCGCACCCGGCCGCCGCATACGCCAGCAAGGAACGGATGCAAGGTGAAGTGATCGACGCCGGGGTGGTGGAGGAGGTGGGCGTCCCTGGGCATGTGGCAGGACCGCGCATCGCGCACTCGGAGGCGCGTGAGCGGCTCATCCGCACGGTCGCGATCCTTGCGCTCCTCTACGGCGCCTACTGGGTCTACTGGCGGTGGACGAC
>DASTYL010000057.1:0-9071 GCA_035764975.1 Gemmatimonadaceae bacterium | reverse complement strand
TCGCTCGATGCGCTGTGGGCGCTTCCGGCCCTTCTCATCGGCGCGGCCGCATACTGGCTTGCGAATTCCACGAGCCCCGCGCCCGGGAGCGCACCCTCGAATGCGCGCCGACCCGCGAATCGGTGGATGACCGGGCTCCTGCTCGCACTCGTCGCCGTCGCCATCGCCGCGGTGCTGGTTCCGCCCGTGCTCGACTGGACGAATGCCCGCGATATCGAGGTCGGATTCGCGCTCCTTCCGCCCGCGATGATGCTCGTTGCGACGCCGACGCTGCTGGCGGTCCTGGCGGTGCTCGTCGGGCACCTGCAGGCGGGGGGCGGACTCACGCGGGCCGATGCCGCGGCGGCGCTGGCGGGTGCCGCGCTGCTGGGAGGCGCGGCGTGGATCGCGGGAGTCGTCGAGGCGAGCGTGCTGTCCGCCATCCTGGTGGCTGGCACCACGGCAGGGATGCTCCTGGCGCAGGTGCGACGCGCGCCCGGGCTCCGCCGGCGGTCCTGCTGGATCGCGCAGGCCGCGGCCCTCGTGGGAGTTGCCGCGGGGCTGGGAGCCGTGTCGCAACGGGCCCGCGACGTCGACGTGGCGCCGGGCGCGCCCGCGGTCGTCGACATCCGCGGCCGCGAATGGCGGCTCAGCAGCCAGGGGGTGTCGCAGGACGAGACTCCGGCATACGACGGGATCCTCGTCGGGTTCGAGGTTCGCATGCCCGGCGGTGGCTCGCGGTTCGTGACTGCCGGCGAGCGGATGTACCGCGACGCGCATGGCCACGGCGCGACACGCGTCTCACGGCCCGGACTCGTGCACATGGCCGCCGGCGACGTCCGCATCGTCGTTCATGCGATCCGTGACGAAGTCGCACGGGTGCAGGTGCAGCACCATCCGCTGGTGTCGCTCGCCTGGCTCGCTGGCGGGCTGACGGCGCTGGCGCTGCTCGTCGCTGCCCTGGCGCCTACGGGGCCGGCCGCCGGGAACGGCGGGGAAGGGCCGCGATGACCACGCTTGCCATCGCGGCACTCACCCTCGCGACGCTGCTCTATGTGCTCTGGCCGCTCGTGCGGCGCGAGCCGCCGCACCAGCGCGAGACGGCGCTACCGCTCGAGCAGCTCGAGCCGCCGCCGGGCGATCGCTAGCGGCAGCAGCGTCACGACGATGCACAGCGCGGCTGCCGCGCCGAAGCCGATCATCATCCGCGTCGGCTCCGGCTCGCCGCCGAACGCGATGGCGTTGAGGTACGAGTACACCGGCCGCGCCTCGAGCACCACGACCGCCCCGATCAGGGCGATCGACGCCATCATGAACAGCAGGCCGCCGAACGACGTCGGGATCTGCGCGGCATTCTCCGTCTCGAACTGCGGATACGCCGTCCCGAAGCCGACCGCGAGCCCCGCGATGCCCAGCGTCAGGAACACGACCGTGATGAGGGAGACCCAGTACATGAAGGGGCTCACCTGCAGCAGGTAGTTGGTCACTCCGACGATCGCGACGGCCAGCACCAGCAGGGGGAGCGTCCCCACCCAGAACTTCGACCACAGCAGGTCGCGCATCGCCATGGGGCTCGAGCGCAGGAGCCACATCGTCCGCCCCTCGAGGCTCACGCCCGGAAAGATGAAGCGCGCGGCAACCGACGCCAGCACGAAGCCCGCCAGCACGAGGTTCAGGAAGGGGACCACGTTCACGAGGAAGAACGTGACCCCTTCGCCCCGGAGCGGCAGGTACTTGATGTTGAAGACGTACACCACGACGAGCACCGCGAGCAGGATGAGCTGCGACCACTGCGTCGTGTCGCGGAAGAACAGGCGCACCTCCTTCAGCACGAGCTCGCGCTTCAGGACGCCGAGCGGCGTGAGCAGCGAGCGTCCGACCCGCCCGATGGCGGTGGACCGCGCCCAGCGCTCCGCGCTTTCCTGCGCCTTCGTATATCCCTTGAAGTAGAGCCAGCGGTGCAGCATCGCGCCGAGCACGATGCTCGCGAGCGCCGTCGTCCAGAGGAGATAGAAGGGAAGCAGGTCCGGCTCGTAGTCCAGCCACGACATCAGCGCGCCCTGGGCCCAGTCGCTCGGCAGCCAGGAGTGCCTGGGACCGCGCAGCAGCGCGATGAAGTCCACCAGCGAGCGGAATCCTTCCGGCCGTGCGAGGCGCTCCGGGCGGATGACCCGGAACAGCAGCACGATCCCGCCCGCCGCCAGCACGGCGATGACGCTGAGGATGTCGCGCGTGCGCCGCGCGGGGAACACGTTGACGAGCGTCAGCGTGAGCGCCGAGCCGAGCACCGTCGGGATGACCAGGAACGGCACGAACGCCGCGAGCACGATCAGCGGATAGGCCCAGCCCCCCTCGTACACCACGCCGTAGGCGGTGAAGATCGGGACGGCCATCAGCACGACCATCCAGCTCGAGTTCACCAGCGTCTCGACGAGCTTGGCGAGATAGAGCGTGAGCCAGTCCACCGGCGCCGCGACCAGCAGGTCGAGGTCGCGCGCCAGGAAGAAGGAGCTCAACGCGGTGATGACGTTGGACAGCAGCAGGATCGAGAAGAACCCGACCAGCACGAGCCCCAGCAGCTTCCCGGCGAGCAGCGCACCGATCTCCTGAACGCCGCTGAAGTAGCGCAGCAGCCGGTACAGCACGCCGAAGATGAAGGCCCAGAACAGGAACCCCGTGATGCCGAGCACGATCCAGCGCGCGTAGCGGCCGCGCTCACGCTGCACCGTGCGGGCGCGGGCCGTCAGCCACTTCGGGATGAGCAGGTGCCAGAGCGAAGGAGTGGGGAGGGCTGATGCTGCCGCTGCCGCCATTCCCGCTGCCCCCCGCCCGTCGCCGGACGGCTCAGGCATCCAGGACCTCGACCAGCTCGCGCGCCACGTTCTCGCCGGTGAGCTTGAGGAAGATGTCCTCCAGCCCCTGCGCCCCGCCTTCGGCGTCGCGGCGCAGGTCCGCCATCGTGCCCGATGCCCGGATCCTCCCGCCGGCGATGATCGCGATCCGGTCGCACATCGCCTCCGCCACCTCGAGCGTGTGCGTGGACATCATGATGGTGTGCCCGCGGCGCGTGTATTCGCGGAAGAGCTCCTTGAGGATGCGCGCGGCCTTGGGATCGAGCCCCACCATCGGCTCGTCCACCACGATCACCTGCGGCCGGTGCACGAACGCGCTCGAGATGATGAGCTTCTGCCGCATGCCGTGGCTGTAGCTCTCGACCAGCTCGTCGCGCCACTGCTCCAGGTCGAACAGCGCGAGCAGCTCGCCCGCACGCCGTTCGACGTCGGGACCGCTCTGGCCATACAGCCCCGCGACGAACCGCAGGAACTCGGCGCCCGTCAGCTTCTCGTAGATGAAGGGACGGTCGGGGATGAACCCGAGCTTCGCCTTGGCCGCGATCGGGTCACGGCTCACGTCGACCCCGCCGATCTCCACGGTGCCGCCCGATGGGCGCAGGATGCCGGCGATCATGCGCAGCGTCGTGGTCTTGCCCGCGCCGGTGGGGCCGAGGAAGCCGAACAGCTCGCCGCGCGGCACATCGAGATCGATCCCGTCCACCGCCGTGAACGAGCCGTAACGCTTCGTGAGGTTGGTGAGGCGGATCATCGGGCTTCGAGGACGTCGATGTCGAGGGTGCCCATGAGCCGCAGCAGCTCCGCCTGCCGATCGAGTCCGCCGACGACGAAGCGCAGGTGCGCCGCGTCCGCCGGGAACTGGTCGAGCGTCGGGTCCACCGCGACCCAGTCGCCGAGATAGATCTCCGGCCAGGCGTGGTAGTAGAACTTGCCGTCGAGGTGCATGAGCCCGGCCGCCACCCGCGCGGGGAGGCTGGCCGCGCGTGCAAGCGCGACGTAGAGCTGGGTATGCTCGTTGGCGTCGCCCGCACGGGCCACGAGAACGGCGCGTGCGCTCGGAACGCCGAACGTCGGCCGCTTTGCGAGCGAATCGCGTACCCAGCGATGAATTCGTTCGGCGACGATCCGCGGGTCACGCTCGCCGCGGCGGAGCCGCGCGGCGACATCGCGGATGTCCGGGTCCATCGCCTCCACGAGCGGCTCGGCCTGGAGGTGCTTCCGCATCGCGACGCGTGCCGAGTGATCCTCGATCGAGCGCATGATGCCGCCGAGGCGATACTGCGGCGTCATGGCGGCGCGCCCCTCACGGACGACATACACGGTGTCGCCACGGACGGACTGTCGCTCCGACGCCAGGTCGAAGCCGACGAGGTCGACGCCGCGCAGGGTGACGCGCATCTCGTCGAGCGCGCGATCGGCGCGAACCCCCGCGGCGATCGCCGTCGACTCGAGGATGTCCTCGTCGTCCGGGCCGGCGGGATCGGCGCGGTCGCGCTTGCCGCTCTGCCAGTTCTCGAACGCGAGCTCGTACGGCATGCGCTCCAGGGTCAGGCCAAGCTGCGTCCCGCGAACCAGGCGTCCCTGCGCGTCGACCCATCCCGCGACGGTTCCTGTATCGCCATGGACCAGCTGCCACGCACGGACGGTGTCGGGAAGGAGGGCCTCCCAGCGCCCCGCTGCGGCGTTGTAGGTGGAGCTGTCGTGAATCACGAAGAGCGATTCGGCCGCAATGCGCACGGTGGCGGACTTCAGGGCGCGCGCGACGGGATCGAACACGGGGACGTGATGCGTCTCGCCGACTGCCGGGTGCTTCTCCAGCGCGACCGCGAGGGGGATCATCGTGGGCAGCAGCACCGGACCCGTCACGGGCACGCGCTGCGTGTCGGCAGGCGCCGCGGCATCGGTCTGCACGACGACGATGATCACCGAGTCGCCGTCCATCTCGCCGGTGGCGGTCACCGGACCCTGTTCGGCCTCGATCTGCACGTGGAAGTCCCGCACGCGCATGGCGCGCGAGAGGCGGATGCGGGTGCGCGCCGTCGCGCGGTGGGTCCGGTCGCCGGTCGGCAGGTCGGCAACGAGATAATCCACGATCTGGATCCCCGTCTCCGTCGTGTCGATCGTCGTGGACGCGAACCCGATGTGACGGCCCTCGCGCATCACCGCGTAGTACGTCGCGCCCGGATTCACCCGCAGTCCGAGCTCGGCGAACCGCTCGGTGTCCGGCCGGAAGACCTCACGCCGGACGAGAAAGCCCAGCCCTGCTACCCACAGAATGAGAATCGCGACAGCGGCCAATCCACGACGGCTCATAGTCCCCGGAAATTCATGCAGTGGCGGAAGATCTCTGCTTCATCTGCTGTTTCCGTGACGATGCTGAGCGACTTTGGAAACGCCGCGCGCCCTTCGACATGCTCCGCGATCACGTCGGCCATCACCTGCGCGGCGTCCTCGAGATCGAGGTTGCCGGCGCCGAGTCCGAAGGGAGCGACGCCGACGCGCGCGAGCTGCCAGTCCGCCATGCGCTGGAACGCGCTGCGAAGGGCACGGCGGACGCCGGCGCGGGACACGGCTTCGGTCTCGCTCTGCACCACGCCGTGGATCAGCAGCTCGGCGGGGAGGTCGCCGGCGCCCGTGACGACGGCCGACCCGACCGGCAGCGGCTCCTGCACGCGGAGCTGGTCCGCCAGCCGCGGGCCCGCTGCGACCTCGAGCCGGCGCATGACCGGGGTGATGGCGCCGAGGTGCGCGGTCACCGGGCGCGCGATCGCGTCGCCCTCGAAGAACGCGAGGTCGTCGACGCGGACGTCGAGGACCAGCAGGCGGCTCATCCCGGGCGGCCGCTCACGCCAGCGCGAGCGTCGTCTCGCCGTTGATCCACTGGAGGTACTTCTCCAGCCCCGCCTCCACCGGGAGGGCGAGCAGCTCCGGCACCTTGTAGGGGTGCAGCTCGGTGAACGCATCCCGGAGGGTCTCCAGCCGCGCCGATCGCGTCTTGAGCAGGACGACCACCTCCTGCTCCTCCGCGATCTTCCCCTGCCACCGATACAGCGACTTTGCGCCCGGGAGGAGGGTGCCGCAGGCGATGAGGCGGCGCTCCAGCAGCGTCCGGACGAACTGGTGCGCTTCCTCGGGCGAGGCGAACGTCGTCAGCACGACCATGGCGTCTGTGTGCGGCATGGCACGGAAGCTAGGCGGCACCCGAAGACTTGTCTGCCCCCGGTCCGGCGGCGAGCTTACGCTGGTTATGGCAGAAGAAGCTCTCATCGTCCGCGGTGCCCGCGAGCACAACCTCAAGAACATCGACGTCGCGATTCCGCGCGACCGGTTGACCGTCATCACCGGGCTGTCGGGGTCGGGCAAGTCGTCGCTCGCCTTCGATACGATCTACGCGGAGGGGCAGCGGCGGTACGTCGAGTCCCTGTCCGCGTACGCGCGGCAGTTCCTCGGGCTGATGGAGAAGCCCGACGTGGACGCGATCGAGGGGTTGTCGCCGGCGATCTCCATCGAGCAGAAGACGGCGGGGCACAACCCCCGGTCGACCGTCGGCACGGTGACGGAGGTGTACGACTACCTCCGCCTCCTCTATGCCCGCGCGGGAACGCCGCACTGTCCCAACTGCGGGCGGCCGGTGCAGCGGCAGAGCGCGGCCCAGATCGGCGACCTTATCCTCGGCTGGCCCGCGGACACCCGGATCGAGGTCCGCGCCCCGCTGGTGCAGGGCCGCAAGGGCGAGTTCCGCGACCTGTTCGAGTCCGCGCGCAAGCAGGGCTTCGTCCGGGCGTGGGTGGATGGCGCGCTCGTCGAGCTCGCGAATCCGCCGAAGCTCAATCGCCGGCAGAATCACACGATTTCGGTCGTCGTGGACCGGCTCGTGGTGCGGGCCGACGATCGCAGCCGCCTCGTCGACTCCCTGGAGACGGCGCTCAAGCTCGCCGAAGGGCTCGTCGAGGTGCACGATGCCACGCGTGACGCCGTCGAGCTGTTCTCCGAGCGGTATGGCTGCGCCGCCTGCGGGATCTCGCTGCCGGAGCTCGAGCCCCGCCAGTTTTCGTTCAACTCGCCGTTCGGCGCCTGCCCCACCTGCGGCGGCCTGGGCACCAAGCGGCGCGTGAGCGAGGAGCTCGTCCTCGGCGATCCGCGCATCTCGATCCTCGAAGGCGTCGTGCTGCCGTGGGGCGAGCCGACCGGGTACCTCAAGCGCGTCGTGCTGCCGGCGCTCGCGCGGCGGTACAAGATCGACCTCAACACGCCCTGGGGGGACATCCCGAAGTCGGTGCGCGACTGCCTGCTCCACGGCGACGCCAACCGGAAGGGTCGCAAGCTCGGCGACGACGAAGTGTGGGAAGGCGTCATCGCGAACGTCGAGCGCCGCTACGAGGAGACCGATTCGGACGTCGTGCGCCTCGAGCTCGAGGAGTACATGACCGCGGTCGCGTGCCCGGCCTGCGAGGGGCGGCGGCTGAAGCCCGAGTCGCTGGCCGTGACCATCGGGGGCCGCAACATCGGGGAGGTCACCGAGATCCCCGTGACCGAGACGCTCGCGTGGGCGGAGGGACTGCCCATCCGCGCGAAGGGGCGCGCCGGGCTCGATGCGGAGGTCGCGGGACCCATCCTCAAGGAAGTGCGGGAGCGGCTCCGCTTTCTCGTCGACGTCGGGCTGGACTACCTCACGCTGGGCCGCTCCGCGGAGTCGCTGTCGGGCGGCGAGGCGCAGCGCATCCGGCTGGCCACCCAGATCGGCTCGCGCCTCGTGGGGGTGCTGTACATCCTCGACGAGCCGTCGATCGGCCTTCACCAGCGGGACAACGCGCGCCTCATCGCGACGCTCGAGCAGCTCCGCGACCTGGGCAACACCGTCATCGTCGTCGAGCACGACGACGAGACGATGCGCGCGGCGGATCACATCATCGACCTCGGCCCCGGGGCGGGGAAGCACGGCGGGGAGATCATCGCGGAGGGGACCTTCGACGAGATCGTGGCGAACCCCGCGTCGGTGACGGGCAAGTACCTGAGCGGGGCGCTGCAGGTCGCGACCCCGCGCGAGCGGCGTCCGCGCGATGCCGCGCGGTCCATCGTCGTCCACGGCGCGCGCGAGCACAACCTGCAGGGCATCACCGCCGAGATCCCGCTCGGTTTGTTCGTCGCGGTGACCGGCGTGTCCGGCTCCGGAAAGTCCACGCTCATCGAGGACATCCTGCATCGCTCGCTGGCGCGGCACTTCTACCGCGCCCGCGTGCTGCCCGGGCTGCACGACCGTATCACGGGCCTGCAGCACATCGACAAGGTCATCGACATCGACCAGAGCCCGATCGGGCGGACCCCGCGGTCGAACCCCGCGACGTACACCGGCCTCTTCACCCCCATCCGCGAACTGTTCGCCGAGATGCCCGAGGCGAAGATCCGCGGCTACGGGCCGGGGCGGTTCTCCTTCAACGTGAAGGGCGGGCGGTGCGAGGCGTGCCAGGGCGACGGGCTCGTGAAGATCGAGATGCACTTCCTGCCCGATGTGTACGTCCCCTGCGAGGTCTGCAAGGGCAAGCGGTACAACCGCGAGACGATGGAGGTCCGATTCCGCGGCCTCACGATCGCGGACGTGCTCGAGCTCACGGTGGAGGACGCGCTCACGTTCTTCGAGAACCAGCCGCGCGTCCGCCAGAAGCTGCAGACGCTCAACGACGTGGGGCTCGGCTACGTGCACCTGGGCCAGAGCGCCACGACGCTGTCCGGCGGGGAGGCGCAGCGCGTGAAGCTCGCGACCGAGCTGTCGAAGCGCGACACCGGCCGCACCCTCTACATCCTCGACGAGCCGACGACCGGCCTGCACTTCGAGGACGTGCGCCTGCTGCTCGAAGTCCTGCACCGGCTGGTCGATCGCGGCAACACCGTGCTCGTCATCGAGCACAACCTCGATGTGATCAAGACGGCGGACCACATCCTCGACCTCGGCCCCGATGGCGGCACCCGCGGCGGCACGATCGTCGCCTCAGGCACGCCCGAGGAAGTCGCAGCGGTGGCGGGGAGCTACACCGGACAGTTTCTTGCGCCGCTGCTGGAGAAACGGCAGAAGGGCAGGAAAAAATAGCGGCGAGCGGCGAGCTGCGAGTGACTGCCTCGCTGGTCTCGCATCCCGCATCTCATCTCGAAGCTCGCATCTCGCATCTCATCTCGCAGCTCGCAGCTCGCATCACATTTCGCATCCCGCATCCCGCATCCCGCATCCCGCATCCCGCATCCCCG
>DASTYL010000056.1:0-7141 GCA_035764975.1 Gemmatimonadaceae bacterium | reverse complement strand
TCGGCGGGAGGGCCGGAGACGCGCGCGGGGGATGCACGCGTCGCACCGGCGGAGTCTACGCCATCCGCGAGAGGTCGTCGGCCCGACGAAACCCCTACGAAATGTCCGGCATAGTACTTTCACGCGGGGCGCGCGGCGGCCCCCTTCCCCGGCTGCCCGGCGTGGTGTCTCTTCGAGGGATCACCCTCCCCCCGGAGACCCGCATGCGAGCCGCCGCCCGCGTCCTCCTCCTGCTCCTTCTGCCTGGAACCGCCCTCGCGCAGGCACGCCCGGCGCGCGACACCGCGCTCGTCGCGCGCCGCGACTCGCTCGAGCGGGAGCTCCAGGCGCGCGCGATCATCCACCGCAAGGTGATGGTGCCGATGCGCGACGGCGTGCGGTTGCAGGCCGACGTCTACCGCCCGAAAGACGTCGACAAGGCGCCCACGATCTTCGTCCGCACTCCCTACAACTTCAACTTCTGGGACGTGCGGCTCGGCGCGCCCGCCGACATGACGGCGCAGCTCGAGGCGGTGAAGCGCGGCTACGCGTACGTCGTGATGAACGAGCGCGGACATTTCTTTTCCGAGGGCAACTACGACATCCTGGGCCCGCCGCTCACCGACGGCGAGGACGCGATCGCACAGATCACGGAGCAGCCCTGGTCGAATGGCAAGGTCGGGCTCATCGGCTGTTCCTCGACTGCCGAGTGGCAGATGGCGGTCGCGGCGCGGCGGCCGAAGGGGCTCGCGACGATCGTCCCGCAGGGATTCGGCGCCGGCGTCGGCCGGATGAAGCCCTTCTACGAGCAGGGGAACTGGTATCGCGGCGGCGCGGTGCAGATGCTCTTCATCGCGTGGTTGTACGGCGAGCAGAACCAGGTGCGGCCGATGTTCCCGCCCGGCACCTCGCAGGACGACCTGCTCCGCGCCGCGCGGCTGTACGACCTCGCCCCGCAGATGCCGCCGGTGGACTGGGCCACGGCGCTCGCCCACCTTCCCGTGGAGGACATCATCGAGGCGGTGGACGGGCCACGCGGGATCTTCGCCGATTCGATGCCCGTCGCCACCGGCGGTGCGATGATCCGGCGCACGCCGAACGACTCGGCCTGGTATCGTGGGGGGCTGTTCCACGACGACATGACCATCGACGTGCCGGGCCTCTGGTTCATGTCGTGGTACGACGTGTCCACCGCGCCGAACCTCGCCACGTACGATCACGTCCGGCGCACCGCGCGCCCCGGGATCGGCGACCGGCAGTACGCCGTGATCGCTCCCACGCTGCACTGCGCCTACAAGCGCGCGACGGAAAACACGATCGTCGGGGAACGGAGCATGGGCGACGCACGGCTCGACTACGACGCGCTCACCTTCGGGTGGTTCGATCACTTCCTGAAGGGCGAGGCGAACGGGTTGCTCGACACGCTCCCGCGGGTGCGCTACTTCACGATGGGCAGCAACCGATGGCAGTCGTCGGACAGCTGGCCGCCGGCCGGCGCCCGCCCGATGACGCTGTATCTCTCGAGCGACGGCAGTGCAAATACCCGCAACGGGGATGGCCGGCTCACCGCCCGCGCGCCGCGCGCCGACCGGCCCGATCGGTTCACGTACGACCCGATGCACCCCGTTCCGTCGTATGGCGGCAACGTGTGCTGCACCGGCAACGCGGTGCGGGGCGGTTCGTTCGATCAGCGGACGATGGAGGAGCGGCCGGACATTCTCGTCTACACCTCCGATCCCCTGCGCGAGGGGATGGAGGTCAGCGGCCCCGTCGAGGTGACGCTCTACGTGTCGTCGGATGCAAAGGACACCGACTTCACGGTGAAGCTCATCGACGTGGACACTGTGGGCCGTGCATGGAACCTCGACGAGACGATCCAGCGGGCCCGCTGGCGCGAGGGGTACGACCGCGCGCCCGTCTGGATGGAGCAGGGCAAGGTGTACAAGGTGACGCTGGGGCCGATGCAGACGAGCAACCACTTCGCGGCGGGCCATCGCATCCGCATCGAGGTCTCGAGCAGCAACTTCCCGCGCTTCGCCCGCAACATGAACACCGGAGGCCGCAACTTCGACGAAGCACAGGGCGTCGTCGCCCACAATGCCGTGCATCATTCGCGGGCGTACCCGTCGGCGGTGACGCTGACGGTGGTCCCGCGATAGCGAGCGCCCGGCGGCGCGCCGGCGTCAGCTCACCAGGAGCGCCTCCTCCGCCGGCTGAAGCTGCGCCGCGTGGCGCTCCACCTTTCGCTTCGCCGCATCGTACACGAGGGATCCCGCCACCTTCGTCAGCGGCTTCAGGATCTCGCCCTGCATCGGGGAGAGGGCGAACGCATTGACGCCCAGCGGCAGCGCGAGCGCTTCCGTGATCGCTTCGGCCTGCGCGAGCTGCTTCTTCGGGTCCATCCAGTACCAGCGATGGCGCGCGAGCACCACGAGCACGTGCACCGGGGCTTCGTCGGCGAAGTGCCGCACGACCTTCCGCGCGAGGTAGGCACGCCCCACGTGCTCGAATCGATCGAGCTGGTCGAGGATCTCCTGCACCGTCTCCGGCGGAAGGTCCGATGGGACGTACGTATCCTTCGGCGTGATCAGCGTGCGCTCCCGCTCCGCGTCGTGCAGCAGGACCACGCGCACGGACCCGCGTTCACGGTAGCGGTTGGCCTCCTCGAGCCGCCCCTCGTTCGCGAGGAAATTGCAGACGAGGCCGCACCCTGCCACGACGAACCCCGCCTCGCGATCCATCGCCTGGTCGATCAGCGTGATCCCCCGCTCGTCACGACGGTCGAGCAGCAGCCGCCCCGTCGAGAACAACGCGGAGACGTGCTCCGGCTCATCGCGGAGCAATGCCTCGAGCATCGGAAGCGCCGCGTCGGCACCGTCGATGGCTTCCGTCCAGTCGGCCAGCTGCCAGCGCTCGTCTGCGTCCAGCGACCCGGCGGCGGCCTTGGCGGTGAGCTCGGCGATTCCCTCCCGCGCCTCGCTTCGCACTCGCCGCGTTTCCTCCCAGCTCGCTTCCGCCGACGCCTTCCAGCTCGCACTCATCTCCCGGGCGATCGCGCGGTGCGCACCGCCGAAGTAGTGCGCTGCCGACGGGGTGTCGAAGCTCGGCGTCGCCCGCAGCAGCAGTCCATCCGGGAGCCGCCCCTGTTCCGTCCCGCCGAGCAGCGCCGCCACCCGGTCGCGCAGCGCCGGGTGCGTGTCGTCGGTGTCAGTGCGTCGCCTGAAGGCGGCGGCGACCCACTCCTCGGCGTCCGCCGCGGGCAGCGGTCCGCGCGCGGACGCCGCCATGCGCTCGTACACGCCGGACGGCGGCGTCTCGCGTGCATCCGCCTCTGCCCACACCGATGGCCAGAACCGCTGCGTGACGAAGCGATCGCGGACGTCCAGGTCCACCAGCGTCTGCGCCATCGTCACCGGCCCGACGACGCCGGCCGCGAGCCGGTCCGCCTCGTACTCGTGGCGACGCAGGAGGACGAAGGCATAGGCGCCGAAGTACCCCGCGTACCAGTCGAAGAACCAGCGGAAGACGCGCGCGAACCAGCTCGGGTTCTCGTCGAAGTGCGCCATGAGCTGGTACCACGTCTGCCGGACGCGATACACCCACGTCATGAACTTGCCGTGGGCATGCGACAGGTGCGCGAACTCGTGGGCGAGCACCGCGCGCACGTGGCTGGCCGGAAGCGCCGTGAGCAGCGGAAGCCCGACGCTGAGATAGTTGCGCGGGAATCCGAAGATGCCCAGCCGCGGCACCTGGGAGACCGCGGCGTTGCAGTCGTCGGTGAGCAGGATGACGTCCGCGGCCGGCGCCTGCAGCGCCCGGCGAAGCTCTTCCGCCTCGGCGAACAGCCCGGGGGCCTCCTCGCGACGCAACACCCGCCCCTTCGGCGGCTCGAACCGCACCCAGAGCGCCTTGCCGACGACCCAGGTGAGGGCGCCCAACGCGATGGCGATCTGGGCCAGGCCACCGTTGCCGCCGCGGGCGTAGATGATCGCCCAGATGGAGCCGGCAAGCGCGCCGAGCAGCAGGGTGAGGATCGCGCCGATATAGGCATAGCCGAGCACGGCGAGGAGCACGACCCGCGCCTTGTACAGGCGCGGGGATGCCATGCATTCCGGCTCCAGCCGGCGGACGAGGGCGTCGAAACGGGCGTTGTTCACGTGCGGGATCCGGAGATTGGTCGCGTTCACGACTCGCGGGCCGCACGGGCGGTAACGTCCTCCGGGGGGCGGGATCGGGGACCTGCATTGCTTTTCGCCCGCTCCGGGGCTACATTACTTGAAGCGATACACGTGCCGTCAGTGCGCGTGGACAAGTTCCGATCAGGGGCCTGCCGAATACCGTGCGGGCCCTTTTTGCGTCCCTCGCTCCCTGCGTGAAGGGTTCATCACGATCACACACGTTGTCGTCGGATTCCGTGCACGCGCGCTCCGATCACAGCACCATCCCGTTCAGGAGCAGCATATGCGCACGACAGGTACCGTGAAGTGGTTCAACGATGCGAAGGGTTTCGGCTTCGTCACCCCCGCCGACGGCGGCAAGGATTGCTTCGTCCATCACTCGGCCATCAGCGGCAACGGCTTCAAGTCGCTGTCCGAGGGTGAGACGGTCGAGTTCGATGTGGTCCAGGGCCAGAAGGGCCCGGCGGCAGAGAACGTGACCCGCATGGGTCGCTGAGGCTGCAACGCCGATTGCGTTCGTCCACCGGCGTTCCTTCCGGAACGTCGGGGTGAACCCAGCGCCGGCTGGTGCGACGCGAGTCCACCAGCCGGCGCTCGTGCATTCGTGCACGGCGTTCCGCATCCATCTGCCAGGGAGTCGTATGAACGAGACCACCATCACCGAACGACTGTCGGACCAGCGCGGCCTCTACGAGCGCGCGCCGTACCTCACCACCTTCCGGGCGCTCGGTGCCTGTACGCGAGAGCTCGCCCGGCTGACCGATGCGCTCGTCGACGGGGTGGAAGCCCTGCGCGTGACGCTCGATACGCCGGCACCCGTCGTCCGCCGGCCGCCCGGCCGCTGCCTCGTGCAGCTCGGCCCCGTGGCATTGACGGCGGTCTGGCTTCGCAGCTCGCCCGACTCGGCGGCAACCGGCCAGCTGCTGATCAACGTGTGGCGTGGCGCCGTCGCGCCGCGGATGCAGCAGCGATCCGAGCGGCCCGGCCAGGACCGGATGCCAGAGCCGGCAACGCTGCTCTGGGAGTCCGTCCTCATCGCCGATGCGGCGACGGAGGCCGAATGGAGCTGGGCCCCCGAGGCCGCCGACGCCCCCGCGCTCGATGCCCGGGCGCTGGCCACCGCCTGCGTCGAGCAGCTGCGCCTCGCGTACGTCGACACCCTTTCCCCCCAGGAGCCCGCATGAAGCAGGAAGCCATCGAGATCGAGGGCGTCGTCGCCGACGTCCTGCCGAGCGCCATGTTCCGCGTGGACCTGCCGAACGGCCATCAGCTCCTCGCCACGACGGCGGGCAAGATGCGCAAGTTCCGCATCCGCATCCTTGCCGGCGATCGCGTGACGGTCGAGGTCTCGCCCTACGACCTCTCGCGCGGCCGCATCACGTTCCGCCACAAGTAGCCCACACTCACGCTGGCGCAGGGGGAGGACAATGGCCGACAGGATCAGCGGTTCCGCACTTCGCAGCCTCGCGTTCACCGATCACGACCGCACCTTCACGTGCACCGTGGCGCCGCGACGCGCCTCGGAGAGCGTGCTCTGGTGGTGGTTTCTCGTCTCCGACGGCACGAGCCGCTACGCTCCCTTCGTCGCCGCGGCGGACGACACGGCGCAGTCGGTGCAGGCGCGGGTCGTGGCGTACTACGACGACCATCTCGCCCGCCGCGCGGCCCCTGCCCTGCCCCGCTGGCGGCGCGCCGCGAGCTAGGACGGCGCGATATCGCTATCCCTTCACCGGGCCGTCGGCGACCGCGCAGCGCCACTGCGTGCCGTCGACGCCGGCGACGGTGACGTAGCCCAGCCGCGGAAGGACCTGCGCGGCGGACAGCACGAGCCCCGCGAGCACGAATCCCAGCGCCAGCGTGTGGCTCGCCGCGAGCCGGTGCCGCCACGAGAAGACGGCCGTCCAGAGCCCGCCGATGACGACCATGGCCTGCGCGGCCAGCAACCCGACGAGCCCCCCGCCGCATCCGGTCGCATACGGCCACCAGTACAGCGCACCGAGGAGTGAGGCGACGAGCAGCAGGCGCACGGTGGCCCCGAGCGCGGCGAACCGCTGCGCGACCTTCTCGCGCTCGCGCGTTTCGGCCGCCTTCCGCGCACGCGCTTCCATCGGCGACAATTCGGGCGGAAGCCCGTCATACTCCCGCGCGATCGTGCGCAGTTCCGTGTTCCAGTCGATCCCGGTCATCGAGGCTCCGTCGGTCCAGTTGATCCAAGTGGGGACGGAGCGGATCGTACGGGCGTAACGGGCGCGATCTGCCGGTGAGACAGCGCACACGCGTCGTGCGATGCACGCCCTCGCGCGTCAGCGGTGCATCGGCCCGATCGGCACCGATGCCGTCACGCGCGTGCCGCGCCCGGGGACGCTGTAGATCTCGACGGTCCCGTCCACGAGCGCGGCGCGCTCGTGCATCGCGAAGAGGCCCATGCCGCCGCGACGCCGGTCCGCGGCCTCCGTGTCGAAGCCCCGCCCGTTGTCCGTCACCTCGATGCTCGCGGTGCGCCGGTCGGCCTCGACCCGCAGCACGATCTCGGTGGCGCCGCTGTGCACCACCGCGTTGCGCAGCCCCTCCTGCGCGACGCGATAGAGCACCGCCGCGGCGGTCGGCGGCACCGAGGTCTCGGCGACGTCGTGCTCCACGCGCACCGCGATGCCCGTCGCATCCTGCGTGCGGCCCGCGAGCCACTCGAGCGCCGCGCCGAGCCCGAGGTCGTCGAGCACGCGGGGATACATCGTGTGCGCCATCGAGCGCACTTCCTCGAGCGCGTCGGCCACGGTGTCGCCCACCATGGTGAGCTTCGACTTGATCGCGGCGTCCGCTCCCGTCGCCGCGAGCGCCCGGATGTGGAGCATGGCGGCGGCGAGCGTCTGCGCGGTCGAGTCGTGCAGCTCGCGCGCGACGCGCGCGCGCTCCTCGTCCTGGGCGCGGATCACCTGCGCGGCGAGGGCGCGCATCCGTGCCCGGTCGCCGGTCAGCCGATCGAC
>DASTYL010000055.1:0-2491 GCA_035764975.1 Gemmatimonadaceae bacterium | reverse complement strand
TGGCTGCTCGCCGCACGGGTTGGTGGCCTCGTAGCTGCCGAGGTGCGGCACCGGGTTGTAGCGGTTGGCCTCGTCGATGAAGAAGACGCCGGGCTCGCCGGTGCGCCACGCGCCCATGATCATCCGGTCCCACACCATGTTCGCGTCGAGCGAGCCGACCACAGCGCCGTTCGTGGGGTCCACGAGGTCGTAGGTCGTCTCGTTCTTCACCGCCTCCATGAAGGCGCTGGTGACGGCCACCGAGATGTTGAAGTTCGTCACCTGCGTGAGGTCCTCCTTGCAGGTGATGAACTCGAGGATGTCCGGATGGTCGACGCGCAGGATCCCCATGTTCGCGCCGCGCCGCGTCCCGCCCTGCTTCACCGCGTCGGTGGACGCGTCGTAGAGCTTCATGAAGGAGACCGGGCCGCTCGCCACGCCGGTCGTCGAGCGCACGATCCCGCCGCGCGGGCGCAGCCGCGAGAAGGAGAAGCCGGTGCCGCCCCCCGACTGGTGGATCAGCGCCATCGAGCGCAGCGTGTCGTAGATCCCGTTCTGCCCGTTGGAGAGCGCGTCCTCGACGGGGAGGACGAAGCACGCCGAGAGCTGGCCGAGCGGACGCCCCGCGTTCATGAGCGTGGGGGAGTTCGGCTCGAAACGGCGCTGCGTCATGAGGTAGTAGAACTCCTCCGCCACCGCCTGCACCGCCCCCTCGCTGGCGCCGTAGCGGCGGTCCGCCTCGGCGATCACGGTGGCGACGCGCCAGAACAGATCCTCGGGCTGCTCCGTCGCCTTGCCGGCATCGTCCTTCACCAGATAGCGCTTCTCGAGCACGGTGCGCGCGTTCTGGCTCAGCGTGACGGGGCCGGTGGGCGGGGTGGTGGGCAGAGGCATGTCGACGACTCTCCTCTCGGGTGAAGCGGTGATGCGAAGACGCGGGAACGACGCGGTGGTGCGTGCGGTCGACGCGAGGCGGGCGGTGCGGCGCGGAGGCGATTCGGAGGGAACGGCCGGAGCGGGCGCGTACGCTACCCCGAGTCGTGAGTCCGCGCAAGCGGACCGTCAAGCGTCGGGCTTGCAGCGACTTACGGTATCCACATCAAAAACCTTCAGGCGAACCCTGCTTTTCCACGCTGCCCCACATCGCGCGCGGCGCGGCGGAGGCACGGACGACGAAAGCGCCGTCCCGATGGCGTGGATGCGACAGGACGGCGCTTCGTAACGTCTATCCTGACAAACGTTTGCAGTTGTCGATCAGCAGCCGGGCGGCGATCCCGCCACCCACGTACCCGCCCGTCGAGCGGGCCGTTCCCGCGCCGGATGCCCACTCCGCAACTCGACGCGCCCCGATTGTTTGCTCGCAATCACGTGGCATTTCCGGTGCCAGTTGGCGACCGGGCGAGCGAACCATCGAGCGGTCGTTGCGACGCGGCCGAGGCCGCCGGGCGATGTCGATGCGCGCCGCGGAAAGAGACGCGACCCGGCCCCGCGCCGCAAGATCTTGCGCTTCGCGCCGGCGCCGTTCAGCGAGCGCGAGCGTGGCCGGCGGCCGTGTCGTTAGGCACTGCGGCGCGCCCGACCCCTCACCGCCGCGCGAACTCCCCCGCGCGATGCCGCTCCTGCAGCGCGAGGTACGCCCGCACCGTCCGCGCGATCCGCGCGCGCTCCTCCTCCGTCGTCTCGCGCGCCACGCGCCCCGGCACCCCCGCGACGAGCGAGTTCGGCGGGATCCGCGCCCCCTCGCGCACCACCGCGCCGGCGGCGACGATCGACCCGCGGCCGATCCGGCACCCGTTCAGCAGGATCGACCCCATCCCGATCAGGACGTCGTCCTCCACCGTCGCGCCGTGCACGACGGCGCGGTGCCCGATCGCCACGCGCGCGCCGATGCGCATCGGGAGCCCGGGGTCGGTATGCAGCACCGCCCCGTCCTGGACGTTCGACTCGGCGCCGATCTCGATGACGTCCGAGTCGGCGCGCACGACGGCGGTCGGCCAGATCGACGCCTGCGCGCCGAGCCGCACGTCGCCGATCACGATCGCGAGAGGGTGGACGAAGGACACGGGACCGTGGGAAGAGAGTGGAGCCTCAGCGCCGGCCGGCGGCCAGTCCGCGGAAGTACGCCTCCAGCCCGTCGGCGATGCCGCGCGCGTAGGCCTCCTGCCCGGCCTCGGTGCGCATCGCCGCCTCCTGCTCGGGCATCATGATGAACAGCCCCTCCGTCAGGATCGCCGGCATCCACGTCGGGCGCACGAGAGCGAGGTTGTCGTAGTAGACGCCGAGGTTCGGCAGGCCGAGCCAGCGCACGAGCTCGCGCTGCACGTCTCGCGCGAGCGGCTCCGACGGCGGGTGGAAGAAGTAGACGCCGGTCCCCTGCGCCGTGAACGGGTTCACGCCGTCGGGGAAGGCGTTGAGGTGGATCGACACGAACGCGTGGCCGTTCGCGCGACGGGCGACGATGCCGCGGTCGCCCAGCGGCACCGGGTCCGCGGTGGTGCGCGTCATCACGACG
>DASTYL010000054.1:0-14621 GCA_035764975.1 Gemmatimonadaceae bacterium | reverse complement strand
TCGCATCTCGCATCTCGCATCTGCCGCCCCGCCACTCACCTCACAATGGAATATTGCCGTGCTTCTTCGGCGGATTCCGATCCCGCTTCCCCTGCAGCGTCTCGAGCGCGTCGATGAGGCGCGGACGGGTGTCGCGTGGATCGATGATGTCGTCCACGTAGCCGCGCGCCGCCGCCACGTACGGATTCGCGAACGCCTCCGTATACTCGGCCACTTTCGCGTCGGTCGCCTTCGCGGGATCCTCGCTCTCGCCGATCTCCTTGCGGAAGAGGATCTCCACCGCCCCCTTCGGGCCCATGACCGCGATCTCCGCCGTCGGCCAGGCGACGTTGAAGTCGCCACGGATATGCTTGGACGACATGACGTCGTATGCCCCGCCATACGCCTTGCGGGTGATGACGGTGAGCTTGGGGACCGTCGCCTCGCAGTACGCGAACAGGAGCTTCGCGCCGTGCTTGATGATCCCCCCGTGCTCCTGGGCGACGCCGGGCAGGAATCCCGGGACGTCCTCGAAGGTCACGATGGGGATGTTGAAGCAGTCGCAGAAGCGGATGAAGCGAGCCGCCTTGAGGGACGCGCTGATGTCCAGCACGCCAGCAAGCACGGCCGGCTGGTTGGCGACGATCCCCACCGAGAACCCGCCGAGGTGGGCGAAGCCGCAGACGATGTTCGCGGCGTAGTCGCGCTGCACCTCGTAGAACTCGCCGTCGTCCACCACCCGTCGGATGACGTCGTGGATGTCGTACGGCTTGTTCGGGTGATCGGGCACGATGTCGAGCAGGGCCTCGTCGCGCCGGTCGCGGGGATCCGTCGCCCGCCCGCGCGGCGGCTCGTCGAGGTTGTTGGACGGGATGTACCGGAACAGCTCGCGGATCGCCTGGAGGGTCGCCGGCTCCGAGGGAAAGGCGAAATGCGCGACGCCCGACGTGCCCGCGTGCGCGCTCGCGCCGCCGAGCTGCTCCATCGTCACGTCCTCGTGCGTCACCGTCTTCACGACGTTGGGCCCCGTCACGAACATGTACGAGGTTCCCTGCACCATGTACACGAAGTCGGTGATCGCCGGCGAATACACCGCGCCGCCCGCGCACGGGCCCATGATGGCGGAGATCTGGGGCACGACCCCCGACGCGAGCGTGTTGCGCAGGAAGATGTCGGCGTAGCCGCCCAGGGAGACCACGCCCTCCTGGATCCGCGCGCCGCCGGAGTCGTTGAGGCCGATCACGGGCGCGCCGTTCCGCACCGCGAGATCCATGATCTTGCAGATCTTCTCGGCGTGCGACTCGGAGAGCGAGCCCCCGAGCACCGTGAAATCCTGGGAGAAGACGTAGACGAGCCGGCCTTCGATGCGGCCGTGGCCCGTCACGACGCCGTCGCCGTAGACCCGCTGCTGGCCGAGGCCGAAGGCCTCGGAGCGGTGGGTGACGAAGCGGTCGAATTCGACGAAGCTCCCCTCGTCGAGCAGCAGGTCGAGGCGCTCGCGCGCCGAGAGCTTGCCCTTGGCGTGCTGCGCCTTCAGGCGATCGGGGCCGCCGCCCTGCTCCGCTTCGGCGGCTCGCCGCTCGAGGAGCTCGAGCTTGTCTCGCATGGTCATAGGGAGGAAAAGGTAATCCCCCCGGCCCGCGAACGACCAGCTACGGGCGCAGTCGCGTCGTCAGGCGCGCGCGACCGCCGGTCGCCAGCGTGAACGGCAGCCCGGTGCCCACCATGAACCCGTCCCGGTACCTCAGGGGGACGTCGGCTTCTCCGCGACGCGCCATCCGGTCGAAGAAGGCCATCTCGTCATCGCTGAGCAGGCGCCCGAGGCTCACCACGACGGTGGCCATGCGGAAGTCCCGCTGCGACGCCGCGGCCGCGGGAACTCGTGGGCCGTCGACGGCGATCAGGCTGTCGACCGTCAGGTGGCGCACGCCCCCGCGGAGGATTCCTCCGGGGCGGACCTGATCCCCCTGGTTCTGGTCCTCGAAGACGTAGAAGGGCGGCACCTCCTCCGGCGTCGCGAGCCCCATGAGATAGAGCTCCAGCATGGAGAACCGGTATGTCGGCGCCTGCGCGGAAAGCTGGTATTCGCTCGGACCGATCTGGTCGATCCGGTAATGAAACGTCCCCCCTGCACCGCTTCCGGCGATGCTGAATCCCATGACGCCCGTCGCGATGTCACCGATCGGCCAGTGGGCGCCACCGGGCCGGAGGGCATCATGCTTCAGGTGATTGATCCAGCGATGGCCGATCTCGTGGCTTGCCACCGGCGCGCCGAGGTCGAACATGCCGTCGATCGGGAACTGGATCGTCCCCTGCAATCGAGCAGCGCTGCCGAACGTGAGGCCGGCGTCGATGGGGGTCAGCCCGATCCCCCGCGTGTCGTTGCGGACGAACGAGAAGTACCGGTTCTGGGTCATGTTGATCGGCCAGACCATCGCGATGAAGTCGAAGTCGTCCGGCAGCAGGTCGTAGAGGCGGCGCGCGATGGATGCGGCGGCGCTCCCGGTGACGTGCTCGTCCCAACGCAGATTGAGCACGTAGTCCGTCGCCTGAGCGTCCGCGGCGAGCGCTTCGACGGGCACCGCGACTTCGACGTCGCCATCGATCACGTTCACGAAGGCGTTCACCCGCTTCAGCCGCGAGCTCCCCTCGTAGTGATCGATGAATCCGACGTGGTTGCGTGATTCCCCCGGGACGTACCCCACGAGCGCCTTCGCCGCGGGGATCGCGACCTGGTACAGCATCCCGCCGCGGTGAGCGAACGCGGCGCTGGAGCCGTCCTTGTAGGTCAGCGCGATGCCGGTGACGCCGGGAGGCGCATGCACCGTCAGCACCACCGGGCCCGTCCGATCCACGCGAATGGCGCGGGGCTGGTAGCTGTACCAGTCACCCTCGAGCGGTGCCGGCGTCAGGGGGACGCGGATGGTGTCCGCGGCGCCGGTGGCCGCGTTCACCGCGGAGATCAGCACGGGCTCCGCCGACGGGAGGGTGAGCGGCGCCCGGTATCGCCCCGCAGCATCGATGACGCCGGCCTCGGCGGACCCGCCGGCGATCCCGTTGACCGACCATGCGACTGGCGCGCCTGCCGTGAACGTCCGGCTGGCGCCGACGAGAAGCGGGGCCGAATCCCCCTGAATGACGAAGGTCCGCGGAAGTGGCGGCACCGCGTCGCGGCATGCCGGGAGCAACGCGAGCGCGATGAGTGCGATGGAGCGCCGCGATCGGAGGAGGATCTTCGCGATAGGCATTTGCCTGGCTCAACCTCGGCGGGCGCCCCGGTGTCACCGTCGCGCGGCCAGGCCCGGGATGAACCGGTGGCCAACAAAAAAGGCGCCCCGCCGAAGCGGGGCGCCTTTCTCACTGATCGATCGAGCCGGTCACCGGGTCACTCGACGCCGGCGAGGTCCTCGTCCGTGTGGATCTTGGACGGCTCGGCGGGACGCGGCGGCTGCTCCGCGGGGATGCTGGTCACCGCGAGCACGATGCGGCGGTGGATCGGATCCACCTCCAGCACGCGCATCTCGAGGTTCATCGTCTCGTAGGCGACATCCGCCGGGCTCTCGACCGGCGCGCCGGCGTTGAGCTGCGAGAGCGGGACGAAGCCTTCGATGTCGTTGCCGATGTCGACCACGACACCCTTGTCCATGAGGCGCACGACCGTGCCCTTCACGTCGGTGCCGACCGGGTAGTTCTCACCGATGCGGAGCCACGGATCCTCCTCGGCCTGCTTGCGGCCGAGCGAGATGCGCTTGTTCTCGGCGTCGATGTTGAGGATCACGACGTCGACCGTATCGCCCTTCTTCACGACTTCCGACGGGTGCTGGACACGCTTCGTCCACGACATGTCGGAGATGTGAATGAGGCCGTCGATCCCCGGCTCGATCTCGACGAAGGCGCCGAAGCTCGTGAGGTTGCGGACCTTGCCCTGGATCCGCGTGCCCACCGGGTACTTCAGCGGCAGCACGACCCACGGATCCTGCTCCGTCTGCTTCATGCCGAGGGAGATCTTCTCCTCCGACGGATCGACCTTGAGCACCACCGCCTCGATCGTCTCGCCGATGGAGACGAGCTTGGACGGATGGCGGACGTTGCGGGTCCAGCTCATCTCGCTGATGTGCACCAGGCCTTCGATGCCCGGCTCGAGCTCGATGAACGCGCCGTAGTTCGTGATGGAGACGACCTTGCCCTGCACGCGCGTGCCGACCGGGTACTTCTCCATGACGTCCTTCCACGGGTACGGCTGGAGCTGCTTGTACCCGAGGCTGATGCGCTCGCGATCCCAATCGATGTCGAGCACCTTGACCTCGACTTCCTGCCCGATCTGGAACATCTCGGACGGGTGCGAGATCCGGCCCCACGACATGTCGGTGATGTGCAGCAGGCCGTCGACGCCACCGAGGTCGATGAACGCGCCGAAGTCCGTGATGTTCTTGACCACGCCCTTCCGGACCTGGTCCTTCTGGAGCTCCTTCATCAGCTTGTCGCGCTTGCCGGCGCGCTCGTTCTCGAGGATCACTCGACGCGAGACGACGATGTTGCGGCGGCGCTTGTTGAGCTTGATGATCTTGAACTCGAACTTCTGACCGAGCAGCTCGTCGATGTTCGGGACGCGGCGCAGCGCGATCTGCGACCCGGGGAGGAACGCGTCGACACCCATGAGGTCGACCACGACGCCGCCCTTGATCTTCTTGACGAGGGTGCCCTCGACGGGCTGATCGCTCTCGTAGGCCTGACGGATGCGCTCCCACACGCGCATGAAGTCGGCCTTCTTCTTGGAGAGCACGACCGAGCCTTCCTGGTCCTCGAGGTGCTCGAGGAGCACTTCGACTTCGTCACCAGGCTTGAGGTCGGGCAGATCCTTGAACTCCTCGAGCGGGATCGTGCCTTCGGACTTGAAGCCGATGTCGAGGACCACGACGTTGTCGCGGATCTCGAGCACCTTCGACTTGACGATCTCCCCTTCGTCGATCGAGGCGAGCGTGCCCTGGTACATCTCGAGCATCTGCTCGTACTCGTCCGACGTGTACTCGTCCTCGTCGTAGAGCTCGGGGCGACGGTTGGCAAGCGGGCGGAGGACAGCGCGCTGCTGCTTCTCGAGCGCCTTCAGCTGCTCGCGCTTCGCAATGCCGGTTGCCGGGTTCTGAAGCTCGGTCATGAAAAGAGAATTCTCCTGATCGCGGGATGTTTAGGCTCGCCGCGGCGAGGTTGCGGAGTTGGCCAACGCATGCGGCCACCGCCGGAGAGTTTCCGGGACGGTGGCGGCAAGCCTTATATATTAGCCGAATCGCGCGCCCGCCGTCAACTGGCGGAAGTCCCTTCCCCGCGATGAGTTACGGCCCGCGCCAGCGCGACGATCCGATCGACCTGCTCAGCCTGCGTCAGCGCCGTCGTATCGATGAGCACGGCATCCTTCGCCTGCACCGTCTGCGTCGCATCGCTCGCATCCCGATGCACCAGCCGATCGGTCTCCTCGGCGATCTCCTCGTCCGACGGCGCCCGCTGGAGCCGCTGGATCAGCCGGCGGCGGGCGCGCTCCCAGGGGTCCGCGACCAGGAAGACCTTGAGCGCTGCCTCCGGGAACACCGTGGTGCCGATGTCCCGCCCGTCCACCACGACGTCGTGGTCCCGCGCCGCACGGCGAACCATCTCGTTGACCCAGGCGCGGACGGCCGGCATCTGGGCGACGAGGGACACGTGGCGCGTCACGTCCTGCCCACGGATCTCCGCCTCGATCGACTCCCCGTCGAGCGTCGGCGCGAATGCGCCGGGCACCGCCCGGAGCTGGACCCGGCTCGCCGCCTCCAGGAGATCCGCCTCGGTCCACTGCTCCACGGGTGAGCCGCGACGAAGCTGCGCGGCCGTGGCGCCGCGGTAGAGTGCGCCGGAATCCACGTGGTGGTAGCCCAGGACTTCCGCGACCCAGTGGGCAGTGGAGGACTTGCCGGATGCAGCGGGACCATCGATCGCGATGACGACGCGCCGGGTATCGGATGTGGGGCGCTCGCTGGACGGCTCCGCGACGTTCGCCCCCTGGCGGACGGCGTCGGTGTCGGCTGCAATCGTCGGCGGTCGGCGGTCGGCGTCGGTCATGTCGCCAATCTAAACCGTCGCGACCTGCCGGAGATCCTCCCAGAACCGCGGATACGACACGGCCACGCACTCCGGATCGTCGACCGCGATCTGGTTGCCGTCGAGGGCACCGAGCACCCCGAACGCCATCGCGATGCGGTGATCGCCATGCGTCGTGATCGCCCCGCGCAGCGGATTCGCACTGCCAAGGATGCGCATCCCATCCGGCAGCTCCTCGGCCTCGACCCCGAGCGCGTGGAGATTCCGGACGACCACGGCGATGCGGTCGCTCTCCTTGACGCGCAGCTCATCGGCGCCGCTGATCACGGTCTCTCCCTCTGCCCGGGAGGCGATGCAAGCGAGGAGCGGCAGCTCGTCGATCATCGCGGGGATCTCCGCCGCTCCGATCCGGATGCCCCGCAGGCTGCCGGGTTGGACGGTGACCGTCGCCGTCGGTTCGCCCCCCTCATCGCGCACGTCCGATAACGAGACCTGCGCCCCCATGCGCACCAGCGCCGAGAAGAACCCGACGCGCGTGGGATTGGCCCCGACGTTCGGCATCTCGATCGAGCCATGCGACGCCATGGCGGCCAGTCCGGCGAAGAATGCCGCCGACGACGGATCCCCCGGGACCGTCTGATCGAGGGCGGCGAGCGCCTGCGCGGGCGCAAGGCGCACCGAGCTCCCATCGGCGACGATCCCGACGCCGCGCGCCGCCAGCATCCGTTCGGTGTGGTCGCGCGACTTCGCGGGCTCCGTGTACGACGCGGAAACACCAGCGACGAGCGCCGCCAGCAGCACAGCACTCTTGACCTGCGCGCTCGCGACGTCGCTGTGCCACTCGACGCCGTGCAGCGGCGCGCCGTGCACCGTCATGGGGAGGCCGCCGTGCGGCGGGAGATCCACGCGCGCGCCCATCGCCTCGAGCGGCGCCGCGATGCGCCGCATGGGCCGGCGACTCAGGCTCCCGTCGCCGGTGAATCGTGCCGTGACTCCCGCCCCGGCGACCACGCCAGCCATCAGGCGAGCGGTCGTCCCGCTGTTGCCGCAGTCGAGCGCATCGGCGGGCGTCCGGACGCCGCGAAGCCCGACGCCCTGCACGACGAGGTCCGGGGACAGGACGGGAATCGGGACCCCAAGCGAGCGAAGGACACTTGCCGTGGAGTGCACGTCGGCCGATTCGAGGATCCCGCGGATGCGCGACGCCCCGTCACCGAGCGCCGCCAGCATGAGCGCGCGGTGGGAGAGCGACTTGTCACCCGGGACGCGAACCGTTCCGCCGACGCGCGTCACGGGCGCGATCCGCTCAGCGCAGCCACGCCTCGAGCGCGGTGGCGACGTCGGTCTTCTCGTCGCGGTACTTCACGATCACGGGGGTCTGGAGCGCGAGCCCCTGCTCCGCTCCCCACCCGTTGCGGATCGCACGCGCACCGGGGACGACCACGGCGCCGGCCGGAATCTCGAGGGCCCGCTCCGCATCGCCGCGGTACACGGTCTCCCGCACGAGATCGAACACCGGGGTGCCACGCGTGAGCACGACGCCAGCGGCGAGCACCGCACGCTGGCGCACGATGGTTCCTTCGTACACGCCCGTGTTGCCGCCGACGAGCACGTCGTCCTCGATGACGACGGGGGCGGCGTTGACCGGCTCCAGCACGCCCCCGATCTGCGCCGCGGCGCTGAGGTGCACACGCTCCCCGATCTGGGCACAGGAGCCCACCAGCGCGTGCGAATCCACCATCGTCCCTGCACCGACCCACGCGCCGACGTTGATGTACATGGGCGGCATGCACACGACGCCCGGCGCGACGAAGGCTCCGCGGCGGATCGATGACCCGCCGGGCACCACACGAACGCCGGCATCGGCGCCGAGCTGTCGCGGCGGATAGGTGTGCTTGTCGTAGAAGGCGAATCGCCCCTCGGACATGTCGACGATGGTCCCGGCGCGGAACCCGAGCAGGATCCCGCGCTTCACCCACGGCACCGCGTGCCACGCGCCCGAGGCGTGGCGCTCCGCCGCGCGAACCTCGCCGCGCTCGAGCGCCGTCAGCAGCTCGTCGACGACGGAGACCGCCTCCGGCGGCAGCGGCTGCCCCGGCGGCGTCGCCACCAGCGCTTCGATGCGCTGCTCGAGCGTGCTCACGCCATGGCTCCCGCGTGGCGGAGCGCGCCGCGGAGGACGCCGTGATGCGAGTCTGCCAGCGGCACGAGCGGGAGCCGCAGCACGTTCTCGCACCGCCCGAGCATCGACATGGCGGCCTTGATCGGGATCGGATTGGACTCGGCGAATGCCGCGCGCATCAGCGGCAGGAGCGTGGCCTGGCGCTCGCGGGCGGTGGCGAAGTCCCCGCGCGCCGCCGCCTCCACGAGCTCCACGAGCGCCCTCGGCGCCGCATTGGAGACGACCGAGATCACGCCGTCCCCGCCCCCGAGCATGATCGGCAGCGTCAACTCGTCGTCGCCGGAAAGCACGGAGAACTCCTGCGGCCGCGAGGTGAGGATGTCGGTGATCTGGGCGAGGTTGCCACTCGCCTCCTTGACCGCGACGATCCCGGGTACGCCGGCGAGGGCGAGCGTGGTCTTCGCCTCGATGTTGCTCGCCGTGCGCCCCGGGACGTTGTACACGACGATCGGCAGGCCCACCGCGTCGGCGATGGCGCGGAAGTGCGCCTCGATCCCGCGCTGCGGCGGCTTGCTGTACATCGGCGAGACGTGCAGCAGGTGGCTCGCGCCGATCGCCTTCATCTCCTGCGAGAGGGCGATGGCCTTGCGCGTGTCGTTGGACCCGGCGCCGGCGACCACGGGCGCCCGGCCGTTCACCTGGTCGACGACGATCTCGACGACGCGCCGGTGCTCCTCGGCGCTGAGGGTGGCCGCTTCGCCCGTCGACCCGCAGGGGACGAGGAAGTGCACGCCTTCGGCGAGCTGCCAGTCCACGAGGGCGCGCAGCGCGGCCTCGTCGACGGCGCCGCCGTGCTGAAACGGCGTTACCAGGGCGGTGCCGACGCCGGTGAGACGGGAGGGGGTCATGCCGACCTCGAGGTCGCGGTGGTGGAATCCAGGACGTCCTTCATCTCGAACACGCCCTCACGGCCCACGAGCCAGCGCGCGGCCATGAGCGCGCCCTCAGCGAACACCCGCCGGTCGCGCGCGACATGCTCGAGCCGCACCGTCTCGAAGGGCGAGTCGAACAACAGCTCGTGCGTGCCGGGGACGCTGCCCGTGCGGATGCTCGTGATCGGAATCGGGCGACCGAGGGCGGCAGACGCCGCGCGTTCGAGCGAGATCGCCGTGCCCGACGGCGCATCCTTCTTCGCGCTGTGGTGCGTCTCGATGAGGTGCGCATCGAAGCCGGGCGCGGCGCCGAACAGGCGCGCGGCCTCCGTCACGAGGCGCTGGAACAGGTTGACGCCGATCGAGAAGTTGGGGGCCCAGAGCAGCGCGCCGTGATGCTCGCGGACGTACGCGGAGATTTCGGGGAGCGCATCGTGCCACCCCGTCGTCCCGACGACGACGGGGCACCCTGCATTCACGAGCTCGCGGATGTTGCCGGGTGCCGCCTCCGGCACCGTGAACTCGATCGCCACGTCCGCCCCGCCCAGCGCTTCCCGGGTGAGGCTCCCCGCCATGTCGGCTGCATCGAGCGTGGCCACGACCTGGAATCCACGCTCCGCCGCGAGTGCGCTGACGGCGCGCCCCATCTTGCCCATGCCGACGACCGCAAGCCGGATCGGTGTCATGCCGCGGCTCCCGTGAAGAAGACGTCGTGCATGCGTCGCATGACCGTCGGCACGCGATCCCCATCCACGACGATCGTGAGGTTGATCCCCGTGGCGCTGAGCGACAGCATGTGCACGGTCGCATCGTCGAGCGCGCCGAGCGCCGCCGCCATGGTCGCGGGGTGCCGCGAGAGCTCCGCCCCGACGATCGCGACGATCCCTCGCCCCCGCTCGATGACGACGTCGCCGAGGTCGCGCAGGTCGCCGACGATCGCATCGAGGTGCGACGCATCGTCCACGGTGAGCGACACCGAAACCTCGGAGGTCGCGACGACGTCCACCGACGTCTTGTGGCGCTCGAACACGGCGAACAGCGTGCGCAGGAATCCTTCCGTCAGCAGCATCCGTGGCGAACGCACCTTCACGAGCGTCACCTTGTCCTTGCCGGCGATCGCAGTGACGGGCCGCTTCGGGGCGTCGAAGGTGATCAGCGTTCCCTCACCCTCGGGCTTCCGCGAGTTGAGCACCACGACGGGAATGCCGACGCGCACGGCCGGCGCGATCGTGAAGGGATGCAGGACCTTGGCGCCGAACGAGGCAAGCTCCGAGGCCTCCTCGAAGCCGATGCGCTCGATCAGCCGTGCGCCGGTGACCACGCGCGGGTCGGCCGTGAGCATGCCGTCCACGTCCGTCCAGATCTCGATCGCCTCCGCCTGAAGCGCCGCGCCGAACAGCGAGGCGCTGTAGTCCGATCCGCCGCGGCCGAGGGTCGTCGTCACGCGCGTCGTCGGCGTGGCGCCGATGAAGCCGCCCAGCACCGGGACCTTCCCCTCGCGCACGAGCGGCGCGATGTGCGCACGCGCCGCCGCCGCGATCGCATCCGGCTGCGGCTCCGCGCGCCCGAAGTGCGCGTCGGTGATCATGACGTCGCGTGCATCGACGTGGACCGCGGGGAGGCCGGCCGCCTCGTAGGCGGCGACGACCAGCAGCGACGAGAGCTGCTCCCCCATCGAGGAAATGGCGTCGAGCGACCGCGGTGTGAGGTCCCCGAGCACCGAGAGCGCCTCCGCGAGCTGCGCGAGCTCGTCGAACAACGCCGACATCTCGCCGGACACCTCGCCGGCCTCGGCGCCCAGCAGCGCGTCGGCTTCGGCGAGATGCCGCTCGCGCAGGGCTTCGACGGCGCGCATGGCGCCGATGAGATGCCCCTTGGCCGCCTGCTCCGCGATGGCGATGAGCGCGTTCGTCGTGCCGGCGAGCGCGCTGACGACGACGACGGGCTGCCGCGCGAGGCGCCCCCGCACGATCTCGGCGCCGCGCCGGATCGCGTCCGCGTCGCCCACCGATGTGCCACCGAACTTGATGACGATCACGGCGCCGGCCTCATTCCGGCAGCATCCCGGCGCGCTCCATCAGCTCCGCGTTGAGCACGGACGCGCCGGCGGCCCCGCGAACGATGTTGTGCGCCAGCGCGACGAACTTGACGTCGAGCATCGGATCCCGCCGGATGCGGCCGATCGTCACCGCCATCCCGTTGCCGCGATCGACGTCGCGACGCGGCTGCGGCCGGTCCGGCTCCGTCGCGAGCTCGAGCGGCCGCGGTGGCGCCGTCGGCAGGCCGCGCGCCTCCTCCGAGCCCCCCCAGTCCTCGAGTGCCTCACGCACCGCCTCCGGCGTCACGCGCTCCGCGAATCCGACGGACACACAGATCGTGTGGCCATGCTCCACCGGAACGCGGTTCGCATGCGCGGTGATCGCAATCGGCGCGGCGCCGACGCTCGTCCCGTCGAAGCGGCCGAGCATCTTCAGCGCTTCGGCCTCGATCTTCTCCTCCTCGCCGCCGATGAACGGCACGACGTTACCGAGGATGTCGAGCGACGGCACACCGGGGTACCCGGCACCGGAGACGGCCTGCATGGTTGCGACGAACACCCGCTCGATGCGGAAGCGCTCGTGCAGCGGCGCCAGCGCCAGCGTCAGCCCGATCGTGGAGCAGTTGGCGTTGGTCACGATCGCGCCCGGCCAGCCGCGGCGTTCCCGCTGCCGGGCGATGAGCCCGAGGTGCTCCGGATTCACCTCCGGAATCACCAGGGGCACGTCGTCTTCCATCCGGTAGTTGCGCGCGTTGCTCAGCACGATCTTGCCCGCCCGGGCGAACGCGGCCTCCACCTCGCCAGCGACCGAGGCGTCGAGCGCGGAGAACACGATGTCCGCGTCCACGACGGCGGGATCGCAGGCGACGACCGGCCGGTGCTGCACGGAGGCCGGGATGGAATCGTTGCCGATCCAGCGCGCGGCCTCGGCGTAGGGCTTTCCGGCGGACCGTTCGGATGCGGCCAGCTCGGTGAGCTCGAACCATGGATGCGCGGCGAGCCGGCGGATGAAGGCCTGGCCCACGGCACCGGTCGCGCCGAGGACCGCAACCTTGCGCCGGGCGGCGCGGGCGGAGGGAACGGTGCTCATGAGGCGAGCAGCCCCTTCACCATGCGCCGGTATGCGTCCACGGCGGCGCGCAGCTCGGTGATGTCCACGTATTCGTCCGGGGTGTGCGCGACGTTGATCGAGCCCGGCCCGTACAGCAGCGGTGTGCCCCAGCGGCCGAGCAGCGGGATATCGCTCGTGTAGGCCACCGGCGCGACCTCGAAGCCGGGCAACGTGTGAAAGCGCTGCGCCGGGATCGTCGATCCCCATTCCAGTTCGGCGGTGCCCCGTGCCCACTCGGAGACGATCGCCTTGACCTCCTCCACGTCGCCGACGAGCCGGAACATGAGCTCCGCCTCGCAGCTCCCGGGGACGATGTTGGCCTCGGTGCCCCCGCGGATCGTGCCGATGTTCACCGTCGTTTCGCCAAGCACGGGATCGGCCGGCAGCTGCAGCGAATGGATCTTCGGCAGCAGCTCGAGCATCGGTTCGATCGCCGACTTGCCGAGATGGGAGTACGCCGAATGCGCTTCACGCCCGGTCGTGCGCACCGTGACGCGGAGGGAGCCCTTGGCGCCGCTCGCCAGCTTGCTCTCCGTCGGCTCGCCGTTGATGAGGAAGCGGCTCGTGGGCGCGAGGCGGTTCGCCGCTCGCGCGCCGTCCGAGCCCTTTTCCTCGCCGACGAGCAGCAGGAGGTCGATGCGCTCCTCCCCTTCGGCGACGAGCGCATCGGCGGCGACCATCATCGCCGCGGCGATGCCCTTGGCATCCGACGCGCCGCGCCCGGTGAGCCGGTCGCCGTCGAGCCGTGGCGGGATGTAGGGAGGCACGGTGTCCAGGTGCGTGGACAACGTCACGCCCCCGCCGGCGCGCGACGCCCAGACGTTCGCGCGTCCGCGGGTGACCTCCTGGAGGTGCACGTTCCACCCGCGGGCGACGAGCCACTTCGACACGAAATCCACCGCGCCCTGCTCGGCGCCGGTGGATGAGGGAATTGCCAGCAGTTCTGCGGCCAGGGCAACGACGTCGTGCATGCGGCAAAGGTAGTGGAGTACGAACGAGGCGGGGAGCGCATGCGTGCGCCCCCCGCCTCCCGACGGGCACGGCCCGGGCTAGAGGTCGGAACCGGGCTGTGTGGTGGAGCGCACGGCCGAGCCCAGTGCGACTTCCGCGCCACGGGCATTGTCCACGAACATCTGTTGTGCGAGGCGGTTGGCGTCCTTGACGTAATCGTCATGATGCCGCTCGCCCATCTCGCCGATCCGGGCCAGCTCGGCGATGCCGAGCGCGCGGCCCGCTTCGCGGAACGTCTTGAAGGTATCCTCGCCCTGGCGCGCCATGACGATGTCGCCGACGAGGCGGACGAAGTCGCTCTCCTGCACCGCATCGGCCAGCCCCCGGACGATGCCGACCGCCACGCCGGCAGCCTTCTGCACCATCCCTTCGGTTGCGCCGATCTGCATCCGGTAGCTCTCGAGCATGCGCTGATGCTCGCGCATGACCGGGATATAGCGCGTGCAGAGATCCCGAAGGCGCTGGTCCTCCGCCTGCGCCTCGTGGTCCTCGAGCGCGCGCAACAGCGTGCCATGCTGGATGACGGCGTTCGCTACCTGTCCCCTGAGAAAGTCCAACCCACGCTCCATCGTCCGCCCCCGTGAAAGTTCGTGCGGGGCAGGTTTGCAGGAGCTACGCCACTACGGGCCGGGATCGGTCACAGTGCGCGCGTGATGACGGCGCGACGCAGCTCGAAGAACTCGATCGGAAGCGCGATCCCGCGAGCCATGGCCACGTCCTCGATCGAGTCGAGCACCGCGCGCTTCAGCGCCAGCCCCGAATCGCAGCTCGGGAGGGCGGCGAGCAGGCCCTGAACGTGAGTGGTCGTGGCGACGAACTCCAGGAAGGTCAGCGGCGACGTCGAGGCAGGCACGGAGGCCCCAGCGGCCATCGTGGTCGTCATCGCGGCGTCGGGACGCACCCCGCCGAACCACGTCGCCAAGGGCGCGGGCGCCGGCTCGTCCGCCACTCGCTGGAGCACCGCGGCATCGGTCCGCAGCACGAACGCGAGCCGCTCACGCAGCGAGCTCGTCAGCTCCGACTTCCCGGCAAGCACGCGCCAGAGCTGCTGCCGGGAGATCCCGGCTGCCTTGGCGAGCTGTTGCTTGGAGATGCCCCGCTCGATCCGGAGCATCTCGATCCGCTTTCCAATTGGCGCAAGCTCCGGCGTCCCAAGGAGTTGCTCTTGTTCGCCGGAGAGTTCCGTTGACATACGTTGCACCGATTGCTAAGTTGATCGACCGAAGATTTACCGAACAGATGCTACTCTTGTAACACCGGATCGGAGTCTAGAGGATCGGATGGGCGGAGTCAAGAAAAAGACGGGGTCGGCGACGGGCAAGCGCGGGCGCGGTACCTCGAGCGCAGGGCGCAAACCCG
>DASTYL010000053.1:0-13642 GCA_035764975.1 Gemmatimonadaceae bacterium | reverse complement strand
CCGCGTCGATCACGATCACTGTCCTTCCGAGGCCCGTTTCACCGTCTCCAGCCACTCGTCGCTGATCGGGGCGTCGTGCAGCGCGCGCCATTTCCGCGCGGAGCGCAGCAGGCGCGCCCAGTTGCGCTCGCGCACCTGGCTGCTGTCACGCTCGTGGAAGGTCACGCGATCCACGTCGAGCACGAAGGCGCGCAGCCCCGCGGCGGTGGGCTGCAGCAGAATGTTCTTGATGTTCAGGTCCGCGTGGTGCGCGCCGGCGTGCGCGAGGGCGCGCAGCAAGTCGGCGGTGGCCTGCGCCGCCGCCGCATGCCGGGCGGGCGCCTGCGTCATCACGTGCGCGAGATCGGTCGCGTCGACGATCTCCTCCGTCGCCACGTCCGAGCGTTCGAACGGGCCGCCCGCGGCGTATCGGACGATGGCGACGATGGGTGGCGTGGGGACGCCGGCGGCGATCAGCCGGAGCGACGCCGCGAGCTCCAGGGGCGCCCGAGTCGGCGCGAGAAACCGGTCGCCGGTGATCCGGGCGAAGGCCCCGCCGTGGGTGTTGTGCCGGACGACGACGCGCAGGTCGTCACGAAGCCTGCAGACGTACGCAGGGGCCCGCCCGTGCAGCGTCCGGTCGGCCATCGCGCGCGCGAAGTCGTGCAGGGTCCCCGCGGCAAGCGCGCGGTCGACTTCCAGCAGCGCGTCGGCGCGAACGACGGCTTTGGCGATCCCCCGGCGCAGTGTGACGTAGCCCTCGGGGGCGCTCATGCGGGGCGCGGGCGCCTCACAGGGCCACCCGGTACACCGGCACCGGCTGGCTCTTTCCCTTGAGCTCCATCGGCGCGCATTCCTCGAGCCGGGGCGGATGGCTCAGTGCACGGCGCAGGTCCTCCGAGACGAGGATCTCCCGCGGGCCCGCTGCGGAGCAGAGTCGGCTCGCGGTGTTGACGGTGTCGCCGATGACGGTGAACTCGAGCCGCCGCTCCGAGCCGATGTTGCCGGCGAACGCTTCGCCGAAGTTCAACCCGATCCCGACCTGGAGCTCGGGGCGGCCCTGCAGCCGCCAGCGGTCGTTCAGCTTGTCGAGCGCGAGCACCATGTCGATCGCGGCCGCCATCGCCCGGTCCGCGTCGTCGGGGGCGCCGATCGGCGCCCCCCACTGCGCCATCACCGCGTCACCGATGAACTTGTCGAGCGTCCCGCCATGCCGGAACACGATGTCGACCATCTCGGTGAAGTACTCGGTGAGCAGGCTCGCCATCGCGTCCGGCGCCATCGTCTCGGACAGCGAGGTGAAGCCGCGGATGTCGCTGAACAGGACGGCGACGGTGCGCTTCTCCCCGCCGAGGCGAACGGCCTCGGGGGAGCTCGCGATGCGCGCGGCCAGGCCGGGCGCGAAGAACCGCTCGAAGTTGCTGCGGACGAGCGCCTCGTTGCGGCTGCGCTCCTCGAAGCGCGCGTTCTCGATGGCGACGGCCGCGATGCCGCTGAACGCGACGAGGAACTCGAGATCCTCCTCACTGAAGCGGTGCGTCGTGGTCAGGTTGTCGACGTAGAGCACCCCGAGCACGCGTTCCTCGCTGCCGACGAGCGGCGAGCAGATCGCGCTGCGCACGCGCTGCATCACGATCGACTGCCCGGTGAACCGGGCGTCCTCGCCGGCATCGTCGGACAGGATCGCGACCTTCTCCTGCACGGCCTTCCGCGCGATGGACTGCGGGACGGCACGCGGCGCCTCGGCACCGCGCTTGTCGCGGGAGATCGTGGGCACGAGCTGGCCCGCCTCGTCGGTGAGGAGGATCGCCACCCGGTCCACGTCGAGCAGCTGGTACGCATACCCGGCGATCTGCTCGAGCATCGCCTGCACGCTGGTCGCCCGGCCGAGTCCCTTCGCCACCTCGAGGAGCATCGCGAGCTTCTGCTGGACCTTGTCGGCCACCGGCGCGCTGGAGGCGACGCGGTCGCTCACCGCCACGCCGCCCGCGCGAAGCCCCTGGAAGAGCGTTCCCCCCGCCCCGGCGGGGAGCTGGCGGACGATCGTGGCTCCCGCGACGCGCGATCCGGCGGGCGCCGGTCCGGCCACCGCCGCCGGCGCCACGGCGGTGGCATCCGCGGGCGCAACGGCAGGGACGGAGGCAGGAAGCGGCGTGGGCATCGGCGTCGGTCCGATGCGCTCCACCCGGAATGCGACCTTGCCGAATGTCAGGGTGTCACCGGCCGAGAGCGTCGCCAGCTCCACGCGGTGCCCGTTCTGAAAGGTGCCGTTGCTCGACCCGAGGTCGCGGACGCGCACGCCGCGGTCGTCGGCCGTGACTTCCGCATGCCGGCGGGAGATCGTGGGATCCGCGACCGCGATGTCGGACGTGGGCGCACGACCCACCAGCAGCGGGATGCCGCTGCGCAGGTCGATGCTCCGGGCACCATCGGTGGCTACCAGTCGGTACCGCATGCGGGAAAGCTACCTGTGCACTGGGACGCGGGGGAGAGTCGGGGGCCGCTCACGTTGCCGCCGCCGCGGCCCGGGGAGAGATTGGGGCATGCGTCCAATGCTGACCGTCATGTGTGGTGTCGCGCTGCTGCTCGGAGCCGCCGGGGAGCTGACCGCGCAGGGGGTGCCGCCGACCGCCCGGTGGAACGACAGCGCCACCACGGTGCTCGTCTCGCGAGCCGTCGCGCGGCGCGCGCAGCAGCTCGCGGACACCGGCCTCCGGGACTACACCGCCCGCGCCGACGGATACCTGACCTTCCTCGGTCAGGTCGGCGAGGGATTCACGGAGCCGCCGCGCATCCTGAAAGCGGATCAGCTCGCCCTCGAGATCTTCTGGCGCGCACCGGATCAGAGCAAGCAGCGCATCGTCGGGCGACGCGATACGCTGCTGCTGCCGACCGACATCAACTACCATCGCGATCACCTCGGCATCGTCCAGAACAACTTTCCGGAGATCATCCGGCTTGGCGAGGGGGACGAGGTGCGCGACGTGCCGCATCCGCTCTCGCCCGCGGGCCTCGCGGCGTACGATTTCATGATCAGCGACTCGCTCCGCATCGGGCTGCCGGGGCGGACGCTCGACGTGTACGAGGTGAAGGTCCGTCCGCGCGACGACCGCCTCGCGCGTGTCATCGGCGCGGTGTTCCTGGAGCGGGGCGATGCGCAGGTCGTGCGCATGGCGTTCAGCTTCACGCGGGCCGCCTTTCTCGACCGCCAGCTCGAGGATCTCTCGATCGTGCTCGAGAATGGGCTCGTCGGCACGCGCTTCTGGCTGCCGCGCCGGCAGGAGATCGAGATCCGGCGCGCGGGCACGTGGCTCGACTATCCCGCGCGCGGCATCATTCGCGGGCGCTGGGAAATCGGCCGGTACGAGCTGAATACCGGACTGCCTGCGTCCCGCTTCACCGGGCCGGAGATCGTGTCGGCCCCTCGGGCGGAGCTGCAGCAGTTCGAGTGGGAGGGCAAGGTGCTCGACTCCCTGCCGCCCGACGTCCGCGCCACGGTGGACGCCGACGTCGCGCGCGTGCAGGAGGAGGCACGGGCGCTCGTCCGCGAAGAGGCGCTGCGTCGCGCGCGGAGCTCGACGCTCGGCGCACGGTCGATCTCGGAGCTCGCGCGCGCCAACCGCGTGGAGGGGCTCGCGCTGGGCGCGGGCGTGACGATGCGCATGGGGGGTGGCTTCAGCGCCACCGCGCGCGGGCGGTTCGGGACCGAGGACGAACGGGTCAAGGGGGCGCTCGCGCTCGCGTGGCAGCGCGCGTCCGGCGTCGGTCTCTCGCTCACTGCCGCCGACGACTTCCGCGACGCCGGCGATGCGGTCGAACGCTCGGGCATCGTCAACAGCCTCGCCGCGCAGGAATTCGGCAGCGACTACACCGACCCATACCGCGTGCGGGGCGCCACGCTCGAGGCGAGCTTCGGTGAACGGCTGGGACTCCGGTGGCGGCTCGCGGGATCCGTCGAGCGCCACGACGGCCTCGGCGTCCATGCGGCGCCGTCGTTCGGCCACTACGAAGGCGTCCTCGCGCTCGCATCGGCCGACGCATACCGCGGCGCGCTCCGCGTCGACCGGCCGACGAAGCTTTCGTTCCTGGGCACCGAACTCGCGTTCGATGGCGAGCTCCGCGTCACGGGCTTCGAGCCGGTCACGACGGCGCCCGTCGCCGCGCCGGGGCCCGGTGACCCCGCGCTCGAGAGCCGCAGCACCGTGACGCGGGGCTCGTTCAGCCTGCGCCTCGAACGGCCGTGGGGCGGCCGGCGGCTGACGACGCACACCATCGGGGTGATCGCCGACGGGAGCGGGGCGATTCCGGCGACGGAGCTCGCGATGTTCGGCGGGCCGGTGTCCGGGCCGGGCTACGACTACCACTCGCTCTTCGGCCGGGCGGGGCTCAGCCAGCGGGTGGAGCTTCAGGTGCCGGTGCCATTCCCGTCGCTCTCGCTCGGGCGCTTCGGGCGGTCCCCCGCGGAGGCGAAGCTCATCCCGTTCATGCACGCCGTCGGCATTCACGGCAGCGACGCCGCCGTCTGGCGCGAGGATGCCAGCGGCCTTCCCGCCGCCCGCCAGCCGCGGCGGGTGGACGGCGTCTACCCCTCCGCGGGAATCGGGCTGCTGACGCTGTTCGACCTGCTGCGCTTCGACGTCGCGCGCGGGCTTCGCGACGGCCGCTGGACGTTCAATGTGGACGTCACCCGGGAGTTCTGGCGCGTCCTGTAGTCGCGGCCGGGCAGCCGGTGGCAGTCGCGTGATCCACGACGCGGCGCTCCGATGCGGGGTGGACTTCGTCGGCCGGCGACGTTGTGCGCGTGAGCCCGGACGAATCCACCGCGCATCGCGGCAACGATCACGTCGCAGGCCGGGCGCTGTCCGCGGCCGCGTCGTTGTGGGACGCCCTCGCCCGCGCCCAGGGGACGAGCGCTGCCGACCTGGCCGCGCGCTTCGGTGACATCTGGACTGCGGCGGAGGCATTGGGGCTCGAGGACGAGCGGTGGCTCCCGCATGCCGCCTCGCTGTACGGGATCGCCGCTGCCGCGGGCCGCGATGCGGCAACGGTCGCGGCGTCGGTGCTGCCCGAACGGTGGGCTCGGCGCTACGGGGTCGCGCCACTGGCTGCTGGCGACTCCTGGATCGAGGTGGCGACGTCGGAGCCATTCGACATGGAGTGTGAACGGGCGATCGGATTCGCCACCGGCCGCGCCGTGCGGTTCGCCCTTGCCAGCCCGCGGCGCATCGCCGAGTGGACCAATCAGGTATATGCCGAGGAGGCGGAGCGCGCGTCCGATCGGGCCGACCTCCGGCCGGGCAGCGTCGCCGGCGAAGTCCAGCACCTCACGGCGGAGACGGAGGGCGCGCAGACCGAGCGCCCGCGCGACGGCGACGAAGTCACGCGGCTCGTCGACGTCCTCCTCGCCGACGGCATTCGCGCGGGTGCCAGCGACGTCCATGTGGAACCCGAGGAGCACGGCATCGTCGTGCGCCATCGGATCGACGGCATGCTGCGCGACGTGCGCACGCTGCCGAAGAGTGTGGGGCCCGCGCTGGCGTCACGCGTGAAGATCCTCTCGGGACTCGACATCGCCGACCGGCTGCGCCCGCAGGACGGGCGGACGCGGGTCGCCGTCAACGAGCGGCCGCTCGACCTCCGCATCTCCACGCTGCCCGCGTCGCACGGCGAGAAGATCGTGATCCGCATCCTGGATGGCGCCGGGGCGGACAGATCGCTCGATGCGATGGGGTTCTCCGCCGCGGAGCGTGTTCGCGTCGGCCGGTTGCTCGAGGCGCGCGAGGGGCTCATCCTCGTGACCGGACCCACCGGATCGGGAAAGACGACGACGCTCTACGCGGCCCTGCGCGAGATCAAGGAGCGCGGGGTCAACATCGTCACCGTCGAGGACCCGATCGAGTATCGCATACCGGGCATCGTCCAGGTGCAGGTCCGGGAGCGGAGCGGGCTCACCTTCGCGGCGGCGCTGCGCTCCATCATGCGGCAGGATCCCGATGTCATTCTCGTCGGCGAGATCCGCGACCGCGAGACCGCCGAGATCGCGATCCAGGCGTCGCTGACCGGCCACCTCGTGCTCTCGACGCTACACACCAACGACGCCGCCAGTGCCGCCACGCGGCTCGGGGACATGGGCGTGCCTCCCGTGAAGGTCGCGACCGCGTTGAAAGGGGTGATCGCCCAGCGGCTGTTGCGACGCGTCTGCGCCTCATGCGGACAGCCGTCCGCGCTGGGCGCACGGGCCGAACGATACGGCTTGTCCGCCGGGACCCGCGTGCCGGTGGCCGTGGGGTGCGCCGGGTGTGGAACGACGGGCTATCGCGGCCGCCTTGCGATCGTCGAGGTGCTGCTTGCGACCCCGGAAGTCGAACGGACCATCGCGTCCGGCGCCGCCGCGGATCGCGTCGCGACGGCCGCCAGGCACGACGGAATGGCGTCGCTGTGGACGTCGGGGCTCGATCGCGTGCTCGAAGGCGCGACGACGATGGACGAGCTGCTGCGCGTCGCCGAGCCGCCCGCGCCGGGCAGGCCTGCCATGGTCTCGGGCGACCGCATGCGGCTACGACGTCGTGCAGCGCCTTCGCTACATTCTCCGGCGGGTGGTGCGCCGGACCCGGACCAGGCGGTTCGGGCCGCGCACCCGAGCGCGGACGAAAGCGAGGCCGGCGTGACGGAGATCAAGGTCGGAACCATCGACGTGTACGTGATTCGAGAGCTGCCGGATGGGTGGCGCGTTCTCATGCTGCAGCGGGCGCTCGACACGCGGTGCCCGACGGCCTGGGAGTCGGTTCACGGTCGGCTCGAGGCGGGGGAAGAGCCCGACGCCGGTGCGTTGCGTGAGCTGCGCGAAGAGACGGGGCTCGAGGCGGAGCGTTTCTACGTCATCGCTGCACAGCCCTACTACCTCAAGGCGATGCGCACCGTGCAGATGTCGATCGCGTTCGCCGCGTTCGTCGCCGAGCCCGCTGAAGTCGTCCTTGGCCCGGAGCACCAGAGCCATGAGTGGGTGACGGTCGAGGAGGCCCTGTCGCGCTTCGCGTGGCCGCGCGAGCGCCAGGCGCTCGAGGAGATTCGCAGCCTGCTCGGCGCTGGACACGCGGGGCCGCTCGAGGACGTCCTGCGCGTCGAGTGGTGATCCCTGCTACATGTGGTGCCCGCTGCGCCGAACGGGCACACCCGTTGCGTTTACGTCCGTGAGACGTTCACGCGGGAGCAGGAGATGGATGGAGCAGGCGCGCACGACGAGCAGAACAGCATGCAGCATCCGGATCAGCGGGAATCGGAGCTGGCGTGTACGCACCAGGACGCCACGCTGGCCGAGCAGATCCTCGACGATTCGCCGCATCCGGACGCCCGCGAGTACCTGAAGCGGGCGCGACGCGCGCATCCGCAGGAGTTCGGGGATCGCAGCAGGAGCTGAAGCAGTATGGGGGAAGGGGGGAGTGGATCGATTGGGGGCAGGAAACCGCGGCAGTGAATGAAGAGAGGCGAGCGACCGTGTCGCTCGCCTCTCTTCGTTCGGCTCCCACGGATCACGACCCGCCGATCATGTCTCCCGCCGCTGCCTCGCCGTATCCAGGACCATCGGACCTTCGGACGGCGCGTTCGGCTTCACGCGGACGCTCTTCGCCGGAATGCCGACGTACACGTGATAGGGCCGCACGTCCTTCGTCGCCACGGCCATCGCGCCCACCATCCCCTGCTCGTTGACGTGGACGCCCGCGAGAACCGTCGCGTGATACGTGATGCGCACGCCGTCGCCGAGCACCGTGCACGCGTTGGTCACGTCGCGGCCGTCCACGATGTCGTGCGTGTGGCTGTAGATGTTCGCGTAGTCGCTGATCGAGACGTTGTTGCCGATGCGGATGCCGCCGCGGTCGTCGAGCAGCACATGCCGGTGGACGACGACGTTGTCGCCGACCTCCATGTTGTAGCCGAAGGAAACCTCCGTGTGCTGGAAGCACTTGAAGTTCTCCCCGACGCGCTTGAAGATGTACGGCGCGAGCAGCCGGCGGAGCCGGACCCCGAGGTCCACGAGCTGGCCGCCGAGCGGGGTCCGATCGAACGAGTACCACAGCCACAGCAGCGGCTTCACGCGCTGGAACCGCGTGTCATCGCATTCGGCGTAGTACTCCGGCTCGAGCGTCACGTTGCGCGGGTCGAGCCGTGACAGCGCCACCCGGGTGCCGAGTGCCAGCCTGGGATCGGCGATCGCCGTCTCCCAGTTGGCCGCGTACTCCGGATAGGAGATCTCGGCGAGCGTCTCCCGGCAGATCCTGGCGCGATCGGCGGAGGGCTCCGCGAGTCGCGCCCCGAGTTGCTCGAGCCATGCGTCCGCGAGGGTCGACTCGGGCGCGATCTGGAGCTGGCGAAGCGGGAGCAGAGGCATGGCGACGACCGGTTGAGGGCGATCAGGCAGCCAGCGGACGAGTTTCGGCGTAGATGCCGGGACGGCCGGGTCCCGCCCGCCACCGCCATGCCATCACGATCAGGCCGACGAAGGCGACGGACAGGGCGATCACCTGGGCGGCAGTGAGCGGGCCGAAGAACCGATCATCCTTCGCGCGGAAGAACTCGATGAAGAACCGCTCGAGCCCGGCCACCACGCAGTACACGCCGAACAGCCATCCCTCGGCGTGCTTGTGGTCCCGCATGCGCCAGAGAATGGCGAACATCAGCAGCCCGAGGAATGTCTCGTAGAGGTTCGTCGGATGCACGGCCAGCACGGTGTCCGGCGTCGCGCCCGGCGGCATCGGCACGCCGAACTCGCTCGCCATGATGCCGGCCGTCGAGGGGGGCGCGCCGTTCGGGAAGGCCACGGCCAGCGGGCCGTCCCAGGGGCGGCCGTAGTCGTCGCCGACGGCCCAGCACCCGGAGCGTCCCACGGCGTAGCCGCCGGCGATCGCGATGCCCGCGACGTCGGCGAAGCGCGTGAAGCTGAGCTTCTTGTACCGGATCACCGCCCAGCACAGCACCACCGAGCCGATGAACCCGCCCCAGAACACGAACCCGCCGCGCGTGAACAGGTCGCGCAGGTCGCGCGTGATGACGAGGACGTAGTAGAGCTTCGCCCCGATCAGCGTGCCGAGCAGCGCCGCGAAGATCACGTCGGAGATCGCGACGGACTCCGCGGCGTGGCCGCGCCGCCGCAGCTCGCGCTCCGAGATCACCTGGGCGATCCAGAACGCCATGAACACGGCGAGCCCGAAGCCCGTCAGGGGGCCGAAGACGAAGGGCTGATGAACGATCGCGTCGGGAGGGATCATGCGGGCACGAGACCGGGGATGGGGAGCGAAGCGTAGGCGTTGAGCGAGAGCGGCGCGATCTCGCCCTGCTCGAAGCGGAAGAGACCGGCGCGCGCGATCATCGCCGCGTTGTCCGTGGCGAGCCGCACGGGTGGAGCATAGACGGCCACGCCCTCCGACGCGACCCGGGCCTGCATGGCCGCGGCCAGCGTCCGGTTGCACGCGACCCCGCCACCGAGGACGACACGCGTCCGGCCGTGCTGCGCCACGGCGCGCGCGGTCTTCTCGACCAGCGTCTCCACGAGCGCGTCCTGGAACGCGCGCGCGATCTGCTTGCGGTCGGCGTCGCTGAGGGGGCCCGCCGCCTCCGCGGCCCGCACGGCGTTGAGCACGGCGGTCTTCAGGCCGCTGAAGGACACGTCGTAGTAGTCCGGCTCACCCGGCCGCTGATCGCGGCGCAGCATCGGTCGCGCGAAGCGCAGGCTGCCGGAATCGGACACGGATCCCGCCATGCGCTCGATGTGCGGACCGCCGGGGTAGGGAAGCCCCAGCAGCTTCGCCACCTTGTCGAACGCCTCTCCCGCGGCGTCGTCGCGCGTGCGGCCGAGGAGCCGGTACTGCCCCCACGCTTCGACGTCGATCAGCAGCGTATGGCCGCCGCTGACGAGCAGCGCGGTGAACGGCGGCACGGCGTCCGGATGCTCGAGACTGGTGGCGAACAGGTGCCCCTCGAGATGATGGACGCCGACGACGGGCTTGCCGGCGGCGAACGCGAGCGCCTTCCCGTACGACGTGCCGACGAGCAGCGCGCCCACGAGCCCCGGGGCATGGGTGACGGCGACGGCATCGACATCCGCGATCGTGAGCGCGGCGTCGGCGAGGGCGCGCTCCACCACGGGCACGATGCTCGTGACGTGCGCGCGCGACGCGATCTCCGGGACGACGCCGCCGAAGACGCGATGGACGTCCTGGGACAGGATCACCAGGGAGCGGGTCGTGACGTCGTCCCCCGCGCCTTCGACGACGGACGCCGACGTCTCGTCGCATGAGGTCTCGATGCCCAGGATGCGCGTCATGGGGTGGCCGCCGTGTCGAGCGAGGCATCGGGATCGACGAACCCGGAGTCGGAATCGGATGGCGCGATGACGACGGGCACCGTGCGGACGACGGTGTCGACGACCGGAGGCGTGTCGGGAACGGGTCGCGCCCAGCCCGCGCCGTTGCTGGCGGTGTCGCGGCGCGCGCGCTGGCCCACGCGTCGGAACGTGAGCGTGATGCGGCGCGGCTGCACCTCGCGCACGACGGCGCTCACGCCCGGCGGGATGTCGACGTCGCCGGGGCGGAGCGCGAGCGTCATGGAATCGCCGACCTCGCCCCCGATGCTCATGCGGATGGCCGGCGGGCTCGAATACAGCTTGAGGATGTCGCGGCCGCTGCCGCGGACGAGTGCCCGGATGGGCGCGGGCTCCTCGGCGAGCACGATGCCCGGCTCCAGCGACGGCATGAAGCGAACGGTCACGACCTGCTCGGCGGGCTCGCGGACGCTCACCGAGAACCAGAGCACGAGCGCGAGTGCGAGCGCGGTCGCCTTGAGCGCGAGCCGCTCGGAGAATGCCGCGCGGGCCCGGCCCTGCAGCCGCGTGCGGGCGCGCTCGACCGGCTTCATCATCGCGGCGCCTCGACGCCGAGCAGTTCGCGCATCAGGGCGCGATTCGCGGGGGAGTTCCAGTCTTCCGCGCCCGTCCAGCGGCGGCGGACGGTGCCGTCGCGCGCGATGACGAACGTCGTCGGATAGCCCACGATCTGGTAGCTCTTCGTCATCGCGAGGGACGTGTCACGCAGGATGTCGAACGTGAGCCCGAGGTCGTCCGCGTACGCGCGCAGGTCGCCGGGGGAGACCTGCGCGGGGTTGTCTTCGCTCACCGCAACGACGCGGAGGCCATGCGGCGCGAAGTCCCGGTGCAATGCCTCCATGCTCGGCATCTCGACCTTGCACGGCTCGCACCACGTGGCCCAGAAGTTCAGCAGGATGACGTTGCCGCGGTAGTCCTCGAGGGTCCGCAGCGGCCCGTCCTCGGTCGGCGCGCCCGCGGGTACGAGCGGCGCCGCGAACGCGGGCGCCTCCTCCCCCACGGTCGCATAGGGCACCCTCGGCGCGAGCGCGTCGAGCGTCATCAGCGCGCCGCCGACGAGCAGCACCCCGGCGGCGATCACGACGGCCCACTGCTGCCGCACGGTCATACGTGAACCGCGCACCGGTCGCGGAGCGCGCCGATCTCCGCACGGGGATCCTGCGCCGCGAAGATGGCGTTCCCGGCCACGAACGAATCGGCCCCCGCCTGCCAGGTCTGGAGGATCGTGTGGCGATTGATCCCGCCGTCCACCTGCAGCCATGCGTCGCTGCCGGCGCGATCGAGCAGCTCGCGCGCGCGCCGCACCTTGTCGAGCATCGGCTCGATGAACTTCTGCCCGCCGAAGCCGGGGTTCACCGTCATGATCAGCAGGAGGTCGAGCTCCGACACCACCTCCGACACGGCGTCGAGCGGTGTGGACGGGTTGAGCGACGCGCCGGCGAGGCAGCCGAGCTCCCGGATGCGCGCGAGCTGCCGGTGCAGGTGCGGAGACACTTCGGGGTGGATCGTGAGCCCGGTCGCGCCGGCCGCCGCGAAGTCATCGAAGTAGCGTTCCGGCTCCACGACCATGAGGTGCACGTCGATGGGCAGCGACGTGAGCCGCCGCACGGTCTCGATGACCTTCGTGCCGAACGTGAGATTCGGGACGAAGCGGCCGTCCATGACGTCGACGTGAATCCAGTCGGCGCCGCCGGCCTCCAGCATCGCGATGTCGTCGCCGAGACGCGCGAAGTCCGCGCTCAGGATGGAAGGGGCGATGACGACGCTCACGGCGGGGTTTCTCCAGTCACACGAAGGGATACACGCGTGCCGGCGGGGACTTCGGTGCCCCCGGCGGGTGATTGCGACGTCACGACGGTCATCCCGAGCGCGGGCTCGAACGCGACGTCCCCGGCGGCGAGCCCCGCCGATTCCAGCATCTGGCGCGCCTGATCGAGCCCGAGGCCGATGACGTCGGGCGTGGATGTCATGTTCGGCCCGGAGCTCACCACGATCACGACGGCGCTCGGCACCGTCGCGGAGGTGCCCGGGGCGGGACGCGTCTCGATCACTTCGCCGTCCGGCTTGTCGCTCGCCCGGTTCTCGATCGGGCCGGCATCGAAGCCCGCCGCTTCCAGCGCCCGCTCGGCGGCGTCGCGCGCCATGCCCACGACGTTCGGGATCGGCTGCGTGGCCTGACCGCCGCTCACGGCGAGGGTCACGGTGGCCCCGGTGAGCTCGCGCGCCCCGCCCGGCGGGGACTGTTCGAGCACGGTGCCCTTGGGCGCCGTCGCGTGGAAGCGCGTCTCGCCTTCGCCGACCTGGAAGCCGGCGCGGCGGAGCTCCGTCTGCGCCGTCTCGAAGGGGAGTCCGGTCACCGCGGGCACCTTGACGTCTTCCGGGATGACACCGCCGGAGGGAAAGACGAAGAACGCCGCGACGAGGTAGGCGATCATGAATCCCGCCACGGCGACGACGACGAAGGCGAATGCCTGGCGCATGGAGCCGCGCCAGTTCATGCGACCCTCCGAAGGCGGGCGGCGAACGCGCCGTCCGTCCCATGGCGCTGGGGAAGTACACGCAGCCGCCCGTTGTCGAGCGTCACGTCCGGCACGGCGCCTGCCGGGGGCGGCTCCATCTGCCACTCCGGCCGCTCATCGAGAAATCGATCCACCTGTTCGTCGTTCTCCTCTGGTTCCAGCGAGCATGTGCTGTACACGAGCAATCCCCCGGGTCGTACGGTCCCTGCCGCCGCGCGAAGAATATCGCGTTGCAGCACGCCCATCACCGCCAGGTCGCTCGGCTTGAGGCGCCATCGGCCGTCGGGGTGCCGGCGGAACGTCCCGGTGCCCGTGCAGGGGACGTCGATCAGGACGGCGTCCACCCCCGCGAGCGCGGGCCGGCGCGCGTCGGCTACGTGCGGGTGCAGGTTCGTCAGGTGCAGCCGCTCGACGTTCTCCACGACGCGCTCGAGCCGCGCGGCCGAGACGTCGGCCGAGAAGACGTGCGCTGCGGTGCGGGCGAGCTCCACCCCCTTGCCGCCGGGCGCGGCGCACAGGTCGCCGACGAGGGCGCCGTCTGGAAATGAGGCGTACTGCGTCACGAGCGTGCTGGCCGGATCCTGAAGGTGGAAGTGCCCCTGCCGGAACTCGTCGAGCGCCGTGAGCGCGCCGACGTTGCGGAGCACGAGGCTGTCCGCCGCCAGGGGCGCCGGCTCGACCTCCACCCCCGCGACCCTGAGATTCGTCGCGAGCGCGTCACTCGAGATGCCCACGGGGCGCGCCACCAGCGGCGCCTCGGTGTTGTTCG
>DASTYL010000052.1:0-5587 GCA_035764975.1 Gemmatimonadaceae bacterium | reverse complement strand
GGCCGTCGCTTTTTTTCAGGTCGTCCGCGCCCCTCAGCCCTTTGCCGGCGCGTCCTTGGGAAAGAGCGGGTCGCCCTTCGTCACGCGCCATCCCCCCACGTCGAGCAGCTCGATCGCGTTGAACCGCTGATCCTCCACGGCGCCGGGGCCGCCAAGCTGGGACCAGAGCTGCTGTGCCTTCTCCGGCATGAACGGAGAGAGGCCGATCGCCTGGCGCGCGAGCAGCCGGATGACGGCGGCGAGCGCCTCGTCGAGCGCGCGCTCGCCCTCCGCGTCGCCGCGCTTCGCGAGCGCCCAGGGCTGCGTCGTCTGCACGTATTCGTTGCCGCGATAGGCGCACGCCATGAGGTGGCCGAGCGCCTCGTGCAGGAGATAGCCGTGGGAGCCGTCGATCGCCTCGTGGTACTTCGCGAAGCTGGCGGCATCCGACTCGTCGAGCACGTTGCGCGGGCCCGCCGGAACGACGCCGCCCCGGTACTTCTCCACCATCGCGATCGCGCGGCTCGCGAGGTTGCCCACGGCGTTGGCGAGGTCCCCGTTGTAGCGCTCCTCGAACCGCTCCCATGAGAAGTTGCCGTCCGCATCGAACGGCACCTCACGCAGGAGGAAGTAGCGGAACGCGTCGGCGCCATGACGCTGGATCGCCTCGTCGAGATCGAGCTTCACGCCGGCGGACTTACTGAAGCGCTCCCCGCCGAGGTACACGAAGCCGTGCGCCCAGATCCGCTCCGGAAGGGGCAGCTCGGCGGCGGCGAGCATCGCCGGCCAGATGATCGCGTGGAACCGCGTGATGTCCTTGCCGATGACGTGCAGCTGCGCCGGCCAGCGCAGGTCGAAGCCCGGTTCGGGGAATCCCGTCGCGGTGAGATAGTTCGGCAACGCGTCGAACCAGACGTACGTCGTCTGCGTCTCGCCCGTGGAGAGCGGGAGCGGGAAGGGAACACCCCACGTGAAGCGCGACCGGCTCGCCGAGACATCCTCGAGGCCCTGCTGGATCAGCGCCAGCATCTCGTTGCGGCGGCTCTCGGGCTGCACGAAATCGGTGTTCGCGATCCGGTCCCGCAGCAGGTCCGCGTACCGGCTCAGGCGAAAGAACCAGTTGCGCTCCTCCACCCACTCGAGCGTGCGCGTGGGATGGAGCGCGCACTTGCCGTCGACGATCTCCGCGTCCTGCTTGAACGCCTCGCAGCCGACGCAATAGCGGCCCTCGTAGGACTTCTCGTAGAAGTCGTCGGGATTCCGCTCGACGATGCGCAGGATGAGCGCCTGGACCCCCGCCTTGTGCTGGGCACCGGTCGTCCGCATGAACTGATCGTGCGAGATGCCGAGGCGCGCCCACATCGCCCCGAAGCGCTCGGCGATCTCGTCCACCTGGGCCTGCGGCGTCACCCCGCGGTCGGCAGCGGTCTGGGCGACCTTCTGCCCATGCTCGTCCATGCCGATCAGGAAGTGCACGTCGTCCCCGCGCATCCGCCGATACCGGGCGATGGCATCGGCGCCGATCTTCTCGTAGGCGTGGCCGATGTGCGGATCGCCGTTGGCGTAGTCGATCGCGGTCGTGAGGTAGAATGACGCCACTTACTCGTGCTCTCCGGAGCTGGGGCCTTGCGGGTTCTGCGGGGCGTCGCCGTCGCGCGGGGGGCCGCCAGGGCGGTTCCGACGACCGCCGCGCCGTCCGCGCCGCCGCCCGGGCCGGCGCGCATCGCTCGTGGGCGGCTGGTCCGCCGGTCCGGCGGGATCCGAGGTGACGGTCACCGGCGGCACGTCGGCATCCAGCGTGTCCCCCGCCGACTCCACGCGGACGTCGACGGACGCCGGGGGATGAGCGGGGGCGTCGGGAGCGGCCCGCTGCGACGACCGGGTGTCACGCGCCGGGCCCTCCCGGCGCGGCTTGTCCCCACCCTCGCGACGCGGGCGTTCGCCGGCCTCGGGGCGTGGACGGTCTTCGCCCTCCCGGCGGGGGCGCTCAGCGGCCTCCTGGCGGGGCCGCTTGCGGCCTTCGGCGGGGTGCCGGTCCTGCGGCGGGCGCTCCGGCTGCCCGCGCCGATTCGACCGGATCTCCACGGTCTCCAGCACGCTGTCGTCGCCGCCCGTCTCGGCCTCGGCGCCTTCCGCCGGCTCCGCCGGAGCGCCGAAGGTCGGCGCAGCCAGCCCGAACTCCTGCGCGATCTGCTCCACCTCGGCGCGCAGCGCGACGAGCGGCACGGTGCGCACCTCACCCTCGCTGTTCCGCAGGGCGACCCGTTCACGGAAGATGTCGTTGGCGACGACCTTCTCCTCGCCCAGTGCGGTCCGGAGGATCTTGCCTTCCTTGGGAAAGCGCTTGCGCGCCTGCACGTAGAAGGCGTGCTCGTAACGCAGGGAGCACATGAGTCGCCCGCAGGCGCCCGAGATCTGCGACGGATTGAGCGACAGCCGCTGGTCCTTCGCCACGCCGAGGTTCACCGGACGCAGCTCGGGGAGCCAGGACGCGGAGCAGTACTGGCGTCCGCACCGCCCGATGCCGTCGAGCCGCTTCGCCTCGTCGCGCACGCCGATCTGCTTCAGCTCGATGCGAGTCCGGAACATCGCGGCGAGCTCGCGCACGAGATTCCGGAAGTCGACGCGCTTCTCGGCGGTGAAGTACAGCGTCAGCTTGCGGCGGTCCCACTGCCATTCCGCGTCGGTGAGCTTCATGACGAGGCCGTTCGCCTTGACGCGCTCCATCGCGCGCCTCCGCGCGTCCTCATCGTCCGCGCGGAGAAGGCGCTCCGCAGCGGCCTCCTCGTCCGACGCGCGCCGCCGGATGGCGCGCGCCGGGACGGCGTCCCCGATGCCGTGCGGCGTGCCGCGGCTGCGCTTGAGCGCGAGCTCGCCGGTGGCGTGCACGTGACCGAGATCCTCGCCGCGGTCCGCCTCGACGATCACCGGCGTGCGCAGCGACAGGACCTCTTCCGCGTCCCAGCGGAAGAACTCCTTCCGGTTCCCCTTGAACGCGACCTCGATCAGCTGCAAGCGATCACTCGGCGAATTGGCCCATCCTGAGGAACTTCTCCCGGCGGCGCCGGACGAGCTTGTCCGGCTTGAGCCGGCGCAGGTCGTCGAGCTGCCGCGTCAGAGCCTCCTGGAGGTTCCGCGCCGCGGCTTCATGGCTCGAGTGCGCGCCGCCGCGCGGCTCCGGGATGATCTCGTCGATCACGCGAAGCTCGTAGAGATCGGGCGCGGTGATCTTGAGCGCGCCCGCCGCCCGGTCACGCATCTCCGGGCTCTTGCCATCCTTCCACAGGATCGCGGCACAGCCCTCGACCGTGATGACCGAGTAGACGGCGTTCTCGAACATGTTCACGCGGTCGGCGACGCCGAGCGCCAGGGCGCCGCCGGAGCCTCCCTCGCCGATGATCGTCGCGATGATCGGCACCTGGAGGGTGCTCATCTCGATGAGATTGCGGGCGATCGCCTCCGACTGCCCGCGCTCCTCGGCGCCGAGGCCGGCCCATGCGCCCGGCGTGTCGATGAAGGTGAGCACGGGCACCTGGAACTTCTCGGCGAGCTTCATGAGCCGGAGCGCCTTGCGATAGCCCTCCGGGTGCGGCATGCCGAAGTTGCGGAGCAGGTTCTCCTTGGTGTCCCGGCCCCGCTGGTGGCCGATGACCATCACGGTCTCGCCGTCGAGTCGCGCCCAGCCCCCCATGATCGCCGCATCCTCGCGGAAGGCGCGGTCGCCGTGCAGCTCGATGAAGTCGGTGAAGCAGAGGCGGAGGTAGTCATCCGTCATCGGCCGGCGCAGCGAGCGCGCCACCTGGACGCGCTGCAGCGGCGTCAGGTTCTTGTAGATCTCGTCCCGCATGACCGAGAGCTTGCGCTCGAGGGTGGCCATCTCCTCGGCCACGTTCAGCTGCCGGTCACCGGCCAGACGCTTCAGCTCATCGAGCTGCTTCTCCAGCTCGACGAGCGGTCGTTCGAAGTCCAGCGTTGCAGTCGCCATCGCCCCGTGGGTTAGTTCCCCCGAACCAGCCGAACCCGCTCGACGCCGAGCAGGTTCCGGAGGTCGGTGAGGGCGGCCTGGGTGGCCGCGAGTCGTAAAGTGCGCGAACGCAGCCGTGCCCGGCGCCCGTTGCCGTCGGTCCACCGCAGCTCGAGCGGCGGGGCCGAGGCGTGCGTCGTCGCATGGGCGTCGATCACCGCTCGCACATCCTGCATCACAGCCGGCACGAGGTGAGCGTCCGGGTGGAGCTCGATCGCGACCCCCACCTCGCCGTTCACCCGCTTCTCCGCAAAGGGCTCGAGCGACTCGACGATGAACGTCGGGGTCTCCGTGCCCTGGTCACGCCGGGAATAGCCTCCCTTCACCAGCACCGGCACGTCGGCCCGCACCCGGTCCGACAGGAGGCTCCACGCTTCAGGGAAGACTAGCACCTCCGACGACCCGGAGAAATCCTCGAGGGTCAACCTGGCGAACTCCGCCCCCGACTTCTTGGAGATCTGGCGCTTGATCGAGGTGATCACCGCCCCGATGATGACCTGCTGCTCGGTCCACCGGCCGAGCTCACTGACCGTGTGGGTCGCGAACAGCTCGCACTCCATCCGGTAGGGCTCCAGCGGGTGGCCGGAGATGTAGAAGCCGAGGATCTCCTTCTCGCGCGTCAGCCGCTCGGCGTCCGAGAGCGCGGGAATGTTGGGGAGGGTCCGCGCGACGGCGCTGGCGGTCGGGGTGTCGCCCGCGGGGTCGCCGCCGAACAGCGACACCTGGCCGATCGCCGCCTCCTGCTGCTTGAGCGACGCCTCCTGGATGGCACCGTCGAGCGCCGCCCAGTACTGCGCGCGATGCCCGCCCATGGTGTCGAAGGCCCCCGAGGCGATGAGCGCCTCGAACACCCGCTTGTTGCAGAGCCGCAGGTCCACGCGCTCGCAGAAGTCGAAGAGACTGGTGAACGGGCCGCCAGCGTCCCGCGCCGCGATGATGGACTCGATCGCGCCGCGCCCCACGTTCCGGATGGCGCCGAGCCCGAACCGCACCTGGCGGTCCGCGATCACCGTGAACTTGTAGCCGGACTCGTTCACGTCCGGCGGCAGGATCTCGATCCCGAGCTCGCGCGCCTCGGCGATGTACTTCACGACGCTGTCCGTGTCGCCGATGCAGCTCGAGAGCAGCGCCGCCATGAAGTCGGCGGGGTAGTGCGCCTTGAGATACGCCGTGTGGAAGGCGACGACGGAGTACGCGACCGAGTGCGACTTGTTGAAGCCGTACCGGCCGAAGGTCTCGATCTGGCCCGCGAGCTCCTCGATGATGCCGGGGTCGAAGCCGCGCGCGACCGACTTCTCGACGAACTTGCCGAGCTCCTTCCGGATGAGCTCCGCGTCCTTCTTGCCCACCGCCTTCCGGAGCACGTCCGCTTCGGCGAGCGAGATGCCCGCCAGCGTCTGCGCGATCCGCATCACCTGCTCCTGATAGGTGATGACGCCCTGCGTCGGCGAGAGGATCGGCTCCAGCTCCGGGAGCGGATACGTCACCGGCTCCTCGCCCCGCTTGCGGCGGATGTACACGAGGTGCATGCCGCTGTCGAGCGGTCCGGGGCGCAGGAGCGCGTTCGACGCCACGAGGTCGTCG
>DASTYL010000051.1:0-5168 GCA_035764975.1 Gemmatimonadaceae bacterium | reverse complement strand
GCGAGACATGACGCCAGCAGCGCCCCGGCGCTCACCCCGACGTAGCAGGAGAGCGCGGTGAAATCCACGGTGTCGAGCGAATCCTCCAGCGCCCGGAGCGCGCCGATCTCGTAGATCGCGCCAACGGGCCCGCCCCCGGCGAGGGCCAGACCGATCCCGCCTCGGGTCGGGGGACGACCGCTCGCCACGAGCGCCTCAGCTCGACTGCGCGGCTTTCTTCACGGCGACCTTGCGCCGGCGGGTGGCTGTGCCGGGGCGCGACGTCGCCCGCGCGTGCGACGTCGTGCGCGCCGGCCGGCCGCGCTGCTCCAGCGTCGTGGTGAGCCCTTCCACGCGGCGCGTGAGACTGTTGATCTCGCGGCGTGTCGGCACGCCGAGGCGGTGCAGCACCCGCACCATCGTCTCGTCGAGCCCTTCCTCGACCGCCGTCATCGTCTGGCCGGGGACGGCCCGCGCCCGCTTCACGGCCTTGTCGAGGCGCTCGCGCGTCGCCTTCTCGAACCCCTCTCCCTGTTTTACCAGGTTCTTGAAGAGGCGCGTGCCTTCGTTCTCCGTGACGGCCAGCGCGCCAAGACCCGCCAGCCACACCTGCTCGACGGAATCGCGCAGCATCGGCGCGCGAACACTCTTGCTCGTCGTCCTCTGTGCCATCGTGCACCTCGGTGGAAGTGAGGTGCAGCATGCGACGCAATGCGGCCAGCGTCTGTCGGGCAAAGGGACGACCCCCCGCGGGCGATCGCCGGGCCCCCTGCCCGCACGGGACGTGCGACCGCCTCGCGGTGCACGGCGGTGTCCGTGTTTGGCGGACGGGCACTCCTGCCGCCGCCCGACACCGCAGGCGCGCTCGATGCGGGACCTTTCCATCACCGTGGGCACGCCGCCGACGGAACCCTGGAGGGCCGGAACATGACTACCGCCACGGTCGAGCGCGCTCAGACCGGCATGTCCCCACAGCAGCCGCCCCGCGTCGGACCAATCATCGTCGCAAGCGACGGCGGAGCGGCCGCGGCGACCGCGCTCACCATCGCCAGGCTGCTTCGTGACCGTACGGGTGCGGAGATCCGGGCCGTCTCCGTCGTCGAGCCGACCGCGGCTGTCGTGCCAGCGCCGCTGCTGCTGACGACGCCCGTGCCCGAATCCCGCGTGCAGCAGCGGCACGATGCAGTGCGCGAGCAGATCGACCGCATCGTCGGCACGACACCGCAGGTGCCGCTCGAGATTGCTGTCGGGTGGCCGCCCGAAGTGCTCGCGCAACTCGTCCGCGACCGCGACGCGAGCTTCTTCGTCGCTGGCCTGGTGCATCACGGCCGCATGGAGCGGATGGCGCGGACGGAGACCCCGCTCGCGGTGCTGCGCGGCGCGCGGGCGCCAGTGCTCGCGCTCCCGTGGGGGATGATGCGCGAGCCGCGCAGCGTCGTCATCGGCGTGGACCTCACCGACGCGAGCGTGAAGGCGGCGGCCCACGCGGCGCCGCTGATGCAGGGAGCCGACAAGGTCTACCTGATCCACGTCCAGGAGCCCATCGCGCCGCTCTCGGAGATGCCGGCGCTCCCGGCCCACGACGAGACGGCGGCACGCGACGCGATCGCCCGCGTGCGCTCCGTGCTCCGGATTCCAGCGGAAGCCAGGGTCGAGGCCCGCGTGCTCGTGGGCCATCCGGCATTCGAGCTCGCGGACTTCGCCGAGTACGTACAGGCCGACCTCCTCGTCCTGGGACACGAGCATCGGGGGCTGTGGGGGCGGATGCTGCACAGCAGCGTCGCCGAGCGGGCGTACCGCCTCGCGACCTGCGGCGTGCTGATCGTGCCCGACAACGCACCGGCGCTCGCGGAACGTGAGACCGCCGCGCACGGGGTGATCACCGAGAGCGTCACGGAACGGGAGCGGTGGGCCGGCGAGCTGCAGGGGTTCACGCGGCGCAACGCCGGCCGGCGGGTCAACCTCGAGATCCTGACGTCCGATCTCGGTGCGCAGTCGGCTTCCGTCAACTTTCCGCTGTACGGTGTCGACTACGATCCTGAATCGAACACCGTCGAGATCATGCTCGGCGATGCCGAGCGTCGCCAGCGCCACCTGACGCACTTCGTCCGCGCGGTGAGCGCCGTCGAGGTCTCCCGGTTCGCCGAAGGGACGGACTGGTCCCTTCGCATCGTCCATGAAGGCGGGGCGACGCTGCTCACCTTCGTCGCCTAGGCGGCGCGTGCCTCCGTGCCCTGGGGCACGGAGGCACCATCACACCATCGCGGCCGACCCGAGCGACGGGTTGGCGCGGGCGAAGGCCACGAGGCGATCCACGTAGCTGGCGAACGGCGGACAGGCGACACCGCTGTTCGCCAGGTCCCTCGTTGCCTGCGCGGTGTCGTAATGCGTCGGATGCACCTGGTAGTCGAGTGCGTCCGACGGCGTCTGGATGAGCTGCTGCACCCCTGGCACATGATCGAGCGACCACCGCGCGGCCCCGAGCGGCATCGGCACGCGGATCACCGTCCGCCCGGTTGCGCGCGCGATCTCGCGGAACACGCCATCCACCGTGAGCGGCCTGGGGTCGGCGAGGTGATACGTCTTTCCCACCGCCGCCGGCAGCGCACTGAGATATGCGATCGCGTCGACGACGAAGTTCCGCGGGACGATGTTGAACTCGAAGAGCCGCACGTCGCCGACGACCGGTAGCACGGCGATCCCGGGCTGCCGCAGGAGCAGCCGGATGCCGAAATACGGTCCGTCGTACTTCTGCGTGGCCCCCGTGCGACTGTCGCCCACCACGATGGCCGGCCGGTAGATCGTCGCCGGCAGCCCGGTTGCGATGCGCTCGCGGACCTCCACTTCCGCGAGGTACTTCGTCTCCTCGTAGAAGTTGTGGAAGCGCTGCCCGACGGCGAGGTCGTGCTCGTGAAACGTGCCCTCGTGGGCACCGCTGACGTAGCAGGTGCTCACGTAGTGCACCCGCCGCAGCAGGGGACACCGATCGGCGAAGCCGAGCACGTGGCGCGTGCCGTCCACGTTCACGTGCATGCCGAGGTCCCGGCGAACGCTCAGGTCGTAGACCGCGGCGAGGTGATAGACCTCCTCGACTTCCCGGGCCAGCGCCGCGCCGTGATCCCCGAGCCCGAGATCCGGGGCGGTGATGTCACCCTCGACCAGCCGGATCCGGCCGGCCAGCGCGGGATGCTCCTCCGACAGCTCTTCGAGCCGGGTCCGCGCGAGCGCCGCGAAGCGCGACTGGACCAGACACGTCGCGGTCGCCGTGGGAGCCCGCTCGAGCAGGCGTGGCAGGAGGGCCGACCCCAGGAATCCCGGAAACCCGGTGATGAAAATCATCGACACGCCCTCCGTTCGAATGGTCGATCGATCCGGCCCGAACCTGCCCCGAGCGAACACCGAAGCCGGCGACGCGGCCGGCGTGCGGCGTTGCCTCTGCCGGACTCGCTCGTAAGAGATACGGAGCGACGCCGCTTCGCCATGCCCACGTCACCTCGGCGCCACCCTATGCCGGACGTACAGCAGAACCTCGACCCATCGGCGACTTCGAGCCCGGTTCCCGACAACAGGCGGGAGCGGCTTCGGTTTTCCGACTTCACCTTCTCCCGCTCGCGCGGGGGCCAGGTCGTCGCGGAAGTCGAGCTCGAGTGGGCCCCGGGCATGAAGTATCGCGGCAGGGCGGACGGCCAGTCCAGCCCGATGGGCGACCTGCGTGTCGCCGCCGACGCGGCCATCCATGCGCTCAAGACCTTCGCGAAGGGTGAGCTCGACTTCGAACTGATCGGCATCAAGACCGTTCGGGCGTTCGATGCGAACCTGATCATCGTCTCCGTGGTCCTCAAGGATCCCGTGAGTCCCGCCCGGCTGCTCGGCGCCTATCTCGCGGACGGCGAGATGCCCCGGGGTGCCGCCCTCGCCGTTCTCAACGCCACCAACCGCATACTCGGCAACTTCATCGCGACGCGGTGAGTCCGATGGGGAGGCCACAAATGCGTGCTGTCACGATCGTCCTGCTCGGCGCTGCAGCGCTGGGCGCCTGCCGGCCTTCCCGTCCGGACACCCCCATTGCACCGGCGGTGCAGAATGAGACCCCGTCCCCCGATCGCACGGCGGGAACGGCGGCCGTAGCGGTCCAATCCGGCGCCCTGGCCGGCGGACCGCGCGAGGGCTCGAGCGCCGGCGGGCGCGAGGCCGCCAGTCCGGCCACCAAGCCCGCCGAATCCCGGTCCCCGTCGAACCCCGGGGCTGCCGTCGAGACGGCGCCGACCTGGGACATCGCGGTGGCACCGTACGAGACCCACGACCGGGTGGAGTTCTACGTGCGCCGCTATACCGGCCCGGCACGGAGCTGGGCGAAGGAACGGCTCGCGCGCGGGACGCGCTACGAGGCGATGATCCGCGAGAAGCTGCGCGCCGGCGGCGTCCCGGAGGACTTCTATTACATCGCGTTCGTCGAGAGCGGGTTCGATCCGCAGGTCAGCTCGCGTGCGGCCGCGGTGGGGATGTGGCAGTTCATGGCGCAGACCGCGAAGGGCGTGGGCCTCCGGGTGGACTGGTGGGTCGACGAACGTCGCGACCCCGTGCGCTCCACCGAGGCGGCTGCCCGCTTCCTGCGCTACCTGAACGATCAGTTCGAGTCGAGCTATCTCGCCGCGGCCGCATACAACGGTGGGCCGGGCCGGGTCGCCCGGGGGCTGACGCGGTACGAAGAGGAGCTGGAAGGCACCGACGGCGAGGACCGGTTCTTCGCGCTCTCGGATCAGGACGCCCTGCCGCGGGAGACGCGGGAGTACGTTCCCCAGATCATCGCCGCCGCCCTCATCGGAAAGGACCCGGCCCGTTACGGGATGTCGTTCGAGCCGAGGGAGCCGTTCGCCTATGACTCGGTGGAGGTGCCGGCGATGACGTCGCTGCCCGCAATCGCGCGAGCGGCCGGGACGACGATTGCGGCCATCCGCGAGCTCAACCCGCATCTCATCCGCGGGGTGACGGCGCCGCGGCGCACGAGCACCGTCCGGATTCCCGTGGGGTCGCGCGAGGCGTTCGAGCGGAAGTTCGGCGCCCTGACCGATACGGAACGCTCCGGGGTCCGCCGGGTGCAGCTCGAGAAGGTGACCTCGCTTGCGAATGCGGCGAAGCAGTTCAGCACGACGTCTACGGCGATCCGCACCTTCAATCCCAACCTCAAG
>DASTYL010000050.1:0-23844 GCA_035764975.1 Gemmatimonadaceae bacterium | reverse complement strand
GGCAGACCCGCGCACGTCGGACGCCACGACGCTCCCGCGCCACTGGTAGGTGCGGTTGCTCCAGGAATGCACCCAGTCGAGCCCCGCCGCCGATGCGCGGCTGCGCAGCGTGCTCTCGAGGAGCGCGTCGCCGCTGAGCCGCCGAACGGCGTTCGTCGCCACGACGCCGATCTGCGTCGCGCCATCTCGCAGGTCCTTCTTCACGCGGCCGATGAAGTAGTTGGTCATCGGCTCAACCACCTGCGTGCGCTCCGCATCGCCGGAGTCCAGGACGAAGCGCGCGGTCTCGCGGCTGGTGACCGCGTTCATCAGGCCGATCGTGTACCCGTTGCTCGTCCGCCCGGTGATCTTGGCGGCGCCGAGGATCGTCGCGTCCTCCGGCGCATCGGCGTGGGCGGAGGTGTTGCTGACGTAGCCGTTGAGCTGGGGAGCCCGGCCGATGCGGCGCGAGTAGAAGACGCCCAGCCCCGAGAAGTTGCTGCAGAACATGCAGTTCGCGCCCCCGAAGCTGAATGCGCTGCGGTTGGCGACGAAGAACGGGCGCTTCTCCTCGTAGAAGGTCTCGTATGCGGAAAGATTCAGCGACGCGGGGTCGACTTCCACCTGACCGAAGTCGGGATTGACCGTCGCGTCGAGAGTGAGATTCGACGTCAGGTTGTACTTGAAGTCCGCGCCGGCGTTGAAGCGCAGGTCGCGGCCGTCCCGGTAGGGATCGCCCGGCTGCGCATACTTGAACTGGCCGCCGGAGACGACGTACGGCATGAGCTCCGCCTGGCGCGGGCGCTCGGTGATCACGAGCCCCTCGAGGTGACCGTAGTACGCCGGGCCGCCGCTCTCGTCGCGCCGGCGGAACGACCACATGGTCTGCTCGTTGATCCGGTCCGCCGACCGGCGGACCTGGAGCCCCCACGTCTGCGCCGAGTCGCGCGAGAACCGGAGCTGCGAGTACGGGATGCGCATCTCCGCGGTCCAGCCCGCGCTGTCCACGTGGGCCGCCGCCTCCCATACCGGATCCCACGAGGCGTCGCCGTTGAACTGGTCGCCGCGCACGCCGGCCGGGTTCACCTCGAAGACGACGTCGTCGAGGTGGTTGTGATAGGGATCGATCACGATGGCGATCTTGTCGGTCGTGAGCGAGTTGAACGACCCGTTGTTCCCGTTGGCGGCGAGCAGCTGGTCGCGGCGCGCGAGCGGAGCGCGGATCCCCGCGCGCCCGGAGGGATCGCGCATCCGCGCGGCGACGTAGAGCGCCTCGTCGTCGAACAGGAAGCGCACCTCGGTCGCGAGGGTCGCGGCCTGCCCCTCGTTCGGCTGCGACTGGCGGAAGTCCGTGATCGGCCGGGCCTGCTGCCAGGCGGCCTCGTCGATGCGTCCGTCGATTGCGACGGCCGTCGTCCGGCGGACGGCGCCGGCCACCGGCGCCTCGAACTGCCCGGGTGCGGCCTGCTGGGCGGAGAGTCCGCCGGCCCACAGGAGGCCCAGCGCGAGCTGGATGCCGGCATGACGAACGAGAGCGCTGCGCATGGCTTGGGGGGAAAGCCGTGATGAGTGATCCGCGCGGTTCCGCGGCGACTCCCGTTTGATACCGGATCGGTCGGGAGGGTTTGAATCGCCGCACGCTGGAGCGGGCTGCTCAGGATACAACGGCCGGTGCGCGCCGGGAGTTTCTAAATTGTCAGGATCCTTCGTGCTTTCGGTCGTCGGCCGGCAGATCACTGAGAGGCGACGCGCTCCGACGTCGCCACATCCACCCCGCGACAGGACACCCGACCATGTGCCGCAACATCAGGATGCTCGCGCACTGGTGGAGCGCAAGGCGCGGGAGCGCGCGCAGAAGCGCTTCGGCTGAGGTTACTGCGCGACGGTCACCCCTCACGCCGTGCAGTAGCGGTCGATCCTGGCGATGTAGTCGGCCCACGGCCAGTTGGCACCGGGATCGGTGCGATTCCACGGCTGGAGCTGCCCGTGCGACACGATGTGCAGCCGGTCGCGCGGGATCTGCCAGCGCCTCGCCACGTCGCAGACGAGCTTCGCCGACGCATCGATCTGCTCCTCCGGCCACGTCGCCTGGCTCGCATACCCGGCGTGCTCCACGCCGATCGTGAAATGGTTGCTCTGGATCCCGTGCAGTCGCCCGTCGTGGTTCTGGTTCAGCGTGGAGTCGTAGGTCGCGCCGATGTGCCACGCGCGCGAAGACTCCCGCACGAGCTGCGTGATCTCGGCGCCATCCTCGCGCACCACGTAGTGGGCGCTGACCTGCGACGCGGACTGCGCGAGCCAGCTCCAGCACCCCGCGTACGAGCCCTCGCAGCTGTGGATGATGACCATGTGCACCTGGCCTCCCTCCCCCGACATCCGCGCGTTGTAGTTGGGCGATTCGCGCCAGAGCGCGCCGGCCTGGTCGGCCGCCGGCGGCGGCGGCGTGGTGCCGCACTCGAAGGCGGCGCTGCGCGGTTCCGCTGCCGGAACCGCACGCCGCCCGCCCCGAACGGCGCTCACCTCGGCGACGTAGCTCCCCTGCCCCGCGGCCATCCCGATCCCGCTATAGCGCGCGACGACCGGCGCCCAGGCGTCGGAGTCGTCGCCGCGGATGCCGAGCGAATCGGCCCAGGCGCGGAGCAGCGCCGCCGCGGCGCGGACGTTGGCAGCGGCGTCCGTGCGAACCGCCTCCTCGTCCAGGCCCGCGAGCAGGGCGCCCTCCCGCAGCCGCTCGCCGCGCAGCGCCATGATCCCGTGCGCCGCGGGCATCCCCGCGAACTCCTCGTGTCCCTCGACCATCTGCCACCCCGTCTCGACGTACCCGATGGCGCGCAGCAGCTCCGCGGGCACGCCGAACTCCGAACCGGCGGCGGCGAAGACCGCGTCGTATGGCGAGGTATCAGGCACGTGCCCGGGCGCCGCCGTCGGCGAGGCGTAGACGGCGCACGACGGCGGACCACTCACCGACTTCGGCAGGTCCTGGCACGCCGCGAGGAGCATGACCATGGGAGCGGCGAGAACCCGGTGCGGCGGGAGGGAGGGCATCGGCGGGAAGGTGCAGGCGTCGGTCGAGGAGGGGAGAGACTTCGAACGTTATAGTCTGCCGTGGGCCAGGTCGTTCCCACAATGCGCCCGTGTCCCTTCCAGCCGTCCCCCCCGCCCCGGGACCGTTGCGCGAGGCGCCCGGGTTCCCCAGTGTATCGCACCCCCAGCAAGGCGGATGCGATGGCGGTCACCACCAGGACCCAGCCGTTCGATGCGGACGTCACCCCCCGCAGCGCCGAGGTCACGCCGGCCGCGCCTGGTCGGATCACGTCGCTCGACATCATCCGCGGCGTGATCATGGTGCTGATGGCCATCGATCACGTACGGGTCTACTCGGGACTCCCAGCCGGTGGGCCGACGGCGGGGATCTTCTTCACTCGGTGGATCACGCACTTCTGTGCGCCGGGCTTCGTCTTCCTCGCGGGCACCGCCGCCTTCCTCCACGGCCGCAAGCTCGGCGACGCCTCCGCGCTCGCGCGCTTTCTCGTCACCCGCGGTCTGCTGCTCGTCGTGCTCGAGCTGACGGTGATCCGGATCGGGTGGACCTTCGGCATCGACTACAGCACCTTCGTCCTCGCCGGTGTGATCTGGATGCTTGGCTGGTGCATGGTCATCCTCGCCGCGTTCGTGCGCGCCGCGCCCAGGACCGTCGGCTGGCTCGGCGTGGCGGTCATCCTGCTGCAATCGCTGTTCGCGCTGCCGCCGCGCCTCCTGCCGGGCGGTGCCGAACGCGCCGTCGGACGCGTGTGGGAGTTCGTCCATCCCGCGGGATTCGACGTCGTCGCGCCGTTCAGCGTGCTGTATGTGCTCGTGCCGTGGATCGGCGTCATGATGGCCGGCTACGGCTTCGGTGCGATCATGGTGCGCGAGCCGGCGGCACGCGCCCGGCTCTGCTGGCGGATCGGTCTCGCCGCCAGCGCGGTGTTCCTGCTGGTGGGCGGCATCGTCGCGGCGATGCAGGGCGGCGAGCGGCCGTTCCTCTTCCGGCTGCTCGACCAGCAGAAATATCCGGCGTCGCAGCTCTTCCTGCTCATGACGCTCGGTCCGATGATCGCGCTGATCCCCGCCGCGGAACGCGCGCGGGGCTGGCTGGCCTCCGTGATGGCGACGATCGGCCGGGTGCCGCTCTTCTATTACCTGCTCCACATCCCGCTGATTCATGCGTCGGCGCTGCTCGTGAACGTGCTTCGCACGGGCAGTGCGCACGGTGAGTGGTACCGGACGGCTCCCTACACGTCCGTGCCCGAGGAACAGCGCTGGACGCTCGCGCTGCTCTACCTCGTGTTCGCCGTCGATGTCGCGGTGTTGTACGCCGCGTGCCGGTGGTATGCGAAGGTCAAGGCGCGACGCCCCGGAGGGTGGCTCCGCTACATCTGAGGCGGCGATGACGCCGCCGACCGGACGTAGGCTCTGGCTGAAGGACGCACCGGGGCGATAGGATTGCGCCATGCATTCCCCTTCCGCCGCCGCGGCCCCCGTCGTGCCCCGCGAGGTCCTGTCGCCCGGAGAGATCCGGTTCGAGCGCCTTCGACGGCGCGCCGGGGTGATCCTCGCCCCGCTCGTGTTCATCGGCCTGCTCCTCCTGCCGATGCCGTCGCTCTCCGGCCCCGCGCACCGGCTCGCGGCGATCCTCGCGACGGTCGTCGTTCTCTGGATCTCCGAGGTGCTGCCGATGCCGGTGACCGCGCTGCTCGGCGCGGTGGCGGCGGTAGTGATGCGCGTCGCGCCGGCGAAGGAGGTGCTGGCGCCCTTCTCCGACCCGCTGATCTTCCTCTTCATCGGCGCGTTCATCCTCGCCCGCTCGATCTTCCTGCACGGCCTCGACCGCCGGTTCGCCTACGCGGTCCTCTCGCTCCCCTGGGTCGGCACACGCCCCTCGCGCATCCTCTTCGCGTTCGGCGCCGTCACCGCGTTCATCTCGGCGTGGATCTCCAACACGGCGACGACGGCGATGATGTTCGGGATCGGGATGTCGGTCCTGGCCTTCTTCTTCGAGGAGCGGGAAGGCGCGCCGCGCATCGACCCGCGCTATGCGACGGGGCTGATGCTGATGACGACCTTCGCCGCGTCGATCGGCGGGCTCGCCACCCCCGTCGGCACGCCTCCCAACGTCATCGGGCTCGGCTTCATCCGAGAGCTCGTCGGCGTGGAGATCCCGTTCTTCCGGTGGATGCTGATCGGCGTGCCCGTCGTCGTGGTGCTGTTCTTCGTGATGTACGGCTACCTCAACGCGCTGTGTCCCTCCGGCGTGCACGAGATCCCGGGCAGCCGGGCGATGATCATGGAACGTCGCGCGGCACTCGGCCGGTGGACGACGGGCCAGCGCTCCGCTGCCTTCGCCTTCGGGTTCACCGTGCTGCTGTGGGTCGTGCCGGGCATCGTCGCGGTCGTCGCCGGCGACCGGAGCCCCGCGTACCTCGCGCTCAGCCGCACGATCCCGGAAGGGATCGCGGCGCTGGCGGGGGCCGTGCTGCTCTTCATGCTCCCCGGGAACGACGGCGAGCGCGCGATCACCTGGCACGAGGCCGCGCGCATCGACTGGGGGGTCGTGCTGCTCTACGGCGGCGGCTTCGCACTTGGCGTGCTGTCCTTCCAGACGGGACTCGCCGAGGCGCTCGGCCGCGGGCTCACGGGCATGCTCCCGATCCACGGCGAGTTCGGCCTGCTCGTCGCATCGGTCGTGATCGCGGTGCTCGTCTCGGAGGCCACGAGCAACACCGCGTCCGCGAACATGGTGGTGCCGGTGGTGATCTCGATCGCGACGGCGTCGGGAATCGATCCGCTGGTCCCGGCGCTCGGCGCCACCTTCGCCTCGAGCCTCGGCTTCATGCTCCCCGTGTCGACGCCGTGCAACGCGATCGTCTACGGATCGGGCTACGTGCCGCTGTCACGGATGATCCGCTACGGCGCGCTGCTCGACGTCGCCGGGATCATCGTGGTGATCACCGTCGTGTCACTGCTCGCGCCGATGTTGCGGTAGGCGCGCGCGGGGGCCGGCCGTGTCATCCCGCGGCGAGCGCCGGCAGCCCCCATTCTTCGCGGACTTCCTGAAGGATGGCGGCCGGCAGCTGCACGACCACCGGGCGGGCGCGCGGGTCGAGCCAGCCCATGAGCGTCGTGAGCGCCGTCGCGTCGAGGGCCGTGCATCCGACGGTCGCGGACCGCGGGCCTTCCCAGATATGGAAGAAGATGCACGACCCCCGGCCCTTCACGCGTGGAGACGTGTTGTACCCGACGACGAGACCGAGCCGGTACTGCGGAATGCGGCGCATCCGCTCCGAGCTGGTCCAGTCGACCGCCAGCACCGCGTCACGCTCGAGGACCGTGTTGTAGTGCGCGGATGCGGTGTCGTCGACGCACTCGGTGTTCGCCGTGAGCGGCAGGTACGGGAGGTGCAGCCATCGCATCGAATCGGCCGGCGCGAAGCCGAACGCGGTCTCGAAGGCAAAGACACCGGCCGGTGCGCGCCCGTCGCCTTCCACCTTGCGCGGCCCTGAACGATCGAACCCCACGCCCCACGCGAGTCCCATGCGCCCGACGACGACTGGCACCGCGCTGCCTTCGGCGCGCCAGGGCGCATCCACGGAGCTCCGCATGAATCGCCGGAGCTCACCGGTGGTGGAGTCCCATCCGCCCGTGGTGACGACCACAAGCTGCGTGGCGCTCGCCAGTGACCGCGCTGCAGCTTCACCCGGCACGTTGGCGGCGCGGGTCGGCGACACGGGTTCGGACCGGGAAGACGCGGGCTGGCATCCGGCAAGCGCGGTCGTGGTGCCGATCAGGGCAAGGCCCACGGCGCTGCGTCCCCCGCGCACGCGCATCACGCCCGCCATCAGCGCGACCGCCAGGCCGCCCGCGACGAGCCCCACGAGGGCGTCGAGCAGCGTCGTCATGATCGTCCCGAGGATCCCGCTTCGCGCTGCGACGGGTTCGACGATCCCGTGGATGAGATGCTCGATCGCAGGGATTCCGTGCGCGATGATGCTGCCGCCGACGGTGAACATCGCGGCGGTGCCCAGGAACGACAGCGTCTTCATCATGACGGGCGCCGCGCGGAGGATCCACCCCCCGATCCGGCGCGCCCCTGCGCCGGCCCGCGCCTGCAGGGCGACGCCGAGGTCGTCGAGCTTGACGATGCCGCCCACGAGCCCGTAGACGAATACCGTGGCGGCGATCGCCACCGCGCTCAGGGCGAGGACCTGCTGGAGCATCGGCTGGCCGGTCATCGTGCCGAGCGTGATGACGACGATCTCCGCGGACAGGACGAAGTCGGTGCGGATGGCGCCCTTGATCTTCTCCTTCTCGATGGCGATGACGTCGACCGTCGGATCGGTGAGCGCCTGCAGGTGTTCCTGGTGGTGCGCTGCCTCCTCGCCGTCGCGGTGCAGCACCTTGTGCGCGACCTTCTCGAATCCCTCGTAGCAGAGAAACAGCCCGCCGATCATCATCAGCGGCATGATCGCGGGGGGAAAGAACGCACTGATGGCGAGCGCCGCGGGGACGAGGATCAGCTTGTTGATGAAGGAGCCCTTCGCCACCGCCCATACGACCGGGAGCTCCCGGTCGACGTGCACCCCGGAGACCTGCTGGGCGTTGAGTGCGAGGTCGTCGCCCATCACCCCCGTCGTCTTCACCGCGGCGGTCTTGGTGAGGACCGCGACGTCGTCGAGGACCGAGGTGATGTCGTCGATCAGGGCGAGCAGGCTGGAGCCGGCCATGGAGCGTTTCCCGGGGGTGAACGGTACACGTGCGAGTCGTCCGAATGTTAGCAGCGGGTCCGAGCGCCCGGCCAATCCCATCCCCGGCCTTGCCATGCACCCGCGTTCCATCCATGCTGCGCGCATGACGGTTCCGGACCCTTCCCTCCTCCGCCTTGCCGCGGAAGCCGCGATGCGCGACCACGGCTTCGTGCCGGAGTTCCCGCCCGAGGTCGTGCAGCAGGCGGCGACCGTGGACGATCCCTCGGACGATGCGCTCCCGCCCGGCAGCCGCGACCTGCGTGCGCTCCCCTGGACGTCGATCGACAACCGGGAGTCCCGCGATCTCGATCAGGTGGAGGTGGCCGAGGAGCTCCCAGATGGCAGCATCCGCCTGTACATCGGCATCGCGGACGTCAACGCGCTCGTGCCGCGGGGCACCCCGGCCGACGACCATGCCGCGACGAACACCACGTCGGTCTACACCGGTGTCGTCGTCTTCCCGATGCTGCCGGAGCGCCTCTCCACCGATCTCAGCTCGCTGAACCCGAATGAGGATCGGCTCGCGGTCGTGACGCAGTTCGACGTGGACGACGACGGCAACATCTCCGGCGCCGACGTGTACCGCGCGCTCGTGCACAACCACGCGAAGCTCACGTACACGGGGGTCGGCGCGTGGCTCGAGGGGCACGGGCTGGTTCCCGAGCCTCTCGCCGCATCGCCGGTCCTGCGCGACCAGGTCCGGCTGCAGGACGCCGCGGCTGCGCGGCTGCGCGAAGCGAGGAAGCGCGCGGGAGCGCTGGACTTCGAGAGCGTGGAGGCGCGCCCCGTCGTGGCGAACGGCAAGGTCGTCGACCTGCAGGTCACGGCTCGCAACCGCGCGCGGGACCTGATCGAGGACTTCATGGTCGCTGCCAACCGCGCGGTGGCAACGTACCTGATGGAGCACGGCTCGCCGTCGCTGCGCCGCGTGGTGCGCGAGCCGAAGCGCTGGGATCGCATCGTCGCGATCGCCGACGAACATGGCGTCACGCTGCCCGCGACGCCGGACAGCGTGGCGTTGAGCGAGTTCCTCGCCGCGCGGCGCGAGGCCGACCCCGAAAACTTCGCCGAGCTCTCACTCGCCATCGTCAAGCTGCTCGGCCCCGGCGTCTACGTGCTGGAGCGCCGGCTCGGCGACCGGCGCGAGATGGGGCATTTCGGGCTCGCCGTGGCGGATTATGTCCATTCGACGGCGCCCAATCGGCGCTTCCCCGACCTCGTCACGCAGCGGCTGCTGTACGCGGTGGAGCGGAAGAGCGGCCCGCCCTATACCGACGAGGAGCTCACTGCCATCGCCGAGCGGTGCACCGAGCGCGCCGACGCGGCCCGGAAGGTGGAGCGCACGATGCGGAAGGTGGCCGGCGCCGCGATGCTCGCGGATCGCGTCGGTGACGGCTTCGCTGCGGTGGTCACTGGCGCGTCGCGCAAGGGCACGTACGTGCGACTCGTCAGCCCGCCCGTCGAGGGGCGCGTCGTCCGCGGCGATCAAGGGCTCGACGTCGGCGACACGGTGCGGGTCACGCTCGTCGGCACCGACGTCGCGAAGGGATTCGTGGACTTCGCGCACGAGACGGCCGACGCATCGCGCAAGCTCGAGCGCAGCCGCCGGAAGAAGCGCGCGGCCGATGTGCTGCGCGCGCAGATCGGGAAGCAGTTCGAGGCGGAGGTCACCGGCGTGACCGATGCCGGCACCTGGGTACGCCTGACGAACGGCATGGGCGAAGGGCGCGTCGTGCGCGGCTTCAAGCCGCTGAGGGTCGGCATGACGGTGCCGGTGGTGCTGCTGCGGACGGACAGCGTGCACGGCTTCATCGACTTCGAGTACGTCACCGGCGACCAGAAGAAGAACGAGCGACTCGGCCGCAAGCGCGCGATGGCGGAGCGGCTGCAGGACCGCGTCGGCGACTCCTTCGATGCGTCGGTCACCGGCGTCTCACCGAAGGCCACCTGGATCGTCGCGGGAGACGAGCGCATCGAAGGGCGGCTCGTGCGCGGGCGCCGGGGCCTTCAGGTCGGCGACGGGATCCGGGTGGTGCTGCTGCGGGCAGATCCGGTGCGCGGGTTCATCGATTTCGCGCGGGACGACGTGGCGGGTTAGTGCGCGCGCGCCGCGGGCGCCGATGCCGCCGTGGTATCGGGCCCGGCGCAGCGCAGCTCCGTCCAGCGCTCCATGTCGAGGATCGAGCGCAGCTCATTCCGGTCATCGGCACGCCACCAGCCGGTCGTGCCGTCCGGGAGTTTCACCTGCCACCACGTGGTGACCTCCGGGTGCGACAGGGCCACTGCACGCGTGGAGTCCCGCTTGCGCATCGCGCCGCCCACCCGGCCGCCCACGGGGCCGGCCCAGAACTCCATCCCGCCTTCGAGGCGCCCGTGTCGCATCCAGTGCCACGCCCCGAGGCCGATGTACCGGAGCAGGTGAAGCGTGTCACCAGGAACGAAGCGGAGCGAGTCGCCGAGCGAGTCGTCGAGCGCCTCGTCGCCCGTGTACAGGTCCTCCCCCCGGAGCGTCACCGTACCGCGGACGACGACGAGACCTTTGCGCAGCACGTGCAGGTCGGACCGCGTCACTTCGACGGTGTCACCGGCGGAGGCCCGTGCGATGATGGGCGCGGCCTCGGAGGCGGTCGCCCGGAGGTCCGTGTCGGCGCACACAAGGGCGGCAAAGCGGGTCATGCAGTCCTCGCCCTGACAGGCGGCTTCGAGAACGAGCGGCGTGGAATCGGGCAGTGCGGGGACAGACGGTGGGGCGACAGGCGGTGCGGCGACAGACGGTGCGGCGACAGGCGGTGCGGCCTGCTGGACATCCTGCCCCGCCTCACGCGGCGGTGTGCGCGGCGACCGTGCGCAAGCGAGTGCAACGAGGCCGAGCAGAAGGCCGGGCAGGGTGCTGCGGACAGGCAGCGCCGTCTTTGATTGCAGCCGATGCGAGCGCATGTTCGCGAAGGCTCCGATTCATCAGAGGATGCTCCCATACACGACCGAACGATCCGGGGGGCAACCCGGCCGATTACATGAAACAGCCCGGTTACGCGGCGTGACGCGCCGTCGCGATCAGGGCGCGACGTGCATGGTCTCCCAGATCTTCCGGAACCGCTCCGTCGCCGCATCGGCGTCCGAGTATACCCAGGCGCGGGACTCGTCGGGGTCCTCCCGGCCGGATCGGTATGTCAGCTCCGGCGATCCGAGTCGAGACGAAGGCGATGGAGGTCACGTCGGTCAGGCAGGGCTATGTCAGTTCTGGCAAACCGGCCCACTTAACCCGCGCCTGGCGAGGATAACTGATCGAGATTGCCAGAACTGACATACCCCCACCCGCGGGGGACGGGGACCGCTGCGGGCAGCAAGGCCAACGTCGAACCACCGCGCCACTGGAAGCCCGCACGGCGCGCAAACTTCAGCGCTCCCGTCCGGCGGAACGCCGCGTCGTAGCGGTTCGGCTTTCGGGAAGATCAACGTGCCGTTCCCCCCGTTCGCGCGTCCTGATGGCATGTCCGCCGGCGCGCCTGCTCCATTCCGACCCGTCTCCCCCGCCCCACTCGAACCACCCGCGGACAGCGAATCCGGGAACGCGCGCGGCCCCACAGGGCTCTGGACCGCCTACCCCGCCCGCGCGGCAGCAGCGCAGCGGCTGGTGCAGCAGGAAGGGATGCTGTCAGCGGCGTTCACGCAGCTCACGGGCAGCGCGATCATGACCGGCTTCGCGCTCGCCCTGGGAGCCGGTCCGGCGGCGATCGGCCTGCTCGCCTCGCTCCCGCTCCTCGCGCGCCTCAGCCAGCTCTACATCTCGTGGCGCATCGAGCGCGCCGGCCGCTGGCCGCGCTCCGCGTTCCTCGGCGCCATGGTCGGCCGCCTCTCGATCGCGATCGCCATCGCCTTCGTCTTTCTCCCCGTGCGGAACGAGGTGCGGCTCGCGGCGCTCATCGCGGCGATGACGCTCTCGTCGATCGGGACGGCAACGTTCGACCTCGCGTTTCTCACATGGATGGCGGAGCTCGTGCCCCGGCGCATCCGCAACGGCTTCTTCGCCAACCGCGCGCGCACGCAGGGCGTCTTCGCGATGACGGTGGCGCTCACCGCTGCCGCGCTGCTCGACCGGTGGCGCGCGGGGCACCCGGGGTCGCTCACGGGATTCGCGGCCGTCTTCGCGGTCGCGCTGGGATTCGGCGCGGTGTCGCTCGTCGTGCTGCGGATGATCCCGCACCCCCGCCGGCAGCAGAGCCGCATCGAGCCGGTGCGGCTGCGTGATGCGCTCGCGGGCCCCGTGCGGGACACTTCGTTCCGTGCACTCCTGCGGTTCGGCGCGGTGTTCGGCGTCGGGATCGGGCTGCTCACGACGCACCTGACCGTGTACATGCTCACGGAGCTGCACCTGCCGTTCATCGCGGTGACCGCCCTCTCCGCGACCAGCACCATCGCGACGGCCGCCACGAGCCGGTTCTGGGGGCGGCTCGGCGATCACTTCGGCACCAGGACCGTGGTGTACGCGGGCGCGCTGCTCCTCTGCACCAACCCGCTGATGATGCTCGGCGTCCCCACCCTCGGCGTCTGGCTGGTGGTCGCGATGCACCTGCTGTCGGGGATCGGGACGGGCGCGTTCACGGCACCGGTGAACACACTGGTGATGAGCGTGGCCCCGCCGTCGGCAAGAGCGTCGTATCTCGCGACCTTCGTCGCCGTGTACGGGGCCGGCCAGGCGGTGGGGGCGATGCTCGGGGGCGGAACGCTGCGCGCGGCCACGGCCGTGGGCCTCTCCGCCGGCGAGGGGTTCGCCGTGCTGTTCACGGTCGCCGCACTCACACGCCTCGGCGGCTCGCAGCTGCTCGGCTACTTCCGGGAGAACGGCGCCGCGCCGGTGGCCCACATGATCCGCGTGGTCGCGCGCGCGACGGGCATGAGCGCGCCGCCGGTCGATCCGCTGCTGCGGTACGGATCCCTGCACCTGGCGCGACTGGCGGACTTCATCGCGCGGGATCGGTAGCGGGCCGGGGCCCTCGTGCGCCGCGGTGCACGCGTGCATACTCAGGGCATCACGAGACCAACGACGAAACCCGGAGGAGTCGATGTCCCCCACCCGCCGCGACTTTCTCGCCACCACGGCGGCCGCCGCGCTTGGCGCCGCATTCGCCCGGCCACTGACCGCGCAGCGCCCGCAGCAAGGACAGCCGAATCAGCCGCAGCCGGTGTTCACGCCCGTCCGGCGCAACGTCGGCACGTTCACGATGATGGGCGGCACCGTCGGCTGGCTCGTGAACGCGGATGCGGTCGCGGTGGTGGACACCCAGTTCCCGGATGCGGCGCGCGCGCTGCTCTCGGGGCTGCGGTCACGGTCGAAGCGCGACGACGTGGACGTCGTGGTCAACACCCATCATCACGGCGACCACACCTCCGGCAATCCCGTCTTCCGCGGCGTGGCGAAGCACGTGGTCGCGCACACGATGGCCGACCAGCACCTGCGGCGGGCGCCTGGTGCTCAGCAGGCGCAGGCCGCCGCCGCGGCGGGTTCGCAGGCCGCGGTGGATGCGCCGCAGCCGCTGTATCCCGACACGACGTTCACGCACGCCTGGTCGGCGGAGCTCGGCGACGAGCGCATCATCGCCCGGCATCACGGGCGGGGGCACACGAGCGGCGACGCGGTCATCACCTTCGAGCGCGCGAACGTCGTGCACATGGGCGACCTGATGTTCAACCAGCGCCACCCGGTGGTGGATCGCGCGGCCGGCGCGTCGCTGCGGAACTGGGCGCGCATCCTCGAGCACGTGGAGCACGGGCACGACAAGGACACCATCTACATCTTCGGCCACGCGGGGACGGGCAAGCCGGCCACCGGCTCATCCGCCGAGCTGCTCGGCTTCCGCGACTACCTCGTCGCGCTGCTCGCGTTCGTGGACATGCAGGTGAAGGCGGGCCGCTCGCGCGAGGAGATCATGACCATGCGCGATCCGCGTGCCGGCTTCGATGCGTGGGGCAGGTTCGGGCAGCCCGGCGCGCGCGACCCGCTCACCGTGGCGTACGAAGAGGTGACGACGGGGAGCTAGGGCGTGCCCCGCCGATCCTGCCAGGCCGGGGCCCCCGGAGTCGTCCGGACAGCCACTCGCAGCGTTCCCGCCCCCGGCTGCCCCTACCCCCCCCTCGCCGCCGGGGAGCGAAACGTGCATCATCCACGGCGGGCGGCACCATTCCGCCGCCGCACCATGACCCTGAGACCCGATCGGAGACACGCAGGTGAAAGGCACCGTAAAGTGGTTCAACAGCGAAAAGGGGTTCGGCTTCATCACCCCGGAGGACGGCAGCAAGGATTGCTTCGTCCACCACTCGGCCATCCAGGGGAGCGGCTACAAGTCGCTGGATGAGGGCGAGAGCGTGGAGTTCGAGATCGTCCAGGGGCAGAAGGGCCCGGCCGCGGAGAACGTGCAGCGCCTCGGCGGCGGCACGCCCGGTGGTGGTGGTGGTGGTGGTGGCGGCGGCCGCGGCGGCTACGGCGGCGGCGGCGGCGGTGGCTACGGTGGTGGCGGCGGCGGGCGCAGTGGTGGCGGCGGCTACGGTGGCGGCGGGGGCCGCGGGCGCGACCGGGGCTACTGAGCCCGCTCGCCCCTGCCCTCGGCAGCGTGACACAACCGACCGGCGCCGCAGTACGGGCGCCGGTCGGCGCTTTCCGGCCACACTCCACCGGCGCGGCGCCGCCGCAACAGGAGCCGCGCGCTCAGCACACCTGGCGCGGCGACGCGACGCGATCAGTCAGCGTCGGTCCACGTGATGTCCATGTCGATCGGCCGGTGGCGGCGCCAGATCCCCGCCCGCGCCGAAGATGGCGGATCGATGGGCTCGAACCGAACCTCGAGCGGCGACGGGTGGTCGGCGAACGTCGGCCGCAGGTTCTCGAGCACGATCGCATAGGCATCGGTCATGTCCTCCGCCCCCACCACGCCGAGGTGGATCGGATGGGCGAACCGCTGCATCTCCATGCTGCCCCGCATCATCGGATGCGCCGCGTCCCACCCCTGCGGCTTTTCCGCCACGGTGAAGAGGAACGTCATCATCCGGGCGGACGCGGAGACGTCCTCCCTCGAAGGGGCGGTGGCATCAGGGCTCATCGGCTCGACATCTGGAATCGGGGAGAACGCGCGGAGTTGGCGTGATGCCGACGCGCGCGTGCGGCCCGGCGTCACGCGGTCAGCGCCCGACCTGGATCCGCAGGACCGAGCTCCCTCGCGTGGTCCGGCCGTAGCCGAGCACCACGGCGCCCACCGGCGTTGGCGCGGTGATGCCGATTTCGGCACCGACGAGACTGCCGCGCGCGGCATCCTGCAGCAGCAGCTCGTTCGCGGCCGTGGCGAGCGAGGTCCATCCCGCGCCGGCGTCGGCATAGGCCGACACCGGGCCCGCGATGCGATACAGCACGCCGAGCGTCGCTGACGCCGTCCGCGTCGCGCGCCAGGAATCGCGATGCAGCCCGGGGAAACCGTCGGAGCCGCCGAGGACGAGCAACCGGCTCGCCGGCAGCCGTTCTCCCCACCCGGCCGCCGCGCGGTGGCGCAGCACGACACTGCCCGTCGGCACGTAGCCATTCCACTCGCCGCCCACCCGCCAGTAGCGGTCGAGCCAGAGCGCCTCGGTCGCGACGATCGAGGGGCTCGCGACGACCGGGCTCACCGCATCCGACGCGACGACGCGCGCCGCGCGCGCGAGGCCGCCCCACGCGACGTACGTGCGGGGATCGGTGAGCGCACCGCGGTCGAGGCGCCACACGTGCGCCATCGGGCCGACCGCGACCTGCCACGTCGGCGTCGGCGTGCCGGTCGCGCCCAGGAAGACGATGCCGTCGCGCGTGGACGTGCGCGCGCGTTCGCGGCCGCGCGCGTCGTGCAGGCGCACGATCTCGCGCACGCCGGAGATCGTGAGATTCGGGCGCGCGACCTGAAGCACGCGGGTGGACCAGGGCGCGACGTCGAGCCGGGGATCGGGAAGCTGCACCTCGTCGTCGCCCGGCACGCGCGGCGGAATCGCAGTGCCGCTCCGGCGCAACGCGGTGAGCTCGAGCGTCAGCTGCTGGCGCGACTCACCGGCGACAACCGCGCCTCCCGCGCTCAGCCGGCCGCGCGCGAGCGCGTTGCGCGAGGTGGCGACCCACAGCGCCGCGCCGGTCTTCGCGTCGTACGCGACGTGGCCGACGATGAGGCGTTCGGGCGCCCGCTGTGCGACCGGTGCGAAGTCCAGCGCGGTGGTGTCGGCCGCGGCAACCATCGGCCGCAGCCAGACACTCTCGAACTCCCCCTCGCTCACGATGCGGGCGAGCCGGTCAGCGATGAACGCCTCGTCGACGGGATGCCGGCTCGCGGTGTCGCGGATCGCGGTGGGCGCAGGTGCCGGGGTGCACTCACCGAACGCCTCCGCTGCCGCGCGGTAGCCGCGGGCGATGAGCGAGTCCACCGTCACCGGCGCGAAGTCGAGCGGCAGGTACTCCCGCACCTCCGGCGCAATGCGGACGTCGCGCGCGGGGAGCGAATCCCGCGGCTGCGTGAACAATGCATCGAGCAGGAACCCGACGAGCGTCGCGGTGGACGGGACGCTCGTGGAATCGACCAGGAATCCGCCGACGTCGGAGATCACCAGCGGCGCTGGCGTGATCGCCCGCGCGGCGCCGGCCGGCACGTTCGAGGAGAGCCCGCCGTCGATGAGCACGCGCCCCTCCCGCGTCACCGGCGAGAATACCAGCGGAATCGCGATGCTCGCCCGCACCGCCTCGGCGAGGTCGCCTCCCTGGAGCACGACCGCGCTGTCGGTCGCGAAGTCGGTGGCGACGGCGCGAAAGCGGCGCGGCAGGCGGTCGAAGTCGCCGGCGGCGACAAGGTTGCCGTGCAGCAGGACGTCGTTGAGGAGCGTGTTGAGCGGCTTCTCGCGCGCGACGGGGCTGCGAAGCGAGAAGCTTCCGCCACGCTTTTCCAGCTCGAACGCGGGGCTCGCGACCGTGATCGGCGTGGCGAGCTCGCCGCCCGTCAGCGTGACGCGTGGCAGGTACGGGCCGAACAGCGACTCGATCCGCAGCGCGTGCACGAGGGTGTCGATCTCGCGGCCCGAGAGCCCGCTCGCGTACAGCGCGCCGACGAGCGCGCCCATGCTCGTGCCGACGACGCTCGTCGGCCGGACGCCAAGGCTGTCGAGGACGCGAAGGACGCCGATGTGCGCGAGCCCCTTCGCGCCGCCGCCGGAGAGGACGAGCGCCACCTCGGCGCCGGGGGCGACCGCGCATGCGCCAACGGCCGGTTGCCCGGTCGGGGATTGCGCCTTTACGGGAAGAGCGGCCGCCGCGATCAGCGCAGCGGCCGCGATGACACGGCGGGACCAGTCAGCCATGTGAGTATGCTGCACTCGATCCGGCATTCCTGCAACGTCACGCCGCGTGATCCCGCTCGCGAGCGGGATACGGGATACGGGATGCGGGATGCGGGATACGGGATACGGGATACGGGATGCGGGAGGCGAACCCCGAAGTGCGATCCTCCCGCATCCCGCATCCCGCAATCGTTTTCAGATGAACCCGAACAACGGCGGAAACACAATCACCACGAGCGCCGCCCAGCCGGCGTACACGGGGAGATAGCTCGTCTGCCAGCGCTCGATGGCGGCGAAGGAGCCGCGTCCGCGCAGGAAGCGCAGGTAGAGCACCGCCGACCAGGCGAGGTTGACGAGCAGGATCACGTTCATCCCGAGCGCGGCGACGCGGTTGGGAGTGAACCCGAACTCGGTGATCCGCGCGGCGATCGCCGAGAGCGCGACCGCGTCGGCGAGCAGCGCGCTCACCACCAGCACGATCTGCACGATGTCGAATGGGCCCGCATGCGCCTGCGGGTCGCGGGCGGAGAGCGAGTACAGCAGCAGGCAGAGGACGAGCAGGAGGAGCAGGTCGAACAGGATCAGCGCCTCGCGCTCGATCGCGATCCCCCTCCCGGTGAACACCAATGCGCCGAGGAAGGCGAGCAGCACCGCGGCGAAGAGCGGCGAGAAGAGGCGCGTCAGCACCGGCGCGATGTTCTCGACGACGCTCTGCTTCGCCTCCACCAGCCACGACGCGACGATCACGCCCGCCAGCGGACCGGCCGGAAGCCACGTCTCCACGTAGGGCTCGGGATCGATGCCGATGAGCCCGAAGATCCCGAACGTCGACGCCATCACGAGGCCGCCGCCGAGCGCGAGGAGCACGAAGTAGATGAACAGCTCCCCGGAGAAGCGGATGAAGTCCATGCGGCCCGACACCTCGCTCCAGCGGGCGCCCGCGTACGCGATGCCGACGAGGAGCCAGAGCGCGATCGGCAGGTGGATCACCGTCAGCACTTCGGTGTTGCCGCCCGTCCGGAACGGATAGACGTTCGCGAAGACGAGGGCCGCCGCGAAGCCCGCGGCGATCCAGCCCAGCGTCGTGCGGCGGAGCGCCTGCTCGCCGGTGTCCGGCAGGCCGCGCTTCCAGGTGAAGTAGCCGACGAGGAGCGGCAGCACGAAGAAGCTGTAGTTGCGCGCGTACGCGTTCTCGTTGCCGCCCTCGAGTCCGAAACCGAAGAGCGCCGGGAGCTTGAACAGCAGCACCGCCGCCGCCGCGAGCCCGAACGCCACCATCGCGTCCTTCCGCGCCGCCGGCTCGTCCCCGCCGATGTCGGCGGAGGATATCACGAGCTGCTTCCACAGCCGCTCCGAGTGCTCGCGCGCGAACTCGCGCGACAGCGCATCGAGCTCGCCCATGCGCTTGACAGCGACGAGGAACGCCTCGTCGGGCGCAAGCCCGGCGTCCATGAGCGACGCGATCCGTTCGCGGAGGTGATCCTCCAGCTCGGCCACGTCCACGGAGTGAATGGCCTGGCGGCGGGCGAGGTACTCGCGCCAGCGCGCGATCTGCTCCTCGAGGACTTCCATCTGAGTGTCGGGACTTGGCATGTCATGCCCCCTGGGGAATGAGCCCGGCGGGGAGGAACCAGCGGTCCGGCCGCGGGAGCGGCCAGCGGAGCCGGCGGGGGGCTGGCTCGGGAAACGCGGTGGAGCCCCAGATCCCCCGCAGGGTCGCATCCACCGCCTGCCACTGCCGGCGCTCTTCGGCGAGCTGCTCCCTGCCCTGCGCGGTGATGCGGTAGTACTTCCGCTTTCGTCCCGTCTCCGCCTGCTCCCACCGCGCCTCGATGTGGCCGAGCCGCTCGAGACGATGGAGGACGGGGTAGAGCATCCCGTCCGTCCACTCCATGCGTCCGCCGGAGAGCTCCCGCACGCGCTGGAGGATGGCGTAGCCGTAGCTGTCCTCCTCGGCGAGGATCGCGAGGACGATGGGGGTGGAGGAGGCGGCGGTGAGGTCCTTGTTGATCTCCATCGGACTGTCTGACGTGGACCGGGGGCGAATCGGTTGATACCTAGCTGTATTATACATTGCACTTCTAGGTATGTCAACAAAGGGTTGCTCGTCGGTGGGTTCAGAAGGGACGGCTGGGGCCGGTGGCCTCCCCTTCGTGGCCTTCGTGTCCTTCGTGTCCTTCGTGCTTGCTCTTCCGGGGTTCTGAATCGGATCCTACTGCGCCGGGGCGGTTCCGTTCAGCGACAGATCAAAACCAATCAAGCACGAAGGTCACGAAGGTCACGAAGGTCACGAAGAGCACGAAGGGAGCGCGTGATGCCCTCACGCTGGCGGGTCCCAGGGTTCGTCATTCACGAGCCGCCTCAGGCCATCCCGCAACCGCACTGCGTGGAAGTTGAGCAGCAGGCCGATCCGATGGCCGCTCAGCCTGAGGTATGAGAGCAGCTGCGCATGATGAATCGGCGCCAATGCACTGACGGTCTTCAGCTCGACGATGAGGGCTTCCTCCACCAGCATGTCCAGCCGCAGGCCGAGTTCGACCTTCACTCCCCGATACGTCACCGGAATATCGACTTCCGTTCGCACCGTCAGCCCCCGCAGCCGCAGCTCGTGCGCGAGGAACGCCTTGTAGGCAGACTCCACGAGGCCGGGACCGTACCGGGAGTGGATGAATATTGCCGCATCGACGACGATCCCGGACGCGAGGTCGGCGCGGTCCCGCGTCGCATGATCATCCATTCCGGAACAGACATGACCCGGAGACGCTGGACCGTCACCGGAAGAACGGACGGTGGGTCAGAACCGCTCGGGAGCTCCGGCTCCCTCCGGCGGTCGATCGAAACCACTCAGGCACGAAGCACACGAAGGACACGAAGGTCGCGAAGGGCCCGACCGCATCGACTGCCCCGCCCGCTACCGCCTGCGCTGGAAACCGGTCGCCGCGGCCCCCGTAGTGACCAGTGGCGCCGTCCGTGCGAGCGCGCCGTCGTCACGCCCCCCCTCTATCGGAGGCCCCCGGTGTCGAGCTACGCGGCAGATCATCCATACGAAGGCCTGTCACCTCACCCGGTGAGCGTGGAGCTCGAGCCGGCCATCGAGCACCGCAATCGCGTGACGGCGTTCTTCCGCCTCTTCCTCGCGCTGCCGCACCTGATCCTCGTCGGCGGCCCGCTGGCGGGTGCGCTCTCGTGGGGCGCGCAGTCGTCCTCCGAGCGGGACGGCGGCTTCGAGTGGAGCAGCAGCTTCGGGATCATCGGCTTCTTCGTCTTCTGTGCGACGATCATCGCGTGGCTCGCGATCGTCTTCACGGCGCAGCATCCGCACATGCTCTACCGCTTCGCGCACTGGTTCCTCCGCTGGCGCGTGCGCGCGAACGCGTACTTCATGCTGCTGCGCGACGAGTATCCCCCCTTCGGCGACGGCGACTACCCTGCGCGTCTCGCGTTCGTGCCGGTGGAGGGCACACGCCGCGTCACGTCGGTGCTGTTCCGGATCCTCCTCGCCCTCCCGCAGCTGGTCGCACTCTGGCTGCTCGGCATCGTCTGGGGAATCACGACGATCGTCGCGTGGTTCAGCATCGTGTTCACGGGCACCTATCCGCCGGGGCTGTACCGGTTCGGTGCCGGTGCGCTGCGGTGGTCGACGCGGGTCGAGGCGTACCTGCTCTTACTGCACGACGACTATCCGCCGTTCACGATCGGGCGGTAGGGGCGCGCGGCAGCGCGGGCTCACGCGACCTCCCGCCGCAACCGACGGTAGGCTTCCCGGCCGGTCGAAAGGACGCAGCGGATGAAGCCGAGTGGCTCCCGGCCGTACTCCTCGACCTCCTCGGGCGTGTACACGTGCACGTCGACGGGCACCAGCGCATCGGCGAACATCGCGCGGACGTCGCGCGCGCGCTTGCGCATCGGCAGGTCCGTCTCGAGGACCACCAGCAGGTCCAGGTCGCTCCGCGCGGTGGCGGTCCCCTTCGCGTACGAACCGTAGACGATCACGCGCTCGGGATCCATTCGCGCGACGATCCGTCGTACGACCTCGTCCACCTCGCCGGGCGTGAGCATCAGGCCACCGTGTAGTTGGTGATGAGGAACAGCTCGTCCACCGCGTCCGGCGCGAGCGACTTGAAGTCCGTCGCGCTCTCCTCGCGGAGCTTGAGCGTCCACGCCCCGAAGGCGATCTCGCTCCCCGTGAGATCCTTCGACGCCCGGTGCATCCCCGTATATGCCGTGTCCGAGGCGAGCGAGAGCTGGTCGCCGGCCGCGGTTCCCAGCGGTGAGAGGAGCACCTTGTAGCTTCCACCATCCTTCATGCGCGCCACGACCTCGATCCGCCGCGCCTTCTTCGTCGTGAACTTCCGTGTGAAGTAGGGAAGCCGCTCCGTCAGGTCGTCGAGCACGATCGCCTGATCGTCCGCCGGGTTGGCGGGGTTGAGGAAGCGGTACCACTTGTCGGGGTACTCGCGCTTGAGGTCGAAGACGCGGAAGAGACCTGTCCGTGACTGCGCCAGCGCCATCGCGTTCAGCTTGTCGTCGATCTCCTCCACCGCCTTCGCGCGGAGGAGCTCACCGCCCTCGCGCGCCGTGTACTCCAGGTGGATGACCACATCGGCGAGGGTGGTGAAGTCGAACGGCGGCAGGTCCTTGTTCAGCTTGATGTGCCAACTGCTGATCGCTCCCGCTCCCTCGAACGGCAGGTATCGCTCGTCCCGGAAGCTCAGCTCGAACAGTCCGGCATCGTTGCGGCCGTTGCTCGTCGCGATCGACTGGATGGCGGCGATCTCGTCGCGGAACCGCGGATCGTCGGCCGTGAGGTCACGCGCGTACTTGCCGCCGGCCAGCGTGGAATCCTTGCGCAGCTGGTTGCTGGTGAGCGTGAGGGTGCACCCCACCGTCGTATAGGGGCCCACGGTGCACGGGATGGACAGCGAGACGCTCCTGAGCCGCCGGAAGTAGTGCCCCGGGTAGTCCATGTCGAACGCGGTCTCCGGGATGTCCACGAAGCACTCCCCATTCTGGCGGAGCCGCAGGAGCGCGACCGGATCGAGCTGGGCGAGCGAGACGTGCTTGGTGAGCTCGTACTCGCGCCGGTTCTGCTCGTGGTAGGCCGCCTCGAGCCGCTTGAGGTCGTACGAGAGCCGCTCGCCGGCGAGAAGCCCCTTCTTCAGGCTGTCCCAATAACCGAACTGGATGTAGCTCGAGTCGCTGAGCCCCAGCTCGTAGCGGAAGCACCGCTCTGCGCGCTTCGCGACGTCGTACGCGAGCTGGTAGCTCTGGAAGTGGACCGTCGCGAGCTGCGCGACCATCCAGTCGTAGAGCTCCTGGCTCGTGAATCGCTCGCGCATGAACTCCTCTTCCTTCAGCGCCTGCTCGATCTGCGTGCCCTGGTTGGCGAGGTCCTGCACGGCGATCGTGTGGCGCAGCTTCGCGGCTTCGATCTGCTTCTCGATCTGCGGCAGCTCCTGGCGGGCAAGGTTCCTCTGAAGCTCCCACTCCTCCGCCCTGCGCTCGTACCCGGCGACGGTGGACGTCATGCCGGCGCTCATCTGCATGATGTTCCCGACGCCCTTGAGGACCTCCGCGGTCTTGCCGGTCGCGTTCGCGACGTTCTTGCCTCCGAACTTGACCTTGACCGTCGGCGTCCCGCCGAAGCCGGAGACGCCGACGTCCGCTTCGGGAATGAAGCTGACCGCGGAGCTGAGCGCGTTCAGAATCGTGGCGGCCGTCTCGAGGGTCATCGCACCGACGGTGAGCCCGAGCCATGCCTTCTCCCAGTCGTTCCAGCCAGCCGTGATCAGCGACTCGTAGTGCGCCATCCGGATCGCCGCCACCTTCCGCGCCTCCTCCAGCGACTCCCTCGTCCGCAGCGCCTCCTCCACCTGGCTTTCGCGCACGAGCTTGACCTGCTTCAGCATCGTCTGCTCGTGGCTCGACCGCAGCAATGCGAACGCCTCCGCGTCGCGCCGCTCCAGTGCACTCAGCATGGCGCTGCCAAGCGCCTTCACCTCCGCGCACAGCTCCTGCGCGCGCTGGATCATGAAGGTGAAGCGGTAGAGCGGCAGCGGCGCGCTCATGTCGCTCAGCACCGACCCGATGTCCACCCCCGCCGCCGCCGCCCGGATCAGCGCCCCCGGGTCGATCGGCGGCTCGAACAGCGGAAGCTGCCGCACCACCCCTTCGATGTTCATGCAGTGCCGCAGCTTGAACAGCCGGTCGGCCACGGTGTCCCAGAGCCCCAGCAGCTTCTCGTTGTTGGGGATGCAGAAGTACAGCACGTCCAGCCTCGGCAGCTCGGGCGTGTCCGGGTCCGTCGTGCCGGTGGACGAGGCCACCGGGAGCAGGTTCTCCACCTCGCGCAGCACGTTCCCGAACGGGTCGATCCCCGCCTGCTGGAGCTGGTAATACGTCCGCACGGGGTTCGGCACCTGGCGCGGCACGCTCTTCGGACGCGGCCCCAGGATCGACGCGGCGAGGATGTACAGCTGGGTCGCTTCGTTGTTCGACTCGATGGTGTCCTGCCGGAAGAGCTGGTCACCCCAGGCGATGAGCGTCTGGATGTACTTGATCAGGACGTTCTTCTGGTAGGCCACCGTCCGCATCCGCGCGATCAGGTGCGGGTTGAAGGGGTTGTCGCGCCACTCCCGCACCTGCTCGCGCAGCGCGGCGTCCCCCTTCGCGATCGCCAGCATGATGCTCTCGATGCGCGCCTTGTGGTAGTCCGCCTTCGTCGTCTCGTAGAAGGGCTTCGTGATCC
>DASTYL010000049.1:0-3041 GCA_035764975.1 Gemmatimonadaceae bacterium | reverse complement strand
GCTCGCCCCCGGAGAGCTGGTGCGGCCGATGTCCGGCACGACGCCCGAGGTTGACGTAGTCGAGCAGCTCCATCGCGCGCGCGCGCCGCTCCGCCTTGCCGACGCCGGCTTCCGCCATCGGCAGCTCGACGTTCTCACGCGCCGTGAGCGTCGGCATGAGATAGAAGCGCTGGAAGACGAGACCGACCTGACGCAGCCGGAACCGCGTCGCGTCGCGGTCGCGCATCGTGTCCACGCGCACGCCATCGATGTATACCTCGCCGCCGTCCGGACGGTCGATCGCGCCGAGCAGGTTCAGCAGCGTGCTCTTGCCGCAGCCCGAGGGGCCGACGATGGCGACGTACTCCCCCCGGTCGACCTGCAGGCTCACGCCACGGAGGGCGTGCACGGGCTCCCCGCCCATGACGAAGTCGCGGCGCACGTTTGCCGTCCGGATCACCGGCACCATGCGGTCGTCGGTCATCCCACGGCCTCCTCCCTCAGCGTGCGCGCGATCGGAAGCGAGGCCGCGCGCCATGCGGGATATATCCCCGCGAGGACGCCCGCGCCCGCGAGCAGCCCCAGCGAGGTCCACGCGGCGCGGGGTTGGAAGAGAAAGAAATCAATCGCGGCAGGCAGCCCGGGAAACGATGCGAGGATCGCATTGAGATACCGGGCGGTCACCAGGCCCAGCGCGAGGCCGAGTGCGGTGCCTGCGAGCATGATCCCGAACCCTTCGAGCACGATCTGCAGCACGACCCGCTCGCGCGCCACGCCGAGCGCGCGAAGGACCGCGATCTCGCCGATGCGCTCGTTGACGCTCACCGTCACCAGCGTCGTGACGAGCAGGAAGCCGACGACCAGACTCGTCGCACCGAGGATGAACGCGAGCTGCCGGAAGTAGCTCAGGCGCTCATCGGTCTGTTGCAGCACCGCGTCGATCGCCGTCGCGGATACGCGCGGGGCACCGCGCTCGATCCACGTCGCGACCCGGGATGCCGGCACCCCGTCGCGCACCTTCACGACGATCAGCGACGCCTGATCAGGGCGCCCGCTCATGGCCTGGAGCGTCGCGAGGGGCGCCGCTGCCGCGCGCTGCCCGGCGGGAAAGAAGAGGAACCGCGCCTGTCCCACGATGGCGAGCCGGCGCTCCCCGGTGAGATTCCGGAGCTGCGCATCGAACGCCGCCGCGGTCGTGAGCGTGTCGCCGATCCGGGCGGCGAGCGCGCGCAACAGGTCGTCGCTCACGACGATCTCGTCGTCGCGAACGGGATCGCGTCCCGCCTCGAGCTGGTAGTCGCCCTGGGCCTGCGGCTCGATCCCGAGCGCGATCGCCGTCACGGTCGTGTCGCCACGCGGGAAGAAGAGCTGCCCCCCCAGCACCGGGCTGGCCGCGGCGACCTCCGGATTGGTGCGGAGCCGTTGGACGAGCGCACCGGCCGCGCCGAGCGTCGCCTCCGTGTCGAAGGGAAGCGTCCCGCGCGGTGTGACCCGGATGTGAAACCCGCGCGAGGTCAGCAGGTCGCGGAAGGATTCCCGCATGCCGCTGGACAGCATCACCATGTCGAGCAGCATCGCCGCGGAGACGGCGACGCCGAGGATCGCGAGCAGCGTCCGCGTGCGATGGCGGACGAGCGCAGCGAATGCGAGCGCGAGGGTCATGGGCCGCTCAGCGCCCGAACAGGTCGAGGGGTCGCACCGAGACCAGGCGGAGCGCCGCGAGGGCGCCGGCACCGATACCCAGGACGAGGGACAGCACCACGGCGAGCGTCACGATCTCCTGCGTGACGAACGAGAACACGAGGGGCGTCCGGTACACCGCCTGATAGTGCCGGTTGACGATCGCCGAGGCGACCACGCCGACCGCGACGCCGAATGCGCTGCCCAGGAGCGCGATGAGCGATGCCTCGAGGACGACTGAGCGGACGACGGTGGCGCGCGAGATCCCCATCAGCCGGAGCGCGGCCACGTCGCGCCGCCGCTCGTCGATCTTGAGCAGCATGATGCAGAGCAGGAAGATCGCGCTCGCCACGATGGTGATGACGCCGATGGCCCGGTGAAACCGGCTCACCACGCGGAAGGTCTGCGACGTCCCCACGGCCACGGCCTGCGATGCGTGGGCGCGGAACCCGAACGCGGCCGAGTTGATCGCCTGCAGGGTTGCATCCACCTGCGCCGAGTCCGTGACGGCCACCGCGAAGCGATCCACCCGATCTCCCGCATCGGTGAGGCGCTGGAGGTGATCGAGGTGCATCCGCACGCGATACTCCGCGCGGGCGATCTCCGAGGGGTCGGCGCGCCGGCGGCCGATGGCGCCGATCACGACCGTGTCGCCCGCGGCCCCCGCGGCAGGCGCCAGCACGGCGCGGTCGCCGATGCCGAGCCGGAGGTCCGTCGCCAGCCGTTCGTCGATGACGATCGTGCGGGGCTCGCGGGGCTGCGCGGACGGCGATTGTGTCGCGGGCGATTGGGCCCCGAGCACGAGCGGCAGCATCGCGAGGATGCCGGTGGCGAGCATCCCCCGCGACGACGCCACGCCCGTCAGGCTTGCTGGGGGTTCCTGGCCCAGCTCGCGAGGTCCCTGGTGGTCTCGCGGGTCGCCGGGAGCGAATACGCGTCCGTCGCGAATGCGCCGACTCCCTTCCTGATCAGCAGCCCCGCCGCGACGAGCTCCAGAACCCCCGTGACGAGCGCACCCACCCACATATGACCGCTCGCGAGGTCGCCGATCAGCGTCGCCAGCATCAGCGTAAGCGCCACGAGCATCACCACGCTCACCCCGAACGCCAGCGCGAGCCAGACCACCCCGCGCGACGCCTGCCGGACGCTGTCCTTCATCTCGAGCTTCGCGAGGCGCACCTCGTCGCCAAGCAGCCGCTTGCCGTCGTCGGCAAGGCTCTTCACGAGATCCGGGATCGCCGCGTCCGGGTCGATGGGCACACGATTGGTGGTTGGGGCAGTCACCGCATTCTCCGAGTTCGGGATTCGTCGCCGCTCCCCTCGCGGGCAAGAGGCGTTCCCGCCGTTCGCCGCCGCTCGGCGGCCCCCAGGGGGTGGCTAAG
>DASTYL010000048.1:0-13756 GCA_035764975.1 Gemmatimonadaceae bacterium | reverse complement strand
CGCTGCTCCCGGCTGGAGCGAGGATCACGGTATGCAGCCGCGTGCCGTCGCGCATGGGGATCATCGTGTCGGTGCGCGTCATCTCGACGAAGCGCACGATGATCGGGCGCTCGCTGATGCGAGGCGTCGGCGGAAAGTCGCGCGTACGCGCGCGCATGCGCAGCGCGGTCACGCGGCCGCTGGAATCGCGCACGAAGGCGATGCGGTGCTGGATCGAGAGCGCGGCGAACGTGTCGACGCCGGCCGGGGTCAGCTCGAATCGCGGGTTGTCGGTCGGATGCAGGTAGTAACGCCCGCTGTCGCCGTAGATGGACAGCACCATGTCGGCGTCCGGGGCATCGGCGTACTGGCCGACGTACGCCTCGAATGCCCGCGGATCGATGGTGGGTGGCGCCGAGGTATCCGGCGCGGCAGCCGGCGTGCCGGTCGGCACCGGCGCCGGGACTGGCGTGGCCGGCCCGGCGCAGCCAAGGAGCACGATGAGCGCAACTGCGTAGCGTGAGGATCGGGGCATGGACGCGACGTCGAAGGTGGCGGACCGGCAACGTGGCTCGTCTCTTCGATACGTCGGCCGCGCGCCCCGTGTTTCGCCTGAATGGCGAGCATGACGACCGCTCCCACCGCGATGAGCGTCGTCGCCTCGATTCCCGGCGCGTCGAACGGCCCGAATCGGCCGGTTCGCATGCACTCATTGAGGAACGCGTGGACGGCCGATGCCCACAGCAAGCCCGCCGACGCGTAGATGGTCGCCAGCAGCATCCCGGCCGTCATCAGCCGGAGAAAGGGGAGACCATTGCCCAACTGGTCCGCGGGCCCGCCGACGAAGTGGGCGCCGGCAAACGACGCCTGGGCGAGCAGCACCGCGAACCCGCGATGCCACCACGCGCCTCCGAGGTTCCTCGCGAGCAGCTCAGGGACCGAGCGGCGAAAGACCAGCTCCTCGACCAGGGCTGCCAGCAGGACCACGAACGGCATCGCGTCGGCATGCGCCACCAGCGCACCCGCCCCGATGACGGGAACCCACAGCCACGCGGCTTCCGCCCTGGTGCGTTCCCATGCCGACCCCGTGGACGCGCCGATGATCGCCACGACGTACATCACCACCGCAAACGCGACGTTGTGCAGCAGGATCGCGGTGGTGCCCGGCGTTCCCTGCGCCCGGGGTGCGATGGCAAGCGTGATGAGCAGAGCGAGCCCGGGCGGGGCGCAGCACCCCGCTACCGCCCAAGCCGTACGACCGTGCGCAACGCTCCCCATCACCTCGCGCGTGTCAGCGACCCGCCTGCCGGCGCCGAACCACCTCGATGTAGACCTGGACGGCCGTTGCGGAGGCAAGGGCGATCAGGATCTGGCGTCCGAGCGGTTCCGGAAAGCCGGTAACGGTGAAGAGGCCGATGATTGCCGCCGCCGTGAACAGCGCAGCGCCGAAACGATAGAGCAGTGTGCGCATGAGAGTCTCTCCGGTTAGAACGCCGCTGCCGCCGATCCTGCCGCCCCGCCGATTGCCGCCCCTGCGAGCACGACCCCCGGAGCGACGACGGCCGTCCCGCCGCTCCCGTACACGACCGACGCCGCGCCACTCACGGAGCCGACGAGGTCCGACCACCCCACCCTGCACCAGTAGCCGCACCGCCCCCGGCGGAAGATCGCCATCGGCTCCGCCAGATCGCCTCCCCCGCCTCCCCCGCCCCAGCCGCCGGCCTGCTCGTACTCGTACCAGTAGTAGGCAGATGATGCACCGAGCGCGGCCAGCCCCGCCAGTACCTCGTAATCGGCCGGATTGATTCCCGCCGCCGTCACCAGCACGCGATCGAGGCCGGCCGCCATCTCATCGGGGGTCCCATCGATCGACATGGCTGCTTCGAGCGCACCCGTGTAGTTGGTGTAGACGCCGGTCACGATGTCATCCGATTGCGCATACACGAACGCGCGCCGGGGAACGCCCCAGATCGACAACGGTCCGTTGCCCGCGCAATCGATTCGCGACCGTGCCGCAGTGATCGCGGCCTCGAAGAACGCCTTGTCCGCAACGCCGGTCCTGGCCGCGATCTCGGGGACGAACGACCGGATCACGCCCTCGATCTTGCCGCAGCGGGCCGCGTGTGGCAGCGCGGCCCACTCCCGCCGGTGCGCGGTCACCTCCTGCATGGCCGCGGTGTGCACCTCGGCCATCCACTGCACGTTCGCGCGCCCGTGGGGGAGCGCCCCCTTGGCCGCCGCGGCCTGCGCGCGTTCCGCTGAGAGCCGCACTTCCACCGGCCTGGGAGCATCCGGCGATACGGGCGGCCTGGAATCGGTACAGCTCACCGTCCAGCTGCCGAGGGCCACCGCCAGCACGAGCATCACCGCAGCACGCCATTGATGGTACATGCTACCTCCAGGAGCATGGGACACATCACCGATGCGGGCACCGACCCCTGCGTCGGAGCCGCGTGCACCGCCGTGGGGAGGACCCGAACCCGTCGTCCTGCCGCAGCGGCGCCGCGGGCGGTCGCGAGCGGGCTCTCCCCGGGTGCGCGCATCGTAAGACGGCGAGTCAGCGGGCCATCAGTTTCGTGGGGGCGCTGGGCAGCGGTGCTGCGGGGTCGGTGAGTGCGGCGACACTCACGCCATCATCCATGAGGAAAGTCGCGGCCCGCGCGGGGGCGCCGTCAGCGCGGGGCCATCTCCGGGTGCGTGACATCGGCACCGGTCACATGCGCGATCGGCAGCGTCGTCCGCGGCAGGAACGCCTTCATGATACCCAGCGCGGCATCGGTCCTGGCGATCGACGTCGCCGCGTCCTGCTCCCTTCCGGTCAGTGCGCGAATGCAGTCGATCGTCTCGGGGACGACGATCGCCTCGTTGTGCACCTGGAAGGTGAGGTAGACCTCCGCGTCATCGACGGCGAGTGCGTCGTCCCATACGGCCACTTCCCACATGTCGCCCCGCGGCCGACCGAGATCCCGCATCAGCTCGATCACGCTGTTGAGCGCGACAAGCCCCTCGGTGCTGCGCACGAAGGCGATGCGCGGCGCATCCCATAACGCGTCACGGAGCTCGTCGAGGCGGATGGGCCGCGTCGTCTGTACCATCGCGAAGTGGATGTGGCTCAGGGCGTACGGTCCGGCGCCGGCCATCGTCGTGATGTCGAGCTCCGGAATGACCGTTCGCGCGTCCGGCCCCTGATGGCTGGGCACCGTCATCTCGGGGATCACGGTGTTGATCATCCCGTGCGCGTGCGACTCCCACGGGTCGGTACCGCGCCGGAGCAGGACGGCGCGAGCGCGCTTCACCCACCCATGGCGGTGCAGCGCATGGAGCACGCGGCTCAGGGCCGTCGTGTTGCACGAGACCACGCGCGCCGAGTCTCGTCCCACGGCGCCCGCATAGTTCACCTGCGCGACGAAAGAGTACCCCGCGACCTCATGCGTCTCGCCTCCCTGCCAGATCGACTTCACCCCAGCGGTCCGATAGCGCGGGCGGTTCTGCGCGCCGACCTTCTTCGGGGTGCAATCCACCACGACGTCGGCGTGGCTGAGGAGGTCGTCGAGTGTGCCGGCCACGGGTATTCCGACCGCTTCCATCGACGCGCGCGCCTGCTCGGCAGCGGAGAAGATCGCATAGCCCCGTTCTACTGCGACGCGGATGCGATAGTCCGAGACCACATCGGCCACACCGACCAGTTCCATGTCCGTCTGCAGTGCGACCGCGTCTGCCACGCGTTTACCGATGACGCCGTAGCCGTTGACGGCGACCCGGACCCGGGGCGTGCTCGCCATGGTGAAGCTCCCGCTGAAGTCGTCGACGTGAAACCGGCACATTCGATGCCCCGCAAGGCAAGATCGGCTACAGACCTGACCCAGGCCTGCCACCGGCTGCTGGTCGAAAGAGCGTTCGCGATCGCGTGAGCCCGTCCTTGGAGATCGAACTTCGATGAGCTCTTGATCATCCCTCGAAGGAGGTGCGTCCATGCTGGTACTCGCAGCGCAGGGCTGGGGCGGGCACATGGGCTATGGCTGGGGTTGGATGATGATGCTCTTCTGGGTCGTCGTGATCGCCGCGGTGCTCTGGTTCGTCTGGATGATGTCGCGGCGCGGAGGGGCCCGATCGGGGTGGGGGCCCTCCACAGACGACGCGGAGGCGGTGCTGCGCGAGCGCTACGCGCGCGGCGAGATCGACGAGGCGACCTATCGCCGCATGCTCGAGGAGCTGCGGCGGCGCTAGCGCCTCGGGGACGCGGCCCGCAGGATCAGAGCACTTGCAGGAGGGCGCGAGGACTCTCACACCTGCACAGCTCGCTCGCTATTCAGCCGTCCCGAGCTAGACTGTATCATCTCAGTGTCAGCGATGCCCGGCGCGAAGCGAATCTGCTTCATGCGTATACCGGGTGGAGCCCGGTGCGAATCCGACTGAGCCTGCACTCCCGGAAGCGACACCCCCGGGGATCTTCCTGGCTCGACCCTGCCGTGAACGTCCGACGGCCCTCGCACCCGGGTGGTAATGACTCTCAATCTGGAACGTTGCGACGCGGCCGCCCTCCACCGGTGGGGCTGGGCGGCGCGCGGCGTCGGCGATGGACACCCGACGTTCGAGACAGCGGCGCGTGCGCTCACGCGCTGCTTCTACGACGCGCTGCAGGCCGATGGCCCCGACGGGCCGTCGCGCGCCTGTGCGCTGGTGCGCTGCTACAAGACGCACCCGTATCGCACCCTGCCGGACGACCTCCAACGGGAAGCGATCGCGAAGCTTCGTCGCGATGACCGCCCCCCGCCCGGCATGCGGTGCGTGACGCTCCTCGCGAGCGCCGGCGACGAGCCGGCCTGGAACTCACGCCACGATGCCGGTGGCCACATGGCCATTCCGCTGCCGACCGCCGAGGCAGTCGCGCGGTGGCCCATGATCGCTCGGCTCGCGGCAGACTTCGGCCTCGAGCCCGCGGACCTCGTCGAGCCGTCGCCGGACATGGCGCGCCGGCGACGCGGACGGAACTACGGCATCTGCCTCGTCCCCGAGGCGCTCGGCAGCGCCGTGATCCCGGGCCAGGCTGCGATCGTACGTCGCCCCGACATCCGGTCCGTGCTCGCGTTCGGCGGCATGCTTTCGACGGGCGACCTGTTCGCGGTCGTGCTCTTCTGCCGGATGCTCGTGTCGTCCGCCGTTGCCGAGCAGTTTCGCGCGCTCGCGCTCCACGTGAAGTCCATGCTGTTCGCGTTCGGGGAGCACGACGCATTCGACCCGACGTCGCATCCCGCCGGCGCAAGGGAAACCGCCTCCTGACCCCGTCCCCCCTCGTTCTCATCGCCGAGCGTGACCAGAGCGTGCGCGCGTTGCAGCGTGTCTTCCTGGAACGCGCCGGGCTCGCCGTGGAGTTCGCGGACGACGGCTCCGCGGCGCTGGAACGCGTGCGGATGGTGCTGCCCGCCGTCGTCGTGACCGAGATCCTCGTCCCGAAGCTCGACGGGCTGACGCTGTGCCGGCAGCTGCGCGACGGGCCGGCCACCGCCCACGTCCCGGTCGTCGTCTTCAGCATCCTCGCGGCCGCGGCACGCGCGGCCGAGGCGGGCGCGCACACGTTCCTGCGCAAGCCGCTCGTCGAATCGAGCTTCGTCGCCGCGGTGCTCGGCGCCATCGCCAGACAACTACCCGCGACATCGGAGCAGCAATGGGTATCCCGGTAATCCCCGACCGCCGGCTCGAGCCGCGCGTCGTCGAAGACAACACCGAGCGCATGAGCTCGGGCAATCCCGAGGCGGACCACATCCTCGGTGGCGGGTTCCCCGCCAACTCCATCAACATCGTGATGGGCCACCCCGGCTCCGGCAAGACGATCTTCGCCGAGCAGCTCATCTTTCACAATGCCGACGACGACCGGCCGATCCTCTACTTCACGACGCTGTCCGAGCCGCTGTCGAAGGTCGTCCGGTACCTGCAGGGCTTCGACTTCTTCCATGAGGAGAAGCTCGGCACGCAGGTGATCTACGAGGACATCGGCCCGCAGCTCGCGGCCGACGGGGCGAGCGCGCTGATCCCGCTGCTGCGCGAGGCCATCACCACCCTGTCGCCCAAGATCATCGTCATCGACTCGTTCAAGGCGGTGCACGACCTCGCGCCGTCGGTGGCCGACCGGAGACGCATGGTCTACGAGATGACGGCCCTCCTCAGCGCGTACGGGACCACGGCATTCCTGCTCGGCGAGTACACCGAGGAGGACATCCTGGCCTACCCGGAGTTCGCGGTCGCCGACGGCATCGTCGAGCTGTCGCGTCGCCGCCTCGGGAACCGCGACGAGCGCTACTTCCGCGTCTACAAGCTGCGCGGCAGCCGGTACCTGGAGGGGGCGCACGCCTTCCGCATCACGAGCGCAGGGCTGGACGTATACCCCCGGCTCGTGAGTCCCCGCCTGCCTGAGGGATACGTGCCGGCCGCGGAGCGTGTCTCGATCGGCGTGCACGGGCTCGACGAGATGCTCGACGGCGGTCTCTGGCGCGGGACGACGACCCTGCTTGCGGGGCCGTCGGGCGCGGGCAAGACGACCATCGGGCTGCAGTTCGCGTTCGAGGGCGCACGCCAGGGTGAGCCGACGCTCTACATGAGCTTCCAGGAGAACCCGACGCAGCTCATGCGGACGATCCGCGGCCTTGGCGCCGACGTCGAGGAGCTCCAGCGGCAGGGGCTCGATCTCGTGTACGCCTCGCCGGTGGAGCTGCAGATCGACAGCATCATCGTGGACCTCTTCCGGCGCATCGAGAGCGGCGGCGTGCGACGGCTCGTGCTGGACGCCGTCGGCGACCTCGCGAGCGCGGCGACCGACCCGCAGCGCCTGCACGACTACCTCTACGCGCTCGTGCAGCACCTCGCGGTGCGCACCATCACGAGCGTCCTGAACTTCGAGACGACGGCCAACACCATCGCGCACGCGGGCATGCAGAACGCGATGAGCTACCTGTCGGACAACGTGCTGCTGCTGACGCTCGACGGCGAGGACCGGACGCGCCGCGCCCTGCGCGTCATCAAGACCCGGGGCAGCGCCCACGACACGCGCGTGCGCGAGGTCGCGATCGGGGCGGCCGGGCTGAGCGTCTGCGAATGACCGCGGCGCCGCGGGAGAGCGCCGTGGAACCCGAGCTGGAGCAGCTGCGCCAGCTCACGGAAGTGGGGCGTGCGCTCACCTACACCGTGTCGGTGGAACAGGTCGCGCAGCTGGCCGTCGAGCGGGGCGCGCGCCTGCTCGGCGCGGCCGCCGCAGTGCTCATGCTCGCCGACGCGGACGAGCTCCTGCGCGTGCGCGCCGCGCACGGCGTGAGCGAGGAGCGACTGGGCCGATTCGGCGGCGCGCACACCGACGAGACGGTCGAGCGGCTGCACGGCCTCCTCGACGCGCCCGAGGATGCGCTGCTCGCCGTGCCGCTGGTCGCCGGCGGCGCGGTCACCGGGCTCCTGGCGGTGGCGCTGCGCGCGCCCGCGGCCGCCGCCGACGAGTGGCTGCTCACGGCACTCGCCGACCAGGTGGCGGTCGCCCTCGAGAACGCGCGGCTTGCGGGCGAGGTGCACGCAGCCATGGAGCGACGGCTGCGCGCCAGCGAGGGGGCCACAGGCGCAAAGGACCGCGCGCTCGCGACGCTCGCGCACGACATCCGCAGCCCGATCGGCGCCATCGACGGATACTGCAGCAACCTCGAGGACGAGATCTACGGGCCGGTGACCGAGGGGCAGCGCAAGGCGATGGGGCGCGTGCGCATGGCAGGCCGCCACCTGCTGTCGCTGCTCGAGAACGTGATGGACATGGTGCGGCTGGACGCGGGGGCTGTCACCGTTGCGGCAGTCCCCGTGCGGCTCCGGCAGGTGGCGCGCGAGGCCGTGGACCTGCTCGCGCCGGCCGCCGCTGCGCGCCTTCAAACGCTCACCCTGGCGGACGGACCTGACGTGGTGGTCACCGGCGACCAGGCGCGCATCCGGCAGGTCCTCGTCAACCTGCTCGGGAACGCGGTGAAGTTCACGCCGGAGCGCGGCGCCGTGACCGTCGGCACGGCCGCGCGCGACAGCCGCGGCGCACCGTGGGGCGAGGTGCGCGTGTCGGATACGGGCCCCGGGATCCCCGAGGCCGAGCGCGCGGCGATCTTCGAGCCGTATTACCGGAGCACGGAGACCGCGCGCGCCCCGGGGGTCGGGCTCGGCCTGGCGATCTCGCACGCGCTCGTCGTGAGAATGGGCGGTGAGCTCGCGGTGGTGAGCGAGTTGGGTGCAGGCTCCACGTTCGTTCTTGGCCTCCCCGCCGCCAGCGCGTAGCAGCGCGAAAAAAGCCCGTCAGGCGATTCGCATGGCGGGCTTGGCCTTACGACAGGGACGCCCCCCGTATTGCCCCCCGATCGGTTGCAGCACACCGTAGAGGCCCCCATTTCGCGCGGAGGTCCTCATGGCACGCCGGTCCCTGTCCCTGGCGCTCTGTCTCCTCCTGCTGTGGTCCTGCAGCGAGCCGGCGCCGCTCAGCGCGCCGCCGCGAGTCGATGATGCCGCACTGGTCATCAGTGACGGCGCCCACGGTGGCGGCAACGCCGGATTCTTCTTCCTTCCGCCGCTGGTTCGGCGATCGGGCCCGTACACGGGCCTTTTCGACGCATCGGCCTCGCCAGTCGTGCGCATCTGCGCGTGGAGCGGGGCCGCGTGTGTCGGCGCGGACGTCGCCGTCTTCACGCGCACGAGCGATCCCGGAATCACGCTCCACGGGCAGAGCTTCCGGGTCGACTGGGAGACGAGGGACCTCGATCTCGAGGCGGGGGAGGTCTATCGCATCCGCGCTTACGTCGGCGCGGCGCTGCTGGGGTTCGCCGATGTGAAGGTCATCGGGAGCGGAGGGCACAACAAGCGGGTGGAGGCGGGCTACATCCCGCTGATCGCAGGTCACCACCTGCCGATCAGCTTCCGGATCGAGGCGGGGGCGGCCGGGCGGCAGATCGCGTTCACCAGCGCACGCGACGGCGATGCCGAAATCTGGGTCGCCGACGCCGACGGCTCGAATCCGACGCAGTTGACGCACGACGCCGCGGTCGACATGGAGCCGACCTGGTCGCCGGACGGGTCGAAGCTCGCGTTCACCAGCCTCCGGAGCGGCGTGCACGACGTCTGGGTGATGAACGCCGATGGAAGCGGCGCGACGAACCTGACCGCGACCACGGGCGGGGGCGCGGCGCCGGCCTGGTCTCCCGACGGGACGAAGATCGCCTACGTCAAGGACTACGACATCTACGTCATGGACGCCGACGGCACCGACCCGGTCAACGTGTCGAACGATCCGCCGAACGTGGGCTACGAAGACAGCGATCCTTCCTGGTCACCCGACGGGACGAAGCTCGCCTTCACCAGCCTCCGCGGTGACGACTTCGAGATCTGGGTCATGGACGCCGATGGAAGCGACGAGACGCAGCTCACCGACGGCTCGTCCGATGGCGACCCGACCTGGTCGCCGGACGGATCGCGCATCGCCTTCGTCCGCACCCCGAACGGCGTTCACCTGCTCTACATCATGGACGCCGACGGCACTAACGAGGCGCCGGTGATGCCTGCCGGGGGGCACGTCTCGTCGCCGGCCTGGTTCCCCGGCGACTTGATCGCGTTCACGAGCACGTCGGATGGCGACTACGAGATCCTCGTGATCGCCCCGGACGGCACCGGGTTGGCGCAGCTGACGTTCAATGAGGTGTACGACGATCATGCGGCGTGGATGCCGTGAACATCGAACACTCGCGAAGAGTCATTCACCTCACGGGCGGCGCCTGACCGCGGCCCGACGGCGGACCACCGTCGCCGGGGAGTAGCAATGCGACAAGCCCGTCAGGCCGATGGCCTGACGGGCTTGACGGCAATTGCGAACGAGCCACGCGCGTTACGCCTCGACCTCACCGCACCAGCCGGTACTGCGCCGACACCGACGTATTGACGGTGATCTCCGGTGCCTGCGCCTGCGGAGTGAAGCGGTTGTCGAAGTTCACGACGGAGCTCGGCGAGTACCCGACCGGGCCCCCGCCGGATATGGTGACGCTCACCAGCGCGCCGAGCCGGGCGCCGAGGGCGGCAGCGGCGACTTCGGCGTCCTGCCGCGCGACGTTGATGGCCTCCGCGACACGCGCGCGCCGCACGGAGTCGGCGACCGACGACTCGAAGCTGACTGCCGTGCTCCCCGCCGCGCCTGCGCCCATCGCCGCCGCGACGACGCTTGCGAGCACCTCGGGGCGGGTGAGCTGCACGCGCACCAGCGTGCGCGCCAGGTGCGTGGACGGCGCCGTCATCCCCGGGAAGTTCGGCTGCATCGGGTTCGGCGTGACGCCGTAGGCGACGGGCGCATCGAGCACGGGACGCTGCGGGAGGCTGCGGACCGCATCGGTCACGGCCTTCAGCTTCGACAAGGGGGCGTGATGGGGAGTGGGATCGGACGATCGGCCAAAGATGCGGCGCATGCCGAAGCGACGCATCGTCACGCCACGTAACCTGCCCCCTCGATCAGGGCGACATGGCCCCGCGGAGAAACCGGCACCGTCCGCGATGCACCGAATTCGCCACCCACCAGCACGCGAAAGCCCGCCAAGTCATCGACTCGGCGGGCTTTCCAATTTTGATCGGCTGAGAACTTACTTCGTTCGAAATAGCAGGGGCGGGACTGAACCCGCGACCCTCGGAGTACGTACCCCTACGCCAGCGCCGACCGCTCCCGGTAGCCAGGCGTCAGGCTCACAGTCGCGGCCGACGTTCTCTCGAACTGCGACACCACAGGCTACGTCCTTGCTCGCCCTCTCGGCGCATGACGCAAGGTAACCGGGGTGCCGATGTACCATTTGCTCTTCTCTCGGTCGGCAGCGGGGACTCTCAACATCTGCACGAGCGGAGGCATCAGCGACTTCTGGAGCGGCGTGAGGATCGAATCGGCCACCTCGGGCTGCTGCCAGAAGATCTTCCAGTACGCCTTCTGAACCGCCCCCACGCTGTCGAGCTGTACCTGCCCCGGCGGAGCGCCGCCGGTCGACGCGAGATACTCGCCGAGCGGCATGTAGATGCCGCGCACCTGCGCCGAGTAGATGGAGTCGGCGACCTGCAGCCGGGCGATCTGTTCCTTCGACAGAAACAACGAATCGCTCTCCTCGAGCAGTGCCCCGTGGATCGAGGAGGTACGCGCGAGATAGAAGGCGGTGATCGAGTCGGCGCCGCGGCGCGTCCAGCGACGATCGGGCCCCCGTACCGGCTCGAGTGCGCGCCGAAGCTGCTGCAGGTCGTAGTTCGTGGACAGGTCGACGCTGAAGTCGATCGACAGCCGGAACGGAGCCCGGAACGACGTGCGTGTCGGGCGGGTCTCCGCGAAGCGCGGGTTGACGTCGTAGCGGAACGTCCCCGTGCCGGCGTCGAAGCCGCGGGGCACGAGCAGCACGGGATCGGGCTGCGCCGGCGCGCCCCAGCCGCGCAGGTCGCTGCCGTTCACCAGCTGGTCCACGCCGCCGAGGATGTTCTGCAGGTAGACGTTGGCGGTGACGCGCCCCATCCACTTTCGCGGGATCGGCGGCTGCCACTGCATGTTCAGGGTCTGCGTCCACGGACCGCGGCACCCATTCCGCGTCGCGACCCGTCCCTCGAACCGCGCGAGGCACCCGGCCGCTGCGTCGGCGCCGTCGGCACGAAGCGCCCGGAGCGCCGCGGACAGCTCGCCGGTCGCCGCACTGAACGACGGAATGTGCGCGCGATCGCCGGTGCGTCCATCGCCATTCACGTCCCCCTGGACGATCGGCGTGAACGGCAGCCCCGACTGCAGCCGGCCGAACAAGGTGACGGTGCCTGTCCTGCCGCTGCTGACGCCACCCGACAACACCAGGATGTGCCGCGCGTCGTTCGCATTCGGCGCCCACTCCCGCTCCCGCGGGTCGCCGAATCCGCCTCCGTCGAACCCGCGGTACTGTCGCCGCATATGCTGCAGCGTGTAGCCCGTGCTCCAGAAGAGCTGGTACCTGCTCCGGAACTTGAATACGTCGGGGGCGACACCGAAGGTGAGCTGTCCGCCGTAGCCACGCAGGTCGCTCCGCCGCAGCGCGACGCGACCGAAGCCGCTGGTCACCCGCGCCTCCGTCGGCGAGACGGCGCCGGTTGCCGCGTCGATCGCCGCCGGGGACACGAACACCGGCCTGTCGCCCTCTGCGGCGAGCGCATACCGTTGCTGTCCGCTGAAATTGGCGTCGAAGGTGCCCGGCTGGTTCAGGTCGTAGGAGGCGAGCGCTCCCGTCCGGACCACCCACTTGCCGACCGTCGTGTTCCAATCCAGCGACGCGCGCCAGCTGCGGGGCACGTCGTAACCCTCGTCGATCAGCGTCACGGCGGGCGCGCGCTCCGCGAGCACGCCGGATGCATCGCTGCACTGGGTCGGAATCATCGCCGGATCCGCGGCGAATCTGCTCCAGTCGGGCGTCGGCGCGGCGTCGCCCACGCAGGAAAGCGTCATGGTCGCACCGGGCAGTCCCGTCGACGCGAGCGCGTCCGCCATGAGGCCGGGCCGCAGGAGATCGCGGAATTCCCCGATCCCTCCGCGAATCACCCCCGCGCGCGGCCGGAAGTACGTGCCGACCTGGTTCATCGACATCCCTTCGTTGTTGTCGCGATCGCGGTTGTAGCTGAAGGAGAAGCCGAGCCGCGGGCTCGCGTGCAGGAGCGTCGGCGCGAGGCCGCTCCGAACGCCGAGCGCCTGATCGAGCTGGGGGTTCGATGCAGGGGTCTCGACGAACCCGTTCCCCTCCACGCGTGCACCGTAGATCAGGTTGAACCAGCGGCTCGGCACCCAGTTGTGCACGAAGGCCCCCGCGGCGTTCCACACCCGGCCCGTGCGGGCCGGCTGCTCGAGCGTCCGCGTGAAGCTCGCCGCCCGCCCCGCCTCGAAGTCCTCGATCGAGTTGAACCGGTAGGTACCGAGCGCGTTCGCGAACGCATCCTCGTGCATGCCGTCGACGCGCCCGAAGAGGTGCGCCTTGAACCGGTGGCGTGAGCCCTTGGCGTTCCAGACGACCTCGCTCGTGCCCTCGCCGTTCCAGCGCGTGTCGTTCGCCGCGAGAAAGGGCGCGCCGCCCAGCGAGACGCCGGTCACGTCGGCGAGCGCCTGCTCGGCCACATCGGAACGCACGAGCACCGTCGCGCCGGGAAGCTCCGCGAACGGCGAAACCTCCTGCCGCTCGTAGCTTCCGCCGAGCCGTGTATCCACGAGGACTCGGCGCCGCTCACCGATGAACGAGCGAAGCAACAGCTGTCCGCCGGCCGTGCGGTTGACCCGATCCCCGCCGGTCGTCCGTGCCGACAGCGGCCCGAACCCGATGGCGCCGTCCCGCGTGATCCCGAGGTAGGTCGTGAGGGCGCGGGTGTCCAGCGAATCACGCGTGTCGTCGATGCGGCCGAGCCATGTGACGCTCGTCCGCTCGCGCGGCCCGTCGAAGGCTGCCGCCGGCAGACCGAGCGGCGCGCTGACGAGCGCGAGGCGCGCGACCGAGTCGGGCGACACTCCGGCGCGCAGAAGTGCCTCGCGATCGGCGTCGAAGAGCGTCGTCGCATCACCCGCCGATCGCGAGGCGTCGACCGCCACGTTGTAGGTCATCGCCCGGCGGATGATCTCGCCGTCGGCGCCCGCACTGGCGCGGAACGAGTTCGAGCGGCTGCCGAGCGCGCGGCCCGCGCGATCGGTGAACTGCAGCGCGGCGGGATCGAGCGTGACGTAGGCGTTGCGGCGCTGGTAGTTCCGGCTGCCCTGGCCGAGCCGCAC
>DASTYL010000047.1:0-22812 GCA_035764975.1 Gemmatimonadaceae bacterium | reverse complement strand
AGCGGCTCCCCGAAACGAGAACGCCGCGCGGGAAGCGCGGCGTTCTCCTTCGTGCGTCTCGCGGTCACCCTTCCCCGCCAGCCGCCTTGCGGGCTCCGCCGCGTCCGCGCTTCGCCGGCTGCTTCGCTGCCGCGGGCTTCGCCGCGGCCTGCTTGGGACGCGCAGCCTTCTTCGCCGGCGCGGCCTTGGCCACCGGGGCTTCACCCTTCGCGGCCGGTGCAGCCTTGGCCGGCGGGGCTTCGCTCTTCGCCGCCTTCCTGGCGGGCGCCTTCTTCGCCGCGCCCCGCCCGCGCTTCGCGGCGGCGGGTGCTTCGGCCTTCGCAGCGGAGGACGGCGCCGGGGCGGCCGCCTGCGGCGCTGCCGCGGGCTTGGGCGTCATCCCGGGAATCGGCACGATGCCGATGGAGAGCAGCTCGGGTGGCAGCACGCCGGGCTTCGCCGGCCCACGTCCACCACGCGCCGGCGCGCCGCGCGGTCCCATGCCGGCACGCGGTGCCGGCGCTGCCGGCGCACCAGCCGTAGGGGTCGCCGCGATCCGGGTCTCCGCGCGCGCCAGCTGATCCGCAACCGGCGCAGCCTCCGCGGCGCGTGCGACCTCGAAGTCGTCGCCACGGCGGCGCAGGTCGATGCGATCCGCATCGTGGGCATCGCGGAGGATGCGCGAGAAGTTCCGCTCGCTGAGGCTCTCGCTGTCGCGCCCGAGGATCTCCCGCGCGCGCTCGCGGACCGCGCTCGCGCGCACGGCGGCGTCGCCGGACGTGAGCGCCTCGACGGAACGCTTCACCAGGTCGAAGGCTTCGTCGCGGGTGAGCCGCTCGCCCGTCACGCCGATGCCACCGGCGACTGCTGCCGCGGGGCGCGGCGCGGGCTCGCGGCGCGGTGCGGCCGCGGCGCGCGGCGGCGCCGCTGCTGCGGGTGCCGCTTCGCCCACGAGCTCGAGCTGCGCCGGCGACTCGGCCGGCCGTGCGCCCTCCTCGCGACCCTCGCGCTCGCGACCGCGACCGCGGCCTCCACGGCGTCCACGGCGTCCCCGTTCCTCGCCGCGCTCTTCACCACGCGGCGCCGGTGCGGCTTCGGCCGCGGGTGCCGCCGCAGGGGCAGCGGGCGCTTTGCCAGGGAGATCCACCTCGAGCTGTCCATTCTCGAGCTTCGTGATCGAGAGGAGGCCCTTCACCTGCGCCTCGTGACAGAAGCGCGAGAACTTCGAGAAGCCGAGGTCCTTCTCGTCGAAATTGGGATCGATCTCGTGCATGACCTGCTTGAGCCGGTCGCTGCGCATGACGTCGCCGTTGCGCTTCATGCGGGTGACCGCTTCGGTCACGAGCTGCCACGGGTCGCGCTGCCGCGAGGGCTCCTCTTCGGTCGACCGGACGAGGCCCGTCAGCGAATTCCACGAGTAGTACTCGTCGCAGTTCATCACGAGCAGGTCGCTCGACGACTCGCGGATGCCGACGCCGATGACGTACTTGCCGTACTCCTTGAGCTTGATGACGAGGCTCGAGAAGTCGGAGTCGCCGGACAGCAGGATGTAGGTCCCGATCTCCGGGCGGGTGAACACCAGCTCCAGCGCGTCGATGGCGAGGCGGATGTCAGTGGCGTTCTTCTTCGACGAGCCGTACGCCGGCGCCATGATCATGTCGATCGACGACTCGGCCAGCGGGACGATGTACTGCGGGTAGCGGCGCCAGTCGGCGTAGGCGCGCTGGACGGCGACCTTGCCCTTGATGATGTCCGAGGACAGGAGGTTCCGCAGCTCCGCGTGGAGATCCTTCTGGATCCCCATCGTGACGTTGTCGAAGTCGATGAGGAGTGCGGCGTTCGGCGCGTGGAGCGCGACGGCGCCCGGGGCGAACGCGGCCTGGGGGCCGCGATGCATCGGGGTCACGGGCGCTTTGGGCGCGCCCGGACGCGGGGGGCGTGAGTTCATGAACTCCGGAGTGCCATGGTGAGCCTCCGCGCCCTTGCGCGGTGAGGCCGTCGCCTGAGCCTCTCTCCCGTCCCGGTCGCGGGGGAGCGGCGTTGCTGGCGAACTGGATCTTGTCGAGGGCCGGCGACCGGCACGACGCCCGGCGCGATGCGCCTTGCGAGCGTCGTGGCGGCGCCGGCGTGAGCGACGGCTACTGCCAGACAATGCGAAGTCAGGATCCGAGGCCGCGCGGCCGACCGGGCGGTCGCGCACATGGCATGGCCTGCTTCCGCACTGCACATGGATCGCGGGGGCGGCGTCCAGCTGGACCGCCGCAGCTGCCGAACGGTGTTCGGCATCACATTCCGTCGCTCAACCACGTGCAGGGGACAATCTATAGAGGTCCGAAGCCGCCCGTCGAGGGGGCGGGCCATCCCGCGGTCAGATCCCCATGGCCTTGAGGACGACCCGCTTGGGGCGCCGGCCATCCCATTCCCCGTAGAACACCCGCTGCCACGGGCCGAAATCGAGCCGTCCCGCCGTCACCGGGACGATGACCTCGTGGCCGACGGTGAGGGACCGCAGGTGCGCCGCGGCGTTGTCCTCGCCCGTTCCGCTGTTGTGGCGATAGTGCTCGGGATCCCACGGCGCAACGCGCTCCTCGAGCCATTGCAGGATGTCCTTCCACAACCCGGGCTCGTGATCGTTCACGAAGACCGAGGCCGAGATGTGCATCGCCGACACGAGGACGAACCCTTCGGTGATCCCTGCGGCCGCCCTGCAGGTCTCGACGGCGTCGGTGATGTCGATGATCGTCTGGCGCTCGCGCGTCTCGAACGTGAGATAGTCGGTGTGTGATCGCATGGTGAGTGGGGGATCTGGCGGACGGGTGGTTTGCGCTGCGGCCGGTCGGTAACTTTGCCTGCAACCCTCTCCCGGCGCCGCCGTACGGAGCCCGCGTGAAGCGACTTGGATTTCGCGGCCGCCTCTTCGTGATCCTGCTGCTGTTCGCGCTCGTGCCCGTCCTGCTGCTCACGCTGGCATGGGGCGCGACGATACGGTGGGCGATCCCCCTCGTCGGCGCCACCGGCGCGGTGGAGCAGCTCGCCGCGACGGGTGCGCCGGCACTCGCCGCCGCCCGCGCCGCCGGCACCCTGACCCCCCAGCAGCGCGCGGCAGTGGACGCTCACGACCGCGCCCTGCGCGAGAGCCGGCTGCGCGCCCGGCAGGTTGCGTACCTCGCGGGACGCGCGCCGACGGCTGCTCTCGTCCTGGCGATCGCGATGGCGCTGGTCTTCGGCGTCGTGGCCTCGCGCGTCGCCGGGCATCTCAGCCGCATGCTCGGCCGCCCGCTCGCGGAGCTCGTCGTCTGGGCGGAGCGGATCGGGCGGGGCGAGCCGCTGCCCGAAGGGCGGCGCCTGCGCGGCGCGCCCGAATTCGAGCTGCTCCGGCAGCAGATGCGCACGATGGCACAGGCCCTCGAGGTCGGCCGCGCCCAGGCGCTCGAGGCGCAGCGCCTCGCCGCGTTCCGCGAGACGGCGCGACAGGTCGCGCACGAGCTCAAGAACCCGCTCACGCCCATCCGGTTCGCGGTGGCCAGGCTGCGGCGCCACGCCACCCCGGAGCTGATGGACGACGTCGAGGTGCTCGCGATCGAGGCGGAGCGGCTCGAGCGCATGGCGCGGAGCTTCGCAGCGTTCGGCCGTCTGCCGGAGGGGCCCGTCGCGCTCGTCGACATCGGTGAGCTCGTGCGCTACACGGCGCGCGCGACCGTCCCGGACGCGGCCGCGCTGACCCTCGAGGTCGAGGAACAGCCGCTGATGGTAGCCGGCCATCACGATGCGCTCGCGGGCGCGGTGTCGAACGTCCTCATCAACGCGGTCGAGGCGTGCCGCGAGGGCGGGACCGTCACCGCGAGAGTCGCGCGAGAGTCCACCGCGGGGGGCAGGGACGAGATCGTGATCACGGTCGCGGACACGGGGTGCGGGATGAGCCGGGCCCACCTGGAGCGGATCTGGGAGCCGTACGTGACCGGGAAGGCTGGCGGAACGGGACTCGGGCTCGCCATCGTGCGTCAGACCATAGTGGCGCACGGCGGCTCGGTGTCCGCGGCGAGCGAGCCGGGCGCCGGCACGACGATCCGCCTCGTACTTCCCGCCGCCCCCGCGACGTCCGGCGCGGGGATCACCGCCGTCTCCAGCGCCTGAGCCATGCCCAGCGTCCTCATCGTCGACGACGAGCCCAACATCCGCCGCATGGTCGGCGCGTTGCTGGCGGCGGAGGGGTACGAGGTTCGCGACGCCGAATCCGGGCACGCCGCGCTGGCGCGGGCGCGCGAGAGCGATCCCGACGTGATCCTGCTCGACCTCATGATCCCCGGAGAGCTGGACGGGATCGCGACGCTGGAGCAGCTCCGCGGCGTCGTGCCGGACACGCCGGTGGTGATGATGAGCGGACGCGCCGGGCTGCACGACGCCGTCCATGCGACGAAGCTCGGTGCGTTCAACTTCCTGGAAAAGCCGCTGAGTCCCGAAGGCGTGCTGCTCGCGCTCGGCGCGGCGCTCGAGCTCCGGCAGGCGCGCCGCGAGGCGCGGGCGCTGCGCGCGGATCTTGGCGTCGGCGCGCCGATGGTCGGCGCAAGCCCGTCGATCGCGCGCCTCCGCGAGCTCATCGCGCGCGTCGCGCCGACGGACTCGCGCGTGCTGATCACCGGCGAGTCGGGCACCGGCAAGGAGCTCGTCGCGGCGGCCATCCACGCCGGCAGCGCGCGGCGCGACCGGCCCTTCGTGCGGGTGAATTGCGCCGCGATCCCCCGCGATCTCGTCGAGAGCGAGATGTTCGGCCACGAGCGCGGGGCGTTCACCGGCGCGACCGACCGGCGGATCGGCCGCTTCGAGCTCGCGCACACCGGGACGCTGTTCCTGGACGAGGTGGGCGATCTCGGCGCGGAGGCGCAGGCCAAGCTGCTGCGCGCCATCGAGGCGCGGGAGATCGAGCGGCTCGGCGGCGGCAAGCCGATTCGCGTGGACGTGCGCATCGTCGCCGCGACGAACAAGGATCTCTCCCGCGCCGTCGTGGAGGGCAGCTTTCGCGAGGACCTGTTCTTCCGGCTGAACGTCATCCCCATCGAGGTGCCGCCGCTCCGGGAGCGTCCGTCCGACATCCCGCTGCTCGTGGAGCATTTCCTGTCGCTCCACCGCGCCCGGACGGGGCAGCGTCCGCCGCGCTGGAGCGACGAGGCCATCGCGCTGCTGACCCTCTACCGGTGGCCGGGCAACGTGCGCGAGCTCGCGAACATCGTCGAGCGTCTCGCGATCCTGCACGTCGGCTCGGAGATCACGCCGAACCACGTGCGGGCCGTGCTGCCGATCACGGCGACACCGCCGCAGGGCGGTGCCACCCATTCGTCCACGCTCCCAGACCCCCGGGGGCTCGAGCAACCGCTCAGCGAGGCGCTGGACGACTTCGAGCGCACGCTGATCACGCGGGCGCTCTCGGCATCCGCCGGCAACGTCGCGGAGGCCGCGCGCCGGCTGAAGACGGATCGTCCGAATCTCTACCGTCGCATGCGGCGGCTCGGGCTGCCGGTCGGTGATGAGGCCCCGCTTGGCTGAGCACTCGACATCTTCCCTTCCGCGGTTCCCGGCGACGGTGTGCGCCGGGCCGGAAGCCTCCCTGGTCCTCGATCCGAATACCGGAGCGTTCATGCAAGTGCTGGCTGCCATCGCGTGCGTCGTGCTCGGGGCGTTCGTGCTCCCGCTTCAGGCACAGGATCGCCCCCCGGGCGATACGACGCGCCTCACGCAGCAGCTCCCGCGTGCCGTGGCGAGCGAGGTCGTGCGGCTGTACGACGAGCCGCAGGCGCTGCGCAGCCTCGAGCGGACCGAGATCGCCGCGGGGCAGACCGTCGCGGGGAACGTCGCCGTCGTGGATGGCCCGCTGATCATCGCCGGCACCGTGACGGGACGCGTCCTCGCGATCAACTCCGACGTGGTCCTGCAACCCGGCGCGCGCATCGCGGGCGATCTGCTCGTCGTCGGCGGTGACATCGAAGGCGAGCGCGAGGCCGAGATCGGCGGGGAGATCCGCGTGTATCGTCCGTCGCTCCGCTTCACGCGCGACGGGGACCGGATCGTGGTGGACGAGGAGCAGCGCCCCGCCGACGAGGACTCGTGGTGGCGCCGGTGGGAGCGGCGTCGCGCACGGTCGGGGGTCCGGCCGGTGATCGCCTCCGCCGGCGCCTACAACCGCGTCGAAGGGCTCCCGGTCAACATCGGCCCGGTGGCGCAGCTCCGGCCGCGCTGGGGCGCGATGCGGCTCGAGGCGTTCGCGGTCGTGCGGACGGGAAGCAGCTTCCGCAGCGACACGACCGACATCGGGTACGACATCACCGGCACGGTGGTGCATGGCCGCAGTGCCGGGTTCCGCTTGCAGGGCCGGTTGTTCGACGTGAACGAGCCGGTCGAGTCATGGCAGATGAGCCCACTCGAATACGGGCTCGCGGCATTCCTCGTCCGCCGGGACTACCAGGACTTCTACGCCCGGCACGGTGGCAGCGGGCGGCTCGCGGCCTTCGACGATGATCTCGGCGAGATATCCCTCGCCTACACCCATGAGCGCTGGACGCCGCGCACCAGCCAGGATCCGTTCACCCTCTTCCGCGGCGGTGCGGACTGGCGGGCGAATCCGGAGCTCGATGCCGGACGCATGCACCTGCTCAAGGCAGCGGCGCGATTCGACACCCGCAACGATGACGATCGGCCGTGGTCGGGATGGCTCATCGCCGCCGACGTGGAGCGCGGAAGGGGTGAGCTCGACGCACTCGGTCCGACGCCAACCGGCACCCGCACGACGACGCCAGGTCGCATCGCGTACACCCGCGGGTTCATGGATGCCCGGCGCTACAACCGGGTCGGTCCCGGTGCGCAGCTCAACTTCCGCTTCGTCGCGGGAGGATGGCTGGGCGGCGACGACCTGCCCCTGCAGCGACGCGTCTCCGTGAGCGGGGCCGGTGCCCTCCCCGGCTTCGATTTCCGCACGCCGATCGCCGCCGGCGACGCCGTCACGTGCACGGGTCCGGCCGGTTCGCCGGAGACCATCGCGGGGCGGCCCGCCCTCTGCGACCGGATCGCGCTGGCCCAGGTCGAGTACCGGGGGGACCTGCACTTCGACGTCTTCGGCGGGTTCGACTGGACCGAACGCGACCTCCACTTCCGGAACGACGCGACCTGGGTGGTCTTTGCCGATGCCGGGCGCGGATGGCTCGTCGGCCCGCGCGCGGGCACGCTGCGCTACGGTCGCGACGAGCTCCCCCCGCCGGGAACGTTCCGCACGGACGTCGGCATGGGGCTCGACGTCGGCCGGATCGGCATCTTCGTCGCCAAGGCGCTCTCGCAAAGCGAGCCGCCGAACTTCCTCTTCCGCATCGGGCACCGGTTCTAGTGAACGTGCGGCGACCCGCGCATCCGTCCCGGGGCGTGCTCCGGCGCATCGTGCTCCTGCTGCTCGCGGCGGCGTGGCTCCCGCTCGCGGCGCGCGCGCAGGGGCATTCGAGCGATCCGCGCGTGGAGATCCTGCTGCCACGGAGCGTCGGCGGCGTCCTGCCGATCGTCGCGGAACGCGGGCCCCGCATCACGGCCGTGAACGTCCTCTCGGGGGGCGAGTTGCGGGAGCTCATCCGCAGCGGATTCCCGGCGGAGCTGCGCTTCCGCCTGGAGCTCTGGCGCGCCGGCGGGTGGTTCGACGATCTCGAAGCCGTGATGGAATGGGAAGTCGTCATCGCCTACGATCCGGCCTCGCAGCTGTACCGCGTCCGCCGGCTGTCGAGCACGCAGAACGAGGATCTCGGCGTGTTCGCGACGCTCACCAGCGTGGAAGCGGTGCTGGCGCGTCCGCTCCGTGCGCCGCTCGTCCCCTCACGCATGGGGCGTCGCTACTACTACAACCTCGTGCTCGAGGTGGAGGCGCTCTCCGTGAGCGACCTCGATCAGCTCGAGCGCTGGCTGCGCGGTGAGCTGCGCCCGGCCGTGCGGGGGCGGAACAATCCGGTGAACGCGATCTCCAGCGGCGTGCGTACGATCGTGACCCGCGTGCTGGGCGCGGAGCGCCGGGAATACCGGCGACGGTCCGGCTCCTTCCGCGCAGGCTGATCGCTGCCACGCACGGGGCGGTGACGCCCGTGCAGTGCCGCACGTCCCCTCCCCGAGCAGCGCCCGCGCCGGTCCGGAACGGATCCCGGACCGGCGTGCGTCAATGACCCCGAGCCCGTCCAACACGATGAGCAGATTCCAGCTGGCAGCCGGCCTGGTATTGATCGCCGCCATCACGGCGTGCGGCGACCACGGCACACCCGATGACGCCGACCCGGCCGTCGCCGTGGCCGACACGGCATCGGACGCCGGGGCGAAGGCCGCTCGTGCGCTTGTCGCCGCCGATGATCTCGAGGACGCCATCGCCATCACCCGCGGCGTCGTGCGCAATGCCGGGCTGACCATCCAGGGCGAGGCGCCTTCTGCCGGGCCGGTGTCGCCGGTGCTGGTGCTCGAGCCGGAGCTGGTGCAATTCGCCGAGGAGGCGCGCCGGCGTGAGACGCAGGCGCACCTCACGCTCGCCGATCTCGCGCACCTGCTGGGCGACATGCGCTGGCCGTGGCGCGATGACCAGCCGGCGGACGAGCAGCTCCGCCAGATCGTCCGCGCGTGGGTGCGCGATGCGCAGCAGAATCCGGCCGACCCGCGAAACTTCACACCGCTCTTCCTCGCTGGCATGGGGCGCCAGCAGCGCCCCGCGGTGGACATCGGGTCCGAGGAGTGGAGCGCATCCGCCATGCGCCTCAGCTACCTCGAGGCGCAGATGATCCTCGGCGAGTTCGCGGGACGGTACGAGCCGCGCGCACGGGGAACGGCGTCGCGGCAGCCCGCCGCCGGATTCGCACGCCTGGCATCCCATGTTCCAGGGGCGGACTCGCCGGCGATGTTCGCGTTTGCGGCCGCGGCGGGGGGCGGCGTCTGTGACGGAGCGCAGGAATGGTTCGGCCAGAACGTCGGGACCGAGCTGCTCGCCACGGGCGGCCAGTGGGGCGTCAGCCAGGGGATCGAGCGAGGCGTGACGTCGGTGCTGGGTGAGACTGCGGGCAAGGTGGCGGGACCGGTGCTGGACGCGGTCGGGCAGACGCTGAAGATCGTGAAGATGGCCCAGCTCTACAGCGCGGGCCAGGTGGGCCTGACGATCGAATCGAAGACGCCCGTCCACCGCCCCAAGCCCCGCGGCGACGGGCGGCTCGTCGTCATCGGCCGGGCCGGCATCAGCGAGGAGGACTACAAGAAATACCAGGAGGCGTTGCAGAAATCGTCGCTCACGACGGACGTCCGCAACTGCCTGCAAACGCTCGGGCTTCCCGCGTGGGGCGAGGCGGGCGACATCGCGGCGGACGCGGACAAGTGGCTCGTCCGCTGGGACGTGACGAAGGGTGCACCGCCGCACGTCGAGTTCATCAAGAACGAGAACGACTGGGAATACTTCGGCCAGTTCGCGATGCGGCTCAAGCGCGTGAGTCCGACCACCTCGGAGGCGAAGCTCACCCTGCGCGTGGCACCGGAGAAGGCGGATGGCCATCCCGGTCCGCTGCGCAAGGGAACGGCGGTCGTGAAAGCCGCCGTGGACGTATCGCCGCCGCCGGGACTGAACCTGCTGACCGACGTCGCGATCGGCAACGTCCTCGGGCTGGTGAAGGCACTCGTCGAGCTGGGGGTGGGCTGGATCGCGGAGCTGATGCCGCTCAAGGAGTACGTCGCCGTCCCCATCGAGTACCACGAGCCGGGCGTCGAGGTCTACATCAACGACGACATCGACTCCGGCGACCTGCAGTTCATGGGGTTCAAGGGATCGCTCCGCACGACCGAGCGCTATTACGGCACGATCTACATGGGCGAGGACAGCGTCTGGCGCGGGGACCTCTACTTCAGCAACGTTGGGGAATACCGGCAGCCGGACAAGCAGGCGATCGAGCGGCGCACCCAGGCCCACAAGGACGCCGGCAAGAAATCGCTCCGCGAAGGACTCGCGGCAGTGGACGTGCTGGTGGGGATCCTGACCGACGCGCCCGCCTGCAACGGAAGCTTCCTCGGGACGCAGAACTACAAGGTCGAAGGGTGGCCCGAAATCGACGAGGCAGGCGTGGAATGGGTGCAGCTCACCATGACGCCCCGCGAGCCGCCGGACGTATGGGAGACGACGCCGGGCTGTCCCTGGGAGCTGGGGGAGCTGGAAGACATGAAGGTCGTCCCCAACAACTTCGCCGAATACCGACGGGGCGAGGTGCGCATCCCCAAGCCTGTGGAAGGACGCCGGCAGGTGATTCGCACCGGGTCGTTCGGAGCCGGTTCACGCAGGACGACGACCATCACCGTCGGCGGCGATCCGGATTGATCCGGATCGCTGCGCCGGTGGTCAACTGTCCTTCAACTCTTCGAGCTTCGCGATCGCGTCGGGGCGGGCGAGGAACCGCATCACGGTCCGGGCGAACTCGGTGAAGGCCGGCGGCTCCTCGACGTCCGGGTTCAGCAAGCCGTAGATCTCGGCGAACAGCTCCTCGCCATCGACATCGCCGTCGGGACGGAAGCGCACACCCTGCGGCGGAGCGAGCTCCGACGCGACCGATCCGCCGAGCTTCACGGAAGTGGCGGTGTACGTCTGGCGGCCGTTCGACGTCGACCAGTACAGCATCACCGTGCTGCTGCCGGTGAGCACGCACGCTTCGTCCTTGCCGGCGCGGTAGCGGTCGCACGTGTGCCCCGCATAGCTCCCCTTCCCCGCCGGCGTCATTGCGATCTGTGACACGCCGTCGAGGCCCCCGCCCTTCTGCTTCGCGAGCGCGCGCATGTTCGCGAGGACCTGCTGCTGCGACGCGCGATCGAGCGCCTTGAAGGCCGCGGCCAGGTGTCCCCGCACCGACCGCCTGACGTCACCGGGCGCGCGGGCCTTGCCGACGCCGCTCCACAGGTAGTTGGAATCGGGCGTGGTCCGAACATAGAACGTCACCGTCGGCTTGCCCGTCGCGTCCACAGGATCGGACTTCAGCAGGTGGACGCCATTCGTGTGGATGGCGGTCCACTTCACCTGCGGCCGGCCGTCGTACGCGGCCTGATAGGTGATGCGGGCGGTGCCGGCTGGGCCGCCGTCGAGCACGAAAGGATTCTGCTGCGCGCCCGCGGTCGAGGCGAACGCGAGGAAGGAACTGGCTGCGATGGTGAGACGCACGGGGGTCGGGGCAAGGGGTGGGAATCGGCGGCTGCGGTACGCTGGGTAAAGGCCGCCGCTCAGATCCGACGATCCCTGAAGACGGCCGCCGCGCCGCCCCCGTCACGCCCCGGCCCGACCGCCCGTGCACCGCGCGAAAAGGGCCGCCCCAGGGGCGGCCCATCGTACCTCAGACGTCGACCGTCGTGATCGTCTCGCCGACTGCCAGCAGGGGGGGCGACGCGGCGTGCGCGGCGTGTGCACGTCGCTCGAGGGCCTCGAGCTGATGGACCATCCCTGCGCCGTAGAACGTCCGGATGTACTTCGCCTGGGCCGGCGTGAGCCGCCACACCGCCCAGCTCAGATGGACGAAGTGGGGTTCGACGGGAATGGTCAGCGGGTGCATCCCGATCTCGGCCGCGAGGCGATTGCCCTTTCGTGCATTGCACGGGCTGCAGGCCGCGACGACGTTCGTCCACTCGTTCGTGCCGCCGCGGGAGATCGGGATGAGGTGATCGCGCGTCAGCGCTTCCCGCGGCTTGAGCTCAGTCTGATGTCGCCCGCAGTACTGACATCGATAGTGATCGCGGGCGAAGAGGAAGGTGTTCGTGACCTGTCTTCGGAAGCGCCTCGGGACGTGCACGAACCGCGTCAGCCGGATGACGGCCGGACGCGGCATGGTCATTCGCTCCGACCGCACGACGCGCCCGGAGTCGCTCTCGACGATCTCGGCCTTGCCGTCGATCACGAGACGCAACGCACGGCGCATCGGCACCATGGTCAGCGGTTCGAATGACGCGTTCAGTGCAAGACATCCCACGATCACGCTTGCCTCCGCCGGGCTGAACCCTTCCTTTAGTCTAGGATTCGGCACGGCATCCGACAAGGGATGCGAGGCAACACCGACCGATTCACTCGGGCCGCGCGAGCGGCCGCGGGCGTCAGCGGCCCGCCGCGGCGGCGACCGGGACCGGCGTGAGCCAGCCGTGGCGGTCGTCGATGCGACCCTTCACGAGGCCCATGTACTCCGCCTGGATCCGGCGCGTCATCGGTCCGGGCTTGCCGTCGCCCACGGGCACGCGATCGACGCTCCGGATCGGCGTGATCTCGGCCGCCGTGCCGCAGAAGAACATCTCGTCGGCGACATAGAGAAACTCGCGCGGCATGAGCGTCTCGCGCACCTCGTAGCCGAAGTCGCGGGCGATCTGCATGATCGAATCGCGCGTGATCCCGTGCAGGATGCCGGCCGACATCGGCGCGGTGTGGATGACGCCGTCGCGAATCACGAACAGGTTCTCGCCGCTTCCCTCGGAGACGTAGCCGAACGAATCGAGCATGATCCCCTCGACGTACCCATCCTGCCGCGCCTCGGACTTGGAGAGCTGCGAGTTCAGGTAGTTGCCGCCCGCCTTTGCCATCGTGGGAAACGTGTCCGGGGCCGCGCGACGCCAGCTGGACACCTTCACGTCGGCCCCCTTCTCCACGGCCTCGTGGCCGAGGTACGTGCCCCACTTCCACGCGATCATGAACACCTCGACCGGGACGTCCGTGGACAGCACGCCCATCTGCTCACCGGTGCGGATCACCACGGGGCGCAGGTAGCACTCGCGGAGATCGTTGGCGGCGACGGTCTCGACCGACGCCTCCACGAGCTCCTCGACCGAGTACGGCAGGGGCATCCGATAGATCTTGCAGGAGTCCGCCAGCCGCCGCATGTGCTCGCGCGCCCGGAAGATCGCGCCGCCGCTGGGGGTCTCGTAGCAGCGCATCCCCTCGAACACGCTGGAGCCGTAATGCACCACGTGACTGATGACGTGAATCGTCGCCTCGTCCCAGCTCACGAGCTTGCCGTTGCGCCAGATCTTGTCGGTACGGCCGGTGGTGCGTGCGGTCATCGGAAATCCTGGAAATCGGGGACGGAGGCGGACGTCGGATCTTAACGGGCGCCCGGAATGTCGCGCCAGCGCACCGGGGGGCTTACCGGGTCGGGGAGGCCGGCGGGAGGGGGTCGCCGGAGCCGCCGGCGTCCAGCAGCCAGCCGGCGAGCCGGACAGCGGCCGCGCTCACCCGGCGGGTGACCCCCTGGTCGCCGCGCACGACCTGGCCGTGCTGCAGCAGCGGGGTCCCTGCGACGACGGTGAGAATGGCGTCACTCGACCGGAGAGAATGGACGAGGGCGGACTCCGGCTCCTGGACCGGGAGCGCCGATCCCCCGTTCAGGGCGAACGCGGCAAGATCGGCGTCCTTACCGGCCTCGAGCGATCCGATCCGGTCGGCCAGCCCCAGCGCCCGCGCGCCTCCGATGGTGGCCAGGTCGAGCGCCTCGTGCGCGCGGAGGACATCGGCGGTCCTGCGCGCAGCGCTCTGCATGAGCGTGGCCGCATGCGCCTCGGCCAGGAGATCCATCCGGTTGTTGCTGGCGACCGAGTCGCTGCCCAGCCCGACGCGGATTCCCGCGTCGCGCCAGGCGAGCAGCGGCGCGATGCCGTGCCCGAGCTTCGCGTTGGATACCGGGCAGTGGGCGATCGCGGCATCGTGGGCGCGTACCAGCGCGATGTCGGCGTCGTCGGCGCGCACGGCGTGGATGAGCAGCGGCCGCACGGCCAGCAGGCCGGTGCGATGAAGCAGGTCGATCGGCGAGCGGCCCCGCGGCGACAGCGCGATGCCGCGACGCCGCAGCCCGTCCGCGAACAGGCCGCCGGCGCGCGCCACTAGGTCGCTCTCCGCCTCGCTCTCCGCGATGTGCACCGCGACCGGCAGCTCCTGCTCCACCGCGTATTCCGCCACCGCAGTGAAGAGCGGGTCCGATACCGTGTACGGCGCATGCGGAGACACGCCGAGCCGAACCAACCCGGTCGCCCGCGGCAGGAGCAGGTCGACCTTGGCGCGGAGCTCCGCCATCGAGGCGTCGCGCTGCGCGGGGTCGGGGCCGAACACCTCCTGGAACATGATCCCGCGCACGCCTGCTTCGAGCATCGCATCGAAGGCGACGCCGGAATCGCAGGTGTCCGCGTACGTGGTGATGCCGGACCGGATCCCCTCCATCACCCCGAGACGCGCACTGTCGAGCAGGTCGTCGCGCGAGAGGACGGCGCGCTTGCCGGTCGTCAGGCGGAGGATCCAGTCGCGGAACCCGAGCCCCTCGAGGAAGCCGCGCATGACGGTGAGCTCGAGATGGCAGTGTGTGTTGACGAGGCCGGGGCACAGGATCGCCTCACCGAGATCCACATCGCGCCCGGCCGGCGCCTCCGACCGCGGCCCCACCCACTCGATCGTGCGGCCGTCGACCACCACCGTGCCGTCGCGAATCGCCGGCGCGGTCACCGGCACCACCCAGCGCGCGTGGTACCGGATCATGTGGTCGCGAAGTGGCCCGTGCGGGATCCGTGGGCCGTCGGATCGTACAGGTCGGCGTCAGCGACGCCGAGTCGGCGTGCGAGCTCGAGCGGCCATGCCACGTCGCCTACCTGCTCCGCCGTGTGTCCATCGGAGCCGAGGGCGATGCGCACGCCGGCGCGAGCGGCGCGCTGGACGAAGCGCTCGTGCGGGCGGTAGCGATTGGAGATCTCGAAGGCGATGCCGTTGCGGCGCAACGCCTCGACCGCACGCGTCTCGCGCTCCTCCGTCCACAGCTCCTCGAGCGGCAGCTTGCGCAGGGGGATCGGCAGCAGCGTCGGATGCGCGAGGATGTCCACCGGCATCTCGGCGGCGAAGGTCTCGAGCGCCACGAGATGCGCGTCCATGTAGGCGTCGGCGCCCAGGCCGGACGGGAAACGCCGGAAGGCATGCACGAGCCGGCCCGCGACCGGGACGGCGTGCAGCGAGCCGACGCGGTGCGTGAACCGGCGGACCAGCGCCGGCGGAAGCTGCCGCCACAGGAAATCGTGCCAGCAGAATTCGCCGCCGCGGAGGACGTCGTGGGCCTCGAGCGCATCGAGGTAGCCCGACACGCTCTCGACATCGCGCACGCCCGCGGCGATGTCGGAGGTGATGTGATCCGCCACGCTCGGGCGGACGCCCCGGCGACGCGCGACCTCCACGACCTCGGCGACGGTCAGGCGACCGTCCGAGTGCGTGGAGTGCGCGTGGCAGTCGACCGGCCGCCAGCTCACCACTGCGGGGACGGCAGCGCGGGATCCGTGGGCCGCGGGCGCGGTGCCGTGTCCCGCGGCAGCGGCGGGCCGACGTCGCGCGACGAACGGTCGCGGGGAACCGGCCGCGCCGGGTTCACCGCGCCCGGCGGAAGCGGGCGGGGGTCGCCATCCCTCGGTACCAGGACGGGGATCGTGTCGCGCGGCAGCACCGTCGACGGCATCGGCGTCGCCGGCGGCGGGATCTGCGGCATCGTCGACGGCGGATAATACCCGCCGGTGCCCATCGTGTCGGGGTACATCGAGTACGGCGTATGGATGTCGCACGGCCGCGGAGGCTCGGTGCCGGCGATGTAGAACTCGGTCATGATCGCGTCGGTCGGGCAATAGGGCCCCGCGAGCAATCCGGTCGTACGATCCACGGTCGCCTGCACGATACCGCTCGGCTGCGGCCAGTCCGGCGGCGCCGGCTTGCGCCGGTACACGTCCTTCATGAACGCCGTCCACGCCGGAGCGGCGAGCTGGCCGCCCTGCGCGTTGCTCTTGATCTTCTGCGGCTTGTCGAAGCCCATCCACACGCCCGCGACGAGATCCGACGTGTAGCCGATGTACCAGACGTCCGTTCCGTCGTTGGTCGTCCCGGTCTTGCCACCCGCCGGAATGCGGAACTGCGCGCCCACGCTGCCCGCGGCGGTGCCGCGCCGGACGACGTCCTTCATCATGTCCACCATGAGCCACGCCTCCTCGGCGGAGAGCGCCGGCACCTGCGTCGGCGTCGGCGTCCACAGGACTTCGCCCCGCATGTTCTCGACGCGCAGGATCGCATACGGCGTCGCGCGGTTCCCCAGCGTCGCGAACGCGCTGTACGCCGCGATCATCTCGATCGGGTACACTTCCGCGGCGCCGAGGAAGATCGACGGATACTGGGGGATGGGCGTGGTGATGCCGAGCCGCTTCGCCATCTCGATCACGGTGCCCTCGCCGAGCTCGATGCCGAGCCGCACCGTCGCGATGTTGCGGGACTGGTAGAGCGCCTGCCGCATCGGGATCTGGCCCGCGCTGGCGAGGTCGTAGTTCTGCGGCGTCCATTCGCTGCCGTCGCCCATCGGCACGGCCAGCGGATCGTCGGACACGACGTAGCTCGGCGGACGCCCGTTCTGGAGCGCGGCCGCCACGACGACGGGCTTGAACGTCGAGCCGGGCTGGCGCAGCGCCTGGGTGGCCCGGTTGAACTTGGAATCGCCGAAATCGCGTCCGCCGACCAGCGCCCGCACGGCACCGGTTCGCGGATCGAGCGCGACGAACGCCCCCTGGAGATACGGCGAGGTCCCCGCCTTGACGTCGGCGCTGCTGCTTCGCGCGATGTACTGCTCGTAGGTCGTGTGCCGGTACGCGCCGTAGCGACCGGATTCCACGGCCTTGAGCTGGTTTTCGAGCGCGCGCTCCGCCGCCGACTGCAGGTCCACGTCGAGCGTCGTGTAGACCTTGAGCCCCTGCTCGTAGAGCCGGCGCCCGAAGCGCGCATCGAGCTGGGAGCGCACCCATTCCACGTAATACGGCGCGACGTCGCCGCTCTCGATCCGCGACGCCAGCCGCAGCGGATAGGCCTGCGCGAGGCTCGCGTCGGCGTCGTTGATGACCGACTCGCGGCGCATCAGCTCGACGATGGTGTTGCGGCGCTGGACCGCGCGCTCGGGATACCGCCGCGGGTTGTACCGCTCCGGCGCCTTCGGCAGCGCGGCGAGCATCGCCGCCTCGGCGACGTTGAGATCGCGCACCGACTTGCCGAAGTACCGCTGCGACGCCGCCTCCACGCCGTGAGCGCCGTTGCCGAGGTAGATCTGGTTGAGGTAGAGCTCGAGGATCTTGTCCTTGGGATACCGGGCCTCGATCGCGCGGGCGACCTTGGCCTCCTTCAGCTTCCGGATCAGCGTCTTCTCACGGCTGATCCGCTCCGGAAAGATGTTCCGCGTCAGCTGCATGCTGATCGTGGAGAACCCTTCGCTCCAGGAGCGGCTCGAGAGGTTGGCCGCCACGGCACCGAAGACCCGCACCCAGTCGATGCCGGCATGGTCGTAGAACCGCTTGTCCTCGGTGACGACGAAGGCGTCCCGCACGACCTGGGGGATGTCGCCGAGCTTCATCACGGTCCGGCGCTCGTGCCCGATCTCGGCGATGAACCGCCCGTCCGCCGCGTAGAGCTTGGAGGTCTGGCTCGGCGTGTAGTCGTCGAGCACCTCGACCGAGGGGCAGCGGCCCGCGTTACAGATGGTCGCCCAGCTGCCGTAGGCGAAGCCGGCGCCCGCCGTCACGAGAAATGTCAGCGCGAGCAGGAGGATGCGCCCGAGGCGGAGGCCGCCGCGGCGCCTTCCGTTCCCGGACCCGGCGGCGCTGGATGAACGTGTGGAAGACGTTGCCATGGGAGGGAAGCTAATCCGGCGCACCGGGCTCGGCATGCGAGCGGGCGGCGTGACCGCGCCACGCCGCCCGCTGACGTTCCGACCCCGCCCGGCCTAGTTTTGTGCCATGCAGACTCAGGCGCTCCTCGGTGAGCTCGCGTGGCGCGGGCTCCTGTTTCAATCCACCGACGGACTCGCGGCCGCGCTCGAGCGTGGCCCCGTCACCGGCTACTGCGGGTTCGACCCCACGGCGGCGAGCCTGCACGTCGGCAACCTGATCCCGGTCATGGGACTGCTGCATCTGCAGCGCGCCGGCCATCGGCCGATGATTCTCGTCGGCGGCGGCACGGGCCTCATCGGCGATCCGAGCGGCAAGGCGGCTGAGCGCACGCTCAACACCCCGGCGGTCGTCGCCGAGAACGTGCGCGGCATCCGGGCCCAGCTCGAGCGGTTCCTCTCGTTCGACGGCCCCACCGGCGCCCTCGTGCGCGACAATGCCACCTGGCTCACCACGCTCGGCGCGATCGAGTTCATGCGCGACGTCGGGAAGCACTTCACCGTCAACTACATGCTGCAGAAGGAATCGGTGAAGTCGCGGCTCGAGACGGGGATCTCGTACACGGAGTTCAGCTACATGCTCCTCCAGGCGTACGACTTCCTCGAGCTGTATCGCCGGGAAGGCGTGACGCTGCAGGTCGGCGGCAGCGACCAGTGGGGCAACATGACGGCGGGGATGGAGCTCATCCGCCGCGTGGAAGGCGGCGACGTGAACGTCCTCACCTTTCCCCTGGTCACCACGGCGGCCGGAACGAAGTTCGGCAAGACCGAGGCGGGCGCGGTGTGGCTCGACCCCGCGCGGACGTCGCCCTACCAGTTCTATCAGTTCTGGGTCAACGTCGACGACCGCGATGTCGGCCGCTTCCTGCGCTTCTTCACGCTGCTCGATCGGCCGACGATCGAGGCGCTGGATGCCGCGACCGTCGAGCGTCCGGAGCAGCGCGAGGCGCAGCGCGCGCTGGCTGCCGATGTGACCCGTCGCGTGCACGGGGAGGATGCCCTCGCCGCGGCGCTCGAGGTCTCGTCACTGCTCTTCGGCAAGTCGGAGCCGGCGTCGCTCTCGGCGGCGGCCCTGCACGCGCTTGCGGCGGAGATCCCGGCAACAACCCTGTCGCGGGGAGATTCGCTCGACACCGAACGCGTGATCGAGGCGCTCACCATCGCTCCCACCGCCCTGTTCAAGAGCAAGGGCGAGGCGCGTCGCATGATCCAGCAGGGAGGGCTGTACCTGAATGGCGCGCGCATGAGCGCCGACCGGCAGCCCATCTCCGACGCACAGCTGCTGCACGGCCGCTACCTGCTCGCCCGGAAGGGCGCGCGCAACTACGCGCTGCTCGAGGTCGCCCCGTAGGGCAGGGTCACGGCCAGTCGAGGATGCGGCGGGGCGTCGCTGCGGCGCGCGCGCGCATCACGTCGTCCGGAGTGTCCCAGAAGTGGCGTGTCCGGTCGGTGGCGCCGAAGCGCACCTCGACGCCGCGGCCACCGGGGCCGCTCACCGGGAGGGCCAGGTCCACGCGATAGAGCCGCTGGCCACCCATCGGGACCGTGGCGAGCAGCGAGAGCCCGACTGACGACGCCACGGGTGACGTCTCCCCGAATGGCGCATCGCCCGCCCACACACGGCCGGCTTCGGTGAAGACGGCGACGCCGAGGTCTCCGCGGCGCTTGACCGGACCGATGATGTAGCGCTCCTCGAGGCGCGCGACGGCGCGACGCGAGCCGAACACGTCGGCGCCGGCGAAGCCACGCACCCCGCCCTGCCGGTCCCCGAGCTCGAGGAGAAAGGGAAACCGCTCGCGCCACGCGCCCGCCCACTCCGCGCTGGCGATGGACGTGAACCGCTCCGCCGGCTTGAAATACCATGCGGCGCGTGCACTCCCAAGGATCCCGTCCCAGTCCCCGCCCTCCTCGAACGAGCGGCGTGCCTCGCCGTCCACCTGCATCGCCGCGTACGACCGCGCTCCGCCGGCACCGATGAAGACTTCCGTTGCCAGGAAGCCATCGCTCTCGTCGCTGATGCCTGGAATGCTCCGGCCCACGAATACGCTCGCCTGGAGTCCGTTCGCGAGATCCTGTTCAGCGGTCAGGGCGTCGAAGCCGCGCGCCTGCCGGTACTGGATCGCGCGGAAGCCGCCGATGAGGTTCGCGCGAACGTTCCGGATGGGGGCGAAGCGGTCCGCCACGGCCGCGTCCTCCGGCGACGCGGCCATGAGGCCGGTGTCGGTGACCAGTACCGCCTGATCCCCCGGCATCACGCGCTCGCCGGTGAGGACGCCGCCGCTCAGGAAGGTGCGCCCCGCCGGGCCGAGGCGGAACACGCCGCCCACGTCCCAGGCGTTCTGGCGGCGCTGCAGGACGAGCGTCGCTCCGTCCCGGTCGGGGCCGAGCCGCGCGTACTCGACACGCCGGGACGCGCCGGCATGCCAGGCAATGCGCTGCAGGTCGGTGAGGAACGCGTGGCCGAGCTCTGCGTGCCATCGTTCGCCGAGCGGATGCTGCACGGCCTGCAGGCCCAGCACCCACGGCCGTCCGAACAGCTGGCGATGCTCGAACTCCGCGCCGTAGCCGTCGCGATAATGATCCCGCTGCTCCATGCGGAGCAGCACTCGCGTGCCGGATCCGAAGGTGTTCTCGTTCCCGAGGGCGAGCGCCCAGTCGCGCTTGCGGTAGCGCGCCGCCACGAGTGCCGGGACTTCGTCGACGGTCCGCACGAGCAGGCGCACGCCGCCGGCGCCATCCCGCTCCGCGCGGACGCTCGCCGTGGCGATGAAGGGCTGCGCGCGCAGGAGGCGCTCCGATTCGGCGCGCCGGAACTCGGTGCAGGTGGCACCCGGCTGCAGCGTCACGTAGCGACGCACCACGCCTTCGGCGGTCTCGGTGTTGTGCAGCCCGAGCTCGCGGGCGACGCGGCGCCAGATCGCCATGGGCCCGGTGAACTGGGGACGCCAGGTCTCCACCTCGACGGCGGAGACGACGAGGCCGTCGCACAGGATGCCTGTGGTATCGGCTGCCACGTCGAGGGGCGTCGTGTCCGCCGCCGTCGGCAGGACGCTCACCGACGCCGTATCCGGGCGCGTGTCCGGTGGCGTGTCCGGTGTCGGCGGCGACGCCTGCAGCAGCAGCGCCAGCGCGGCGGCAAAGGAGGACGAGGAGATCAGCGGAGGACTCGCAGGGGTCAGGCGCGGCTCGCGTCCGCGCATCCTCCGGGTCCCATGGTGCACCCGGAGCGGGCTGACGATCCCAAGTGCAAAGCGTTGGCCAACCCCGCGGGAAGGGTCAGCGGCGGGTCCTGCCGGAGATCACGGGGTTCCGGACGCGGAGGATCCGGCCGCCGGAGTGGCGGCGTTGCGGCGCGGAAGCCGCGGGAGCGCCCGCGTCCTGTGTCGGAGCCTCGGTGGCGGCGCCGGTGGCTGCGGTGGCGGCGGCGCGAATGCGACGGTTGTGCTCCATCAGGACCTTCACGCTCGCGTCGCGCTCCGCGCCCTCGAGCCATTCCGCCTCCCCGGCGACCATCACCGACGCCCAGGCGTCGCCCGGACCGACCTCCGTGACCGTCACGCAGACGCGGGAATTCGCATCGAGCACGCGGGTCTTGCGGCCCTCGGCGAGACCGAGGTGGAGGGTGGTGCCGTCGAAGCCGTAGAAGAGCGGGACGGCGTAAGGCTCCTCTCCGTCGACGAGGCTCATGGTGCACAGGCGGTGGCGTCCCAGGAGGGCGTGGCACTCGTCGAGCGAGAGCGGCTCGATGGCGGCGAGCGCGGACGACGCGGGCGCGGCGGTCGGCGGGGAGTTCGTCATGTCGCATGTATCTATCGCGGATGCCGACGGGGGCAAGCCGGAGATCGCCGACCGGGAGTGATATCCCCTGGCCGACGTACGCGCCTGCGTCCCTCGATCGACCACCAGGAGGGAGCCGCGAGGAGCGCGCCGTGCCGCCTGCTCGCTCATTGAAGCGTGGACGCACCGTGTTCGGAGAGAGCCGATGCCAACTCCCTCGATGCGCATGCGGACGGCATCATCGGGCTCCGGGCCACGGACATGCGGTCGGCGGCACCGCTCATCGGCGGCCGGGAGCCACCCGCCAATGCGTCGCACGGACGCACCCGACCGTTGACGCGGGTGAGGTTCATCAAGCCGCTGGCATCGAGCAGGGACTGCTCCGTCGATGTGAAGTACGCGTCAGGATAGGTGATCCAGCCGAACCACATGAGTGACCAGGTAGCGCAGCTGGCGTCGCCCGCTTCGCAGCCCGGCGGATGCGGCAGCGCGATGGCGTGTCCCAGCTCATGCCCCAGGCCCCCGACCCATCGGCACGTGCCCTCGTTGGGTCGGAGGTTCCCGGAGCAGAGATCGAGGATGGGTTCACCCGCGAGTCCCCGCAGGTCGTTGGCTGGGAGCAGCGCGTACCCTCCCACCGCACCCGTGGCCTGGCCGCAAGCGGGATCCGCCTCGATGTAGAACAGCAGGATGTCGTCATCCGCCTTCGTTCGCTGTTCGGCCAGCGTGCGGCCCTCGGCGGTGACGTTGAACCAGAACCACAGCGACGAGGGGTCGGAGCCCCCGCTGGGCGTCGCTGCGTACCAGCTTGCCTCGTGCGCCGTGTGGATGACCTCGACCACCGGCTTCGCGAGCGCGAACGTCTCGCCGGTGCCCCGGTGCTGTTGATACCAGAGCTGCAGGTTCTCGATCGCGGCGCGGAGCGCGCGCACGTATTCGCGGTTCACTTCGCGGTCGATCGGGACGAGGTAGAGGACGCGCACCTCCCGGGTCACGCGCGGGGCGGTGGCTCGTGGAGCCGTCACGGCCTCCGGAGGCTCGACTGGCGCAGTCGGGCGGTCCCATGTGCAGGAGGCGAGCACGGTACCGAGGGCGAGGAGTGCGATCGACCGAGGCTGCAGGGCGGCGAGAGCCGGTGGCTGCTGGGCGCGTGTGCCGTGCATGCGGTCTTCCTCCGGTGCCGGGGACGGACTGCCGCGGATTCGGGGTGGCCACGGTAGCGGGGCCCGCGCAAACCACGCAAGCGCGACCGTGCCCCACCGATCGCGCCGTCGGATGCGCGCCACACCTGGGCATCGGATGCAGGAGCGGCGCGCGCGCCGCACGAAACGCAAAGCGCCGCAAC
>DASTYL010000046.1:0-10615 GCA_035764975.1 Gemmatimonadaceae bacterium | reverse complement strand
CGGCGCTGGCGCTACTGCTGCTCGAGCCGCTGCTGCGTCGTACGAGCGTGGATGCGCGCTCCACGGACGCGCGCCCGACGGACGGAATCGCATGACGGCCCTCGAACGGCTCGGGCGGACGCGGCGCACGCTCGCCATCGTGATGGTGCTGCGCGCGCTCCTCCTCGGCGCGGCGGCAGCCGTGTCGATCCTGCTGGTCGTCGCGGCGGCCGACTATCTGATCGGCGTCACCCGTCCGGTGCGTGAGGTCGCACGCATTCTCGCGATCGCGTCTGGTGTCGTCGTCGCTGTCGCCGCGCTGGTGCCCGTGCGGCGGCTTGGTGATGCCGCGCGCGTGGCGCTCTGGATCGAGGAGCAGGTCCCCTCGCTCCGCTATGCGCTCGTGACGCTGGCCGCGGCGCCGGCGAGCGCGCACGCCACGGCCTTCGAACGCCGGGTGGCGAGCGTGACCTGGGAGCCGCTGACCAGGCGAATCCTGCTTCGTCGCCTCGCGATGCCGGCGATCGTGCTTCTCGCCGCACTGACGGCGCTCGTCGTGCTGCCATCCTCTACACTCGCCCGCGTCGCGGCTCCTGCCGTGGGCGACGCGCTGTTCCGCCGCGCGATCGCCGACGACGCGCGGCGCAGCACGATCGAGACGCTCGTCGCGGCGGTGACACCGCCCGCGTACACGGGAGAGCGCCGGCGCACCATCGAGGAGCCTTCGCTCATCGCGGCGCCCGTCGGCAGTCGTCTCGAACTGCGCGGACGCGGCGCCGCCGCGCGTGTCGCGGCCGACATCGGGGGCACTGCATTGCGCGCAGTCGCGGACGGCGACCGCTGGGTCATCGCCGTGAGCCTGGGCGGCAAGCCGTTCGCCATCCGGCTGCGCGACTCCGTCGCCGCGGACGAGCGCATCGTGGCGGTCGAGCCGCGCGCCGATGGCATGCCGCGCGTGACACTGGAAAGTCCGGCGCGCGACAGCGTGCTCCGCACGCCAGCCGGACGCGTGTCACTGGTCGCCGAGGCGGTCGACGACTACGGGCTGGCGTCGCTGCGATTCGAGTGGATCGTGAGCGCGGGCGAGGGGGAGAACTTCACCTTCCGGTCGGGGGCGGCGGCGTTCACCGGCGGCAATGCGCGGTCACGCCGCATTACGGCGTCGCTCGCCCTCGACTCACTGGCGCTCACGCCGGGGAGCATGGTGCACGTGCGGGCCGTCGCGCGCGATGCCAACAGCGTCACCGGACCGGGGCAGGGCGTCTCGGAGACGCGCATCCTGCGCATCGCACGCGCAGGGGAATACGACTCCGTCGCCGTCGAGGCGGCCGCGCCCCCGGAGGGGGACAGCTCCGCGCTCAGCCAGCGCATGCTCATCCAGATGACGGAGGCGCTCGAGAAGCGGCGTCCGCGGATCGGTCGCAGCACCCTCCTGCGGGAGGCGACCGCCATCGCGCGCGACCAGATCCGCCTCCGCAAGCGCGTCGGCGAGATCATCTTCCAGCGGCTGAGCGGCGAGGACAGCGGCGAGCACTCGCACGAGGATCTCTCGCCCGAGGAGCTCATGGCGCACGCCGCCGCGGAGGGCGGGATGGGGCCGCCGGCCCACGGCGACGAGACGCCGATCCTCGCGAACAACCAGCCGCTGCTCGAGGCCTACAACGCGATGTGGGAAGCGCAGACCGCGTTGCAGCTCGGCGAGCTGCGCGAGGCGCTGCCGCCGATGTACCGCGCGCTGGCCGCCATCCAGCGGGCGCGCGCGGCCGACCGACTGTACCTGCGCGGAAGGCCATCGGAGATCGTCATCGACCTCGGCAAGGTCCGCCTCGCCGGGCAGCGCCCTGAAGCGGCCAGCGCGCGCACCCCGCGGCCAGCCCCGACGGCGGAGCTGGCGCTCGAGCAGCGGTTCGCGCGCGCGCTGGCCCTGGCGGCACGAGACGCCAGTGCCGCGGCCGACTCCCTGACGCTGCTCCGGCTCGCAGTGATCGGGGACGGCGCCGATGCACGGCCGGCACTCGCTGCCGCGCTGGCGGACGCAGCGTCCCGGCTGCGTGGGAAGGACGCGGCGGCCGCCGAGGCCGCGCTGCGGAACGCGCGCCGCGCACTCGCGGGCGAGCCGCGCAGCACCCCGGGGCTGCCCGCATGGTGAACGAGTTCGTCTTCGCGACCGTGCAATACGACTCGGGCGACTGGGACAGCGCGCCCCTCGTCCCGTCCAACGTCATCGATGCGGTGGCGCGCTACACGTCCATCCCGGTGGCGCCGCAGGGTGCAATCGTGCCGCTGGCTTCCGAGGCGCTGCTGCGCCATCCCTTCGCGTGGCTCACCGGCCACCTGCCGGTGCGCTTCAGCGATGCCGAGCGGCGGATGCTCGTGCGTTATGTGGAACGGGGCGGGCTGCTCGTGGTGGACGACCACAACCACGACATCGACGGCGAGTTCCACAAGTCGGCGACGGAGGAATTGCGCCGCACGCTCGGCCCTCTCACCGAGCTGCCGAACGACCACGAGCTGTATCGCGCGTTCTTCACCTTCGAGGACGGCCCGCCCACGACCTCGCACGAGCTGAACGGCTGGGGCGACAACCTCGTGCACCGAAACCTGCTCGCGCACGTGCGCAACGGCCGCATCGGAGTGCTCTACAGCAACAAGGACTACTCGTCCGAGTGGAGCTATCATCCCGACACCAAGCGCTTCCTCGCCGTGGACAATACGCGCTTCGCCGTGAACCTGGTGGTCTATGCGCTCACGCGCTGAGTGGCGTCGCGGGGCCGAGTGGCTGTTGCGCGCGGCGGCCCTGGGGCTGCTGGGGTGGTGCCTGTACGCCTCGGCCGCCGGGCGCCGCGCGACAAACGGCACGACGCTCGCCACCGGCATGGACACGACGCATGCCTCTGCGGGCGCGCAGCTCGCCTCGTGGACGCGGGACGCCGGGCTCGAACGGCTGCACGTATCGCTCGCCGCAGCGCCGGACGCGGTGACGCGCGACTGGCTGCATGCCCTCGACGCCGCCGGCACGGAAGTCACCTGGGCCGGTGACGTCCCGGCGCTGGCGATCGCCGCGGAAGCGGCGGCCGATCCGCGCGGCAGCGTGCGGCTGAGCGTCGCCGCGCCGGCAGGGGTGACAGTGCACGTGGCCGATGGCGTCGGGCGCATCGACTCGGTCGTCGCGGCGGCGGGAGGCGGTTCGGTGCGCGCAGCCAGTGTCGTGGGCGCTGTGACGGCGCGTGCCGACGCAACGAATGCGCGCGTAACGCCCACGAGTGAGCGAACACTGCGCTCCGTCGTCCTGCTCGGGCGCGCGGGATGGGAGGCGAAGTTCACTGCCGCCGCACTGGAGGAACGAGGCTGGCGCGTGACGGTGCGCATGCAGGTCGCGCCCGGCCTCACGGTGGGGTCGGCGCCGCCGCTCGACACCGCCCGCGTGAGCGCGGTGATCGCCCTCGATTCCACCGCGGCGTCCGAGGCGCCGGCGATCGCACGCTACGTGCGCGCGGGCGGTGGGCTGGTCCTGGGCGCCGAGGCGGCGCGGCTGCCGGCCTTCGGGGCACTCACCGCCGGGCGCGCGGGGGCGACCGTCCGCGCGGCGGCGTCGTACGCGGCGGCCGTGGCGCCGGTGACGCAGCAGACGCTTGCCATCGCTCCGCTGCGCGCGCTGCGCCCTGATGCCGTCGTGCTCGAGCGACGTGATGCCGAGGTGGTGCTCGCCGCGCGCCGCGTGGACGCGGGGCGGGTCGTGCAGCTCGGGTACGACGAAACGTGGCGCTGGCGGCTGGCGGGAGGCGACGACTCGCCGGAGGCCCACCGGCGCTGGTGGTCCGAGCTGGTGGGTTCGGTTGCGTATGCGCCGGCAGCCGATGTCGCAGCCCCCGCTGTCACGAACGAACCCGCGCCGCGCGCCGCGCTCGTGGCCGCGCTCGGCGAGGCCGGCGTCGCCCCGACCGGCGCGAGCGCGTCCCCCCCGTTCGATCCAAGCCGCAGCCTGCTGGTCTACATTGCGGTAGCGCTGCTCCTGTGCACCGAGTGGGCGTCACGGCGGCTGCGCGGGGCGAAGTAGCGAAGGGGCAGTTCACAGTCCGGAGTCCGCAGCCCTTTCCGCAGTCCGCAGTCCTGTCGCATCCCGCATCCCGCATTCCGCATCCCGCATCCCGCCTTCGGTTCCATGTCCCTCGCCCTCATCACCCACTCCGACACCGGATTCCACGACACCGGGTGGGGCCATCCCGAGCACGTGGGCCGCATCCGCGCGATCCCGCGGACGCTGCGCTACGACTTCGAGCTGTTCCAGGCGCTCACGCACCACGAGTCGCGGCACGCCACGGTGCAGGAGCTCGCGCTCGCGCATGACGAGGCGTACATCGCGCAGGTGCAGGCCCTGGTGGAGCAGGGAGGCGGACGCCTCGATGCGGACACGGTGGTCAGCACCGGCTCCTGGGGTGCGGCGACTGCCGCAGCGGGGAGCGTGCTCGATGGCGTCGACATGGCGTTCGACGGGCGCGCGACGCGGAGCTTCTGCGCGATCCGCCCACCGGGGCACCACGCCCTGCGCGGCGGGGCGATGGGATTCTGCATCTTCGGCAACGTCGCGCTTGGGGCGCTGTATGCGCGACAGCAGCACGGCGCCGAGCGGGTGCTGATCGTCGACTGGGACGTGCATCACGGCAACGGGACGCAGGCCATCGTGGAGCACGAGCGCAACATCCACTTCGTGTCCATGCACCAGTGGCCGTGGTATCCCGGCACCGGTGCGGCCGAGGACCGGGGGCCCCACCGCAACGTCTGGAACGTGCCGATGCGCGCGGGACTGCCGCCGGACCAGTATGTCGGGGCGCTGCTGGGCGCCGTCGACGCGGCAACGGAGGCATTCACCCCGGACGTCGTGCTGATCTCGGCAGGGTTCGACTGCCTGGCCGGTGATCCCCTCGGCGGATTCACCCTCGAGATGGAGCACGTCGAGCAGCTGACGCGGGAGATGGTCTCCCGCGCGGGTACCTGGTGCGATGGCCGCGTGGTGAGCGCGCTGGAGGGGGGCTATGCCCCCGACCGGCTGGGCGAGGCCTGCGTGGTGCACCTGCGCTCGCTCCTCTAGATTCCGGGAATGCCCGCCTCCGGGTCTTCCCCATGAACGACCCTCGCCCCACCCCGCCCCCGCCGGCGCCCGCCGTGCTCCGCCTCGCCGAGCTGCTGGTCCGCGACCGCTGGGAGGCGGTTGCGGAAGGGCTGTACCGGGAGGTCGCCGCCCTCGCGAACGCCGGACCCGGTGTGGAGATCTTCGTGGCCGGCTGCGGCGACGGCGTCACGACGGAGCTGCTGGCGCGCCGCACCGGCGCCGCCGTCACCGGCGCGGACCCCGACCCCGCGATGATCCAGAAGGCCGAGGCGCGCGCCCGCGAGCACGGCACGCCGCTGACCTACGAGGTCGCGGCCCTCGACGACCTCCCCTTCGAGACCGACGTCTTCGACTGTGCGCTCGGCGCGCCGGGGCTCGCGGCAGCACGGGATCCCGAGCGCGCCCTGCGCGAGCTCGTTCGCGTGACGAAGCCGATGGGCACGGTGCTCCTCATCCAGCCGACGTGGACCGCGAACCTCAGCACCCGGCTGCGCACCGCGCTGTCCGAGCGGCTCGGCGTACTCCCGCGGCACGTGGTGGAGTGGAAGCGGCAGTTGCGTGAAGCCGGCGTCGTGGAGATCGACGTGCAGGACTGGGGGGACGGGGGCCAGCCGCTGGCACGGCTCTCGACGGGGGCGATCGAGACCGTCGCCCCCGAGCTGACCTGGAAGCACAAGGTGCAGATCGTGAGTCATGCCTGGAGGCGGTTCGGCCTGAAGGGAACGCGCGAGGCCGTCGCACGCGAGGAGGACCTGCTGCGCGAGCTGGCGCGCGATCGCGCCCTGGCGCTGGTGCTGTTCAGCGGCGTGAAGTGGCCGCACGCGAGGCCGGCATGACGCTCCCGCTCGCGCGTCCCGCCGGCGCACGCGACCCGTCGCTGCCGCGCAGCTTCCACGTCACCGCCGCCGGCGACCTGCACGACGACCTCCCCGTGCACGAGTTGCGGCGGATCATGCAGGGCGGCGACGGTCTCGTCTGGATCGACGTGGATGCGACCAATCACGCGCAGGTGGCGCTGTTCGAGTCGCTTCCGGGGTTCCACCCCCTCTCCATCGAGGACGCCCTCAACCCGGTGAGCCGCGGCAAGGTCGAGGAGTACACGGGCTACCTGTTCATGGTGATCCGCGGCGTGCGGTTCGAGGTCGAGACGGAGGACCCGTACGACCTCCAGACGTTCAACATGGCGTGCTTTCTCGGCGAGCATTTCCTCGTGACCGTGCACCACGGGGTGTACGAGAGCATCGCCGGCGCCGCCGACCGCCTGGTGCGCAACCCGGACCTGCTCCGCCGCGGTCCCGACCGGATGATGCACCTCGTCCTCGACGCCGTGGTGGACGCCTACTTCCCGCTCCTCGACCAGCTCGATGACTTCGTGGACGGGCTCGAGGCGCGCGTGTTCGAGAAGTTCGACGAGGTGGTGCTGCGCGACATCTTTGCCGTGAAGAAGCTCGTGTACTCCCTGCGGCGTCACCTCGTGCCGCAGCGGGAGGTGTTCAACGTCCTGACGAACCGGCCCAGCCCCTTCCTCAGCCAGGAAGGACAGCACTACTTCCGGGACGTCTACGATCACGTGCTGCGGATCACCGAATCGCTGGAGTCGTACCGGGACCTGCTGTCCAGCACGATGGACAGCTACCTCATGCAGATCTCCAACCGCCTGGGCATGGCGACGAAGGGGCTCTCCGCGGTGGCGACGATCAGCATCCCGTTCGTCATCGTGAGCGGGATGTGGGGGATGAACTTCGCCCGGCTCCCGTTCACGGAGCATCCGGATGCCTTTTGGTGGATGCTGGTCGTCCAACTGGTGGCGGGGCTCGTCCTCTACCTCTTCCTGCGCCTGCGACGCCTGCTCTGATGCCGTTCCGGCTCTACGCGATCTGCAACCACGACGACCAGCACGACCCGCTCCCCGAGGGCGCGACGGTGCTGGGCATCCGTGAGCTCGGCGCGATCGTGAGCGATGCCGAGTATGCGGCGGAGTCGCCGGACGAGGAGGCGATCGAGCGCCATGCGCGGGTCGTCGAGGCGGCGTTCGCGAACGGGGAGGTGCTGCCCGTGCCGCCGGGCACGATCTTCCGGAACGAGGCGGCGCTGCAGCGCTGGGTGGAATTGCACTACGTGACCCTCGCCGACGCCCTCACGTTCGTCGCCGGCCGCGTCGGGGCCCGCGTGCACATCAGCGGCGTCGACCGGGAAGGGGACGAGGTGGAATCCGGGACGGACCTCGCGGAGAAGGCCGCGGAGATGATGCGGGCGCTGCGGCGGCATTCGGTCGCGGGCGTGCCGCTGCAGCGGGAGCACACCACAGCGGTTCCGTTGGGATCCGCGTTTCTGGTGGAGCGCTCGCACTGGAAGGACTTCCAGGCGGAAGTCGAGCGACTGCAGGAGAGCAACCGGCGCACGCATGTCTCGCTGACGGGACCCTGGCCGCCGTACGACTTCGTCCGCGTGGAATTCGGAAGCTGAGCGATGTTCTGTCCTGACTGCGGTACCTGGAATCGCGGCCTCGCCGCGCAATGCACGCGCTGCGGTGTGCCGCTGCCCGACGTCCCGACCGCGCCGCTGGAGCGCCCCGAGGAGGCGATCACGCAGCTCCGCCGCGCCGCGGGCGGGCGGTACCGCGTCATCCGCCGGCTCGGCGGGGGCGGCATGGCGAGCGTGTACCTCGGCGAGCAGGCGCTCCTCCAGCGGCCGGTCGCGATCAAGGTGCTGCATCCGCACCTCTCGCGGGACCAGGAGATGCGCGAGCGGTTCCGTCGCGAGGCGGAGAGCGCCGCGCGGCTGGTCCACCCGCACGTGTGTCCCATCCTCGACTTCTCGACGACCGCGGATGCCGTGTACACGGTGATGCCGTACGTGACCGGCGGGTCGTTCGCCGATCGCGTGTATGCGAAGAAGTCGCTCGACGCCGTGTCCGTGGCCGCGACGGCGGTGCAGGTGGCGTGTGCGCTCGATCATGCGCACCAGCGCGGCATCGTGCATCGCGACGTCAAGCCGGACAACATCCTGCTCGACGAGGACGGGAACGCGCTGCTGACGGACTTCGGCATCGCCACGGCGCTGGCGCACGGCCGGCTCACCGCGACCGGCCGCGCGATGGGCACGCCGCACTACATGAGCCCGGAGCAGGCGATGGGCCGGCTCGTGGACGGCCGGAGCGACCTCTATGCCCTCGGCGTCGTGATGTACGAGGGGCTGGTCGGATTTCCCCCGTTCGACGGCGCGGATCCCTTCAGCGTCGGCTACAAGCACGTGCACGAGGCGCCGGTGCCGATCCTCGAGGTGGACTCGACGATCCCCGAGCCGCTGGCGAAGATCGTGATGCGGTGCCTGTCCAAGGAGCCGAACGTGCGCCATGCGCGCGGAACGGATCTCGCCGACGCGCTGCTCGAGTTCCTCGGCCGGGAGCGGACGGAGGTCGTGCGCCCCGCGGCCGTGTCGCGCCGCCCGGAGCTCGCCGCCGCGCGCGAGTAGCGGCACGCCGCGCACCCCAGCCCCTTCGGCCCGCATGATCGAGCTTCATCACGAGATCCTGACGCTCCACACGAAGGTCCCCTTCGCCATCGCCCGGGGGACGCAGAGCGAGTACCGCACGGTGCGCGTCATCGTGCGGGCGGACGGATGGGAAGGGCACGGTGAGGCGGCGCCGAACCGGTTCTATGGGGAGAGCGCCGAGTCCGCGCTGGCGGCGCTGGATCGCTTCCGGCCCCTGCTCGCGGACATGGATCCCTGGGCGATCGAGAGCATCGAGCAGGCGATGCACGCGGCGCTGCGCTTCAACGGCTCCGTCAAGTCGGCGATCAGCGCCGCGCTGCACGACATGGCGGGCAAGCGGCTCGGCGCACCGGTCTATCGGCTCTGGGGGCTCGATCCCGCCCGGGCGCCGCGCTCGAGCTTCACGATTCCCATCGCCCCCGACGCGGCCGAGCTGGCGCGGCGGGTGCGGGATGCCGCGGAATACCCGGTGCTGAAGATCAAGCTCGGCACGGACCGCGACGAGGCGATCGTGCGCCAGGTGCGGGAGCTCGCGCCGGACAAGGTCCTGCGGGTGGACGCGAACGCCGCCTGGACGGCGAAGCACACGCTGGGCATGATGCCGCTGCTGATGGAGCACGGCGTCGAGTTCGTCGAGCAACCCCTCCCGCCGGCCGACATCGAGGGCCTCCGCTTCGTCCGCGAGCGCTCGGCGCTCCCGATCATCGCGGACGAGTCGTGCGTCTCGAGCGCGGACATCCCCCGCCTCGTCGGCGCGGTGGACGGCATCAACATCAAGCTGTCGAAGTGCGGCGGGCTCCGTGAGGCCCTCCGGATGATCGCCGCCGCGCGCACGCACGGGATGCTCGTCATGGCGGGCTGCATGGTGGAGTCGTCGCTCGGCATCACCGCGGCAGCGCACCTGGCGCCGCTGCTGGACTATGTGGACCTCGACGGCGCGGCGCTGATCAGCGACGATCCCTTCGTCGGCGCGACGATCCACGGCGGCGTGGTGCGGCTGCCGGAAGGTCCGGGGCTTGGCGTGGAGTGGCGGTCGGCCTGAGCCCCCCGCTCAGCGGGAGCGGCCCCGGGCCCGCGGGGCTAGATTCGACAGGTGCTCGTCGACGTCGCGCTCCCGCTCCCGCTCTTCAGGTCCTTCTCGTATGAGGCGCCGGACGGCGTAGCCATCGGCACGCGCGTCGTCGTCCCGTTCCGGAACGGGCGCGAGGTCGGCATCGTCGTTAACGAGGCGACGCGGCGCGACGGGGTGAAGTACAAGACGGTGCTCGAGCTGCCGGACACTGCGCCGGTGATCAGCGCGGAGATGCTCGCGCTGTGCACGTGGATCGCGGAGTACTACGTGGTCCCGCTCGGGGTGGCGCTGCGGAGCGCGCTGCCGGCCGCCCTCACCGGCGCGGCCGTGCCCGTACCGTCGCAGAAGACGCGGCGCGTCGTCACGATCGCAAACGAGCTGCCGTCGCTCATGCGCCGCGACAACGTCTTCGCGCGCGCGCCCCAGCAGCGCGCGCTGTTCGAGCTCGTCGAGTCGCTGGGCGGACGCGCCGCCGTCGAGACGCTGCTGGAGAAGCACCGCTTCTCGCCCTCGGTGCTCAAGGGCCTCGTCGCCCGCGGACTCGTGACGGTGGAGGACGAGGTCGTGGCCCGCGACCCCTTCGCGCGCCGGGCATCGGGGATGCCAACCACGCACGTGCCGACGCCCGAGCAGCGCACGGCCATCGATCGCCTCACCGGAGCGAAGCCGGGCGAGGTCTTCCTGCTGCACGGCGTCACCGGCAGCGGCAAGACGCTCGTGTACATCGAGCTGCTGCGCGAGATCGTGGATCGCCGCGGGCAGTCGGCCATCGTCCTGGTGCCCGAGATCGCCCTGACGCCGCAGACGGTGGATCGCTTCCGCGCCGTGTTCGGCGACCGTATCGCCGTGCTCCATTCCGCCCTCAGCGATGGGGAGCGATACGACGCCTGGCTCGCGCTGCAGCGGGGGGAGAAGCGCATCGCCGTCGGCGCGCGCTCCGCCGTCTTCGCGCCGCTCCC
>DASTYL010000045.1:0-8598 GCA_035764975.1 Gemmatimonadaceae bacterium | reverse complement strand
AATTCCCAGAACAACCTTTTGGAACCGCGGAGAACGCGGAGAACGCGGAGGAACTGCCTAGGCTTTGCTCCGCGTTCTCTGCGTTCTCCGCGGTGAGCCCTGAACACGGCTCATCGAAATCAGCCGATCGCCCGGCGAGTGGAGACTAGCCTTTCAATTCCTTGAGCTCCTCAGGGACTCTTTTTTCCATCCGGCCGGCAACAGCCGAGCACGGCAGTCCGTGCGGTTACGTACGTTGACGGTGGCGGTACCGGCTCGTACACTAGCCCCGTCACCCCCACCACAGGACCCAAACGGCATGATCCTCGTCGGTCTCACCGGGAACATTGGCAGCGGAAAGTCCACGGTCGCCCGCCTCTTCGAGGAGCGCGGCGCGACGATCATCGATGCCGACGTCCTCGCGAGGCGCGCCGTGGAGCCGGGTACAGTCGGGTTGAGGCGTCTCGTCGAGCTCTGGGGCGAGGGGATCCTGTCGCCGGACGGCGCGCTCGACCGCGCCGCCCTCCGGCACAGGGTCTTCGAGGCCCCGGAGGAGCTGGAACGGCTCAACGCCATCGTGCATCCGGAGGTCGAACGCCTCCGGGATGCGGAATTCCAGGCGGCGGTCGCGCGAGGGGAGCAGGTCGTGGTGTACGACGTCCCGCTGCTGTTCGAGCGGCACCTCGCGGACCGATTCGATGTCATCGTCCTCGTGGACGCGCCGCGCCCACTGCGTCTCGAGCGCCTGGTCCGCGACCGCGACCTGCGTGAAGACGAGGCGATGGCCATGATCGCCGCGCAGATGCCGGCAGAGCTCAAGCGGGCGCGCGCGGATTTCATCATCGACAACGACGGCACGCTCGCCGATCTCGAGGACCGCGCCGGCGAGGTGTGGGAGTCGCTGCAACAGATGGTGCAGGAGCCAGCCGGCATTCCTTGACCCCCGCTCCTGGTCTGGATAGACTCCGCGCGGCTGGACCTCTCTCCACGATCACACCGACGGAGTCTCGCGTGTCCAATATTCCCAAAGAGCTTCGGTACACGGAAGAGCATGAGTACGTGAAGCCGGGTGAGGAGCCCGATACCGTATACATCGGGATCACCGACTATGCGCAGGGCGAGCTGGGCGACATCGTCTACGTCGAGCTGCCGAAGGTCGGCGCCTCGTACGGCAAGCATGACGTGTTCGGTACGATCGAGGCCGTGAAGGCGGTCTCGGAGCTCTTCTCGCCGGTCGCCGGCGAGGTCGTCGCCGTCAACGAGCGACTGGACAAGGAGCCGCAGCTCGTGAACAGCGCGCCGTTCGGCGATGGCTGGATGATCAAGATGAAGATGTCGAATCCGGCGGAGCGGGACGCCCTGCTCGACGCCGCGGCGTACGGGAAGCTGATCGGCGCCTGACCGGCCCGGCATTATCGCCGCGATCCGAGGGGACGTCGTCCCTGCTCCTTGCGCCTACCAGCACGCAAATCGAGAAAGCGCCGGCCCCGCGAAGGGGACCGGCGCTTTTCACATTCAGCAGGTCGACGGCGTGCTACGACTCCACGACCGCCTCGGCATACGCGTCCGTCGGGGGACACGAGCACACGAGGTTGCGGTCGCCGTAGGCCGACTCCACGCGGCCGACACTCGGCCAGAACTTGCTCGCGCGCAGCCAGCCGACGGGGAACACGGCACGCTCCCGCCCGTAGGCGTGATTCCACGAATCGGAGAGCACGCGCTGCTGCGGATGGGGCGCATGCTTGAGCATGTTGTCCTGCCGGTCGAGGACGCCCGTCTCGATCTCCCGGATCTCCTCACGGATCGCGATGAGCGCGTCGCAGAAGCGATCCAGCTCGGCCTTCGGCTCGCTCTCCGTGGGCTCGATCATCAGCGTCCCCGCCACGGGGAACGAGACAGTGGGCGCATGGAAGCCGTAGTCCATCAGGCGCTTCGCGATGTCCTCCACCTCGACGCCGGCGCTCTGCTTGAGCGACCGCGGATCCACGATGCACTCGTGCGCCACGAGGCCGTTGCGGCCCTTGTAGAGCACCGGGTAGTGCGGCTCGAGGCGCTTCGCGATGTAGTTCGCGTTGAGGATCGCGATCTTCGTCGCCAGCGTGAGCCCGTCACCGCCCATCATGTCGATGTACATGTAGGAGATCGGCAGGATGCTCGCCGAGCCCCAGGGCGCCGCCGACACCGCACCGACCGACTGTTCGCCGCCCACCGGCACCACCGGGTTGGACGGCAGGTACGGCTTCAGGTGCGCCGCCACGCCGATGGGGCCCATCCCCGGGCCGCCCCCGCCGTGCGGGATGCAGAACGTCTTGTGCAGGTTCAGGTGGCAGACGTCGGCGCCGATGTCGCCCGGGCGGGCGAGACCGACCATCGCGTTCATGTTCGCGCCGTCGAGGTACACCTGTCCCCCGTGCTGGTGCACGACCGCGCAGATCTCCTTGATGGACTCCTCGAACACGCCGTGCGTGGACGGATACGTCACCATCAGCGCCGCCAGGTCCCCGGCGTGCTGCGCAGCCTTGGCCTTCAGGTCCGCCACGTCGATGTTGCCGCTCGGGTCGGTCTTCACCACCACGACCTTCATCCCGGCCATCACCGCGCTCGCCGGGTTGGTGCCGTGCGCCGACTGCGGAATGAGGCACACCGTCCGGTGGCCCTCGCCGCGCGCCTGGTGATAGGCCTGGATCACCAGCAGTCCCGCGAACTCGCCCTGTGAGCCGGCATTCGGCTGGAGCGACACCGCCGCGAACCCGGTGATCTCGGCCAGCGCCGCCTCCAGCTCCTCGAACATCTGGCGGTATCCGTCCGCCTGGTCGCGCGGCGCGAATGGATGCAGCGCGTTGAACTCCGGCCAGCTGATCGGATACATCTCGGCGGTCGCGTTCAGCTTCATCGTGCAGGAGCCGAGCGGGATCATCGAGTGCGTGAGCGAGAGGTCCTTCGCCTCGAGCGCACGCATGTACCGCAGCATCTCCGTCTCGGAGCGGTGCGTGTTGAACACCGGGTGGGTGAGGAAGGCGCTCGTGCGCGCGAAGCGCTCGTCGTAGCGGTCGTCCACCTTGCGGCTGGTAGCCTCGGCGGAGGCGCTGCCGGCCCCGAGAGCCGCCAGCACGTCATCCACATCCGCGAGCGTCGTCGTCTCGTCGAGCGCGACCACGACATCGTCGCCGAAGCGGCCGAGGTTGATGCCGCGCTCGAGCGCCGCCTTCACCACGTCGGCCGCCGTCCGCTTGCCGCCGCCGATGCGCACGGTGTCGAAGAACACGTCGTGCGCCACCGTGAAGCCGAGCGCGCGGGCGCCCTCCGCCAGCGTCTCGGCGTGGCGATGGATGCGGCGCGCGATGCGGGTGAGCCCCTCGGCGCCGTGGTACACCGCGTACATGCTCGCGACGACCGCCAGCAGCACCTGCGCCGTGCAGACGTTCGACGTCGCCTTCTCGCGCCGGATGTGCTGCTCGCGCGTCTGCAGCGCCATGCGGAGCGCCGGCTTGCCGTCCGCGTCGCGCGACACGCCGATGATGCGGCCGGGCATCAGCCGCTTGTGGTCGTCCTTGCAGGCGAAGAACGCCGCATGCGGGCCGCCGTAGCCGAGGGGCACGCCGAACCGCTGCGTATTGCCCACCACGATGTCGGCACCCCACTCCCCCGGGGGCGTCAGCAGCGTCAGGGCGAGCAGGTCGGCCGCGACGACGAGCAGCGCGCCCGCCTCGCGGATCCGGTCCGCCGTCTCGCGGTAGTCGAGCACCGCGCCATCCGTCGTCGGGTAGCTGACGAGCGCGCCGAAGATGCTGCTGCCGAACTCGAACGTCCGGTGGTCCCCGACGACGACGTCGATGCCCCGGAACCGCGCCCGAGTGCGCACGACGTCGATCGTCTGCGGATGGCACAGCTCGGAGATGAAGAACGTCTCCTTCCCTTCCTTGCCGTGCACCGCGTACGCGAGCGCCATGGCTTCGGCCGCGGCGGTCCCCTCGTCGAGCAGCGAGGCGTTGGCGATGGGCATGCCCGTCAGGTCCATGACCATCGTCTGGAAGTTCAGCAGCGCTTCCAGGCGGCCCTGCGCGATCTCGGCCTGGTACGGCGTGTACGCCGTGTACCAGCCGGGATTCTCGAGGATGTTCCGCTGGATGACCGGCGGGGTCAGCGTGTCGGCGTAGCCGCGGCCGATGTACGACCGGAGCACGCGGTTGCGCGCGGCGATGCCGCGGAGGCGGGTCAGGGCCTCGTGCTCGCTCCGTCCCGCGTGGATGGCGAGCGGGCGGCGGAGCCGGATCGACTCGGGCACGGCGGCGTCGATGAACGCGTCGAGCGAGTCGTGGCCGAGGAAGGCCAGCATCTCGGCGACCTCCGCATCGCGGGGGCCGAGATGTCTGGGAACGAAGGAATCAAAGGCGGCCGCTGCGGGCGCCTGCTTGGTCGTCGGCATTCCGTTGCTACCTCGAAGAGACGCCGAAATCTACCTTTGAGGTCAAGCCGATGCCGTCCGCCAACCCCCCTCGCCCTGACCCGCAAGCCGCCCGGCGATGGCGGCTCCTTTTCACCCAGCCAGCCGCGGGCGCCGTCAACATGGGCCTCGACGAGGCGCTCATGGCGCGGGCCGCTGCCACGGGAGAGTGGGTGTTCCGGGTCTATGGGTGGTCGCGACCGACGCTCTCGCTGGGCCGCAACCAGCGGGCGGCAGGGCTCTACGACGCTGAGGCGATGGAGGCGGCCGGCGTGGACGTGGTCCGCCGCCCCACGGGCGGGCGCGGATTGCTGCACGACGCGGAGGTGACGTACAGCGTGACGGGGCCGGTCGCCGGCGCGGGGTCGCTTCGCGAGGTGTACGACCGAATCAACCGGGTGCTCGTCCATGCCCTCCGGAGCATCGGGGTCGAGGCGTCGATCGCCGGCGCCCGGGAGGGTGCGGGTTCGCTCCCTCCCGGCAGCGCGCCATGCTTCGATCTGCCGGCCCCCGGGGAGCTCGTCGCGGGCGGACAGAAGCTCGCGGGGAGCGCCCAGTGGCGGGAAGGACCAGCGCTGCTGCAGCACGGGTCCATCCTGGTGGAGGGCGATCAACGGCTGGTTGCGGAGCTGCTGCGCGTGCCGGTGCCGGCACCTCCCGCTCCGGCCACGCTGCGCGCCATCCTCGGGCGGGCTCCCGCCCTCGGGACGGTCGCCGACGCGCTGTTCGACGCGGTGAGAGCGCTCGAGGACCGCGACGCCACCCCGCTGGGCGACGTGGAGACGTTGCTGCACAGCGCGGAAACATTTTGCGCGCGGCATCGCGACAGCGCGTGGATCTGGCGCCGCTAGCGTCACGCCACGTTGCCCGGGTAGCCTTCCGGGCGTCGTTGATCGCCATGGTGCGACAGGCCCGTACCTTCCCCTTCCAGAACTGTTTGCCGATGCGCTCCCTGCTCCGCTCCCTCCCGCTGGCTGCGCTGGTCGCCGCCGTCGCGTGCAACGACACGGCGCCAGACGCCGCCGATACGACCGGTACCGGCGAAGCCACCCCTGGCGGCACGCTGGTGATCGCGAGTCCGGCGGAGCCGGACATGCTGATCCCAGGCCTGACCCAGAGCATCGGCGGCCGCATGGCGACCGACATGATGTTCGACCGCCTCGCCGAGATCGGGGATGGCCTGAACTGGATCGGGGACGAGGGGTTCACCCCGCGACTCGCCCGCCGCTGGAGCTGGGCGCCGGACTCGCTGTCCATCGCGTTCGAGCTCGACCCGCGCGCGCGGTGGCACGACGGCACGCCGGTGCGGGCGTCGGACGTGAAGTTCACGTTCGCGCTGCACAAGGATCCCGCGGTCGCCTCGCCCATCGCGGCGTTGATCGCCAACATCGACTCGGTGAGCGTGCGCGACTCGCTGACGGCGGTCGTGTGGTTCGCGAAGCGCGGCCCGGAGCAGTTCTACGAGGCGGTGTACCAGGCGCCCATCATGCCGGAGCACGTCTACGGGAAGGACCGCGCCGGCATCCGCGGCTCGGCCGTCGCGCGGAACCCGGTGGGATCGGGACGGTTCCGGTTCGTGCGCTGGGACGCGGGCACGCGCGTGGAGCTCGTCTCGGACACGGCGAACTACCGCGGTCGGGCGCTGCTCGACCGCGTCGTCTGGACGCTGACGCCGGATCCCACCGCCGCGCTGGCGCGCCTCACCGCGGGTGAGGCCGACTTCATCGAGAACGTGCCGGCCGACCAGGCGGAACGCGTCGATGCGATGGTCACGCTGCGCGTGTTCCCGTACGACAACCTGCAGTACAGCTTCATGGCGATGAACCTGCGGGCGCGGAAGGGCGGCGCTGCGCCGCATCCGGTGTTCGGCGACGTGCGCGTGCGCCGCGCGATGAGCATGGCCGTGGATCGCAACGCGATGCTCGGCAACGTGTTCGGCCGGTATGGCCGCCGCTCGTACGGTCCGTTCCCGCGCGGCCTCGCGGTCGCAGACACGACGCTGCCCCTGCCCGCCTTCGACACGACCGCCGCGGCGGCGCTCCTGGACAGCGCGGGCTGGCTGCGCGGTCCCGACGGCGTTCGCCGCAAGGGCGGGCGACCCCTGGCGTTCTCGATCCTCGTTCCGCAGGCGAGCAAGCCGCGGATGACGTACGCCGTCCTGCTGCAGGAGCAGTTCAAGCGCATGGGCGCGAACGTCGAGCTCGAGACGGCGGACTTCCCGACCTTCCTCGCGAAGATGGGCGGTCGCGACTTCGACGCGACGCTCCAGGCGTTCAGCATCGATCCGAGCCCCTCGGGGGCGCGTCAGCAGTTCGGGAGCGAGGCGGCGATCGTCGGCGGCAGCAACCCGTTCATGTACGCCAACCCGACGTTCGACGCGCACCTCGACAGCGCGCTGAGCTCGTACCAGCCGGCGCGCGCGAAGGCGCACATGCGCAATGCCTATCAGCAGCTCATCGCCGATGCACCGGCGATCTGGCTGTACGACGTCCTCGCGCTGGCGGGCGCGCATGAGCGCATCCGGATGGCATCGATGCGCGCGGACGAGTACTGGGCGCACATCGCCGACTGGTACATCCCGGAGGACGAGCGGCTGCCGCGCGATCGCGTCGGCCCCGGCACCGCCGCCGCACGCTGAGTCGTGCGGCGGTACCTGATCTCCCGGCTGGCCCAGACGCTGGTCGTCGTCCTGTTCGTGACGACGGCCAGCTTCGTTCTCGTCCACCTCGCGCCGGGGGATCCCTTCGCGACGGAGGACTGGCGCGTCTCGGAGGCCACGCGTGAGCGCTGGCGCGCCGAGTTCGGCCTCGACCAGCCGCTGCCGCAACAGTACGTGCGGTATGTCGCCAACCTCGCCCGGGGCAATCTCGGCTACTCGTTCTCGCATCGGCGGCCGGTTGCCGATGCGATCGGCGACGCGCTCCCGCGGACGCTGCTGCTCGTCGGCGTGGGCGGCGCGCTCGCGCTCCTCGGCGGCGTCGCCCTCGGCCTCTATCAGGCAGTCCGCCGTGGACGCCCGCTCGAGCGCGCCGTCAGCGGCGTCACCCTCGTCGCGTATTCGCTGCCGGACTTCTGGGTGGCGATCCTGCTGCTGCTCGTGTTCGCGAACTGGCTGCCGGTGTTCCCCGCGGGCGGCGTGGTGGACCCCGTGATGTACGACTACATGGGGCCGTGGGACCGGCTCGTCGACCGGGTGCGGCATCTCGTGCTGCCGGCGGGCACGCTGGCGCTCATCACCGCGGCCGGTGTCGCGCGATATCAGCGGTCGGCGCTGCTCGAGGTGCTCGGCAGCGACTTCCTGCGCACCGCGAGAGCCAAGGGGGTGTCGGAGAGGGCTGCCGTGCTCCGGCACGCCCTCCGGAACGCGCTACTCCCCGTGATCACCCTCGCCGGGTTGCTGCTCCCTGCGCTGGTGGGCGGCGCGGTGTTCGTCGAGAAGGTGTTCTCGTGGAACGGCATGGGGCTGCTCGCGGTGAACGCCATCGCGTCGCGCGACTATCCCCTCGTGACGGCGTCGGTCGCCGTCGGCGGGATCATCGTGGCGGTGGGCAGCCTGCTCGCCGACGTGCTGTATGCCGTGGCGGACCCCAGGCTGCGTGATGGTTGACCCCAGGCATCGGGCGGAGGCTCCGCCGCCGGCCGGCTTCTGGCGGCGTCTCTGGCGGCGCCGTGACGCACGCATCGCCCTCACCATCCTCGGGACGTTCGCGCTGCTGGCGCTCCTGGCGCCGTGGATCGCGCCGTACGACCCGACGGCCCAGCGCGACATCGTCGGCCTGAAGAGCCAGTCGCCGTCGTGGGCCCACCCGTTCGGAACCGATCAGTTCAGCCGCGACGTCCTCAGCCGGATGCTGTTCGGTGCCAGGCTGTCGCTGTCCGTCGCGGTGCTGGCGGTGCTGCTCTCGGGCACGGTGGGCACGGCATACGGGGCGATCGCCGGCTACGTGGGAGGCCGGGTGGATGCGGTCCTGATGCGCGTCCTCGACGGCCTGCTGGCCATTCCGCGGGTGCTGCTGCTCCTCGGCATCCTCGGGGTCTGGCCGGCGGTGAGCCTCCCGGTGCTGATCTTGCTCCTTGGCGGCACGGGCTGGTTCGGGGTGAGCCGGCTCGTGCGCGCCGAGGTGATGGCGGTGTCGCGGCGGGATCATGTCGCGGCGGCCCGCGCCCTCGGCGCG
>DASTYL010000044.1:0-15976 GCA_035764975.1 Gemmatimonadaceae bacterium | reverse complement strand
ATCGCATCCTTCACCAGCCGGAAGGCGTCGAGGGTGCGCTCGTGGTGCACGCGGTCGAGAAGGGGAGTGCGCAGGCGGCCGTCCCCATGCTCCGCGGCGAGCGTCCCGCCGAGGTCGGCGACGAGTGTCGTCACGTCGTCCAGCAACCCCGCCACGACGTCGCGCCAGCCAGGCGCGTCGACATCGATCAGCGGGTTCACGTGTGCGTGGGCGTCGCCCGCGTGGCCGAAGATGACGCCCGGGATGCCGCGTGTCGCCAGCGCGTCGCGCACGCCGCGGACGTAGCGCGCAAACCGGTCCGGTGGCACCGCACCGTCCTCGATGAACTGCATCGAGCGCAGGTGCGGATGCAGGCGCGTGATCGTCGGGCTCGCGGCATGACGGATCTCCCACAGCTCCGCCTCGGCGGCCGGCTCCATCGCCGTTGCGACCTTCAGGGCGTGATGGGCGTGGAACAGCGCCGCGACGCGTGCCGCCGATCCGCGGGCGCCGGCTGCGTCGGGCGCCTCCGTCTCCGCGAGGAGCACCGCCTCCGTGTCGTCGGGGATGCCGTGCGTGTGGCCGCCGCTGCGCGCTACGTCGAGGAAGGTCCGGTCGAGCAGCTCGCAGGCGACGGCGCCGGCGTCGCGCGCCTGCGTCGCGGCGAGGATCGCCTCGTCGAGCGATGCGAACGCCGCGAGCACCGTCGACGTGGCGCCCGGCAGCTCGCGCAATGCGAGCTCCGCGGCCACCACGAGGCAGAGCGTGCCCTCCGACCCGACGATGAGGTCGACGATGTCGTCGTGTTCCAGGAAGGCATCGAGCGCGTAGCCTGACGACTCCTTGCGGAGCCCCTGGCGGGCGAACGGGCCCTCGTTGCGAAGTGCGTGGAGTCGTGGCAGAGCGGCAACGAGGCCCTCGAGCGCGGGGATGTCACGCCACCCCGCGCCGCGCCGCAACTCTGCCCGGCTGCCGTCGGCGAACACGCAGTCGAGCGCGAGCACCGAGGCGCGCATCGCGCCGAAGGCGAGCGAGCGTGCCCCCGCGGCATTGGTGCCGACCATTCCGCCGATCGTGCAGAACGCGCCGCTCGAGGGATCCACGGTGAAGCGGAGCCCCGCGGCGCGCGCAGCGGCATCCACGCCGTCGCGAATCGCCCCCGCACCCGCGCGAACACATCGGCGCGCGGCGTCGACCGGCTCGATCGTGGCGAGCGCACCCAGGTCGACCACGACGCCGTCCCCGATCGCGCCCCCCGCCATGCTGCTCCCTGATCCGCGCGGGACGAGCGGCAGGCGATGCAGGCCCGCCCATTCCACGAGCCGCTGCACGCTCGACGCATCATCGGGGCGCGCGACCGCGCGGGGAATCCGTCGTTCGATCCCCGCGGCTTCCGCGTACGCCGCGAGTGCGTCGGCGTCCGTCCGGAAGGCGCCGCGGTAATCGTCCGGCGCTCCCGGGATCGTCACAGCCGCTGGGCGAGGGAGGTGAGCAGCGACGGTCGCGCGAGCTCACCGCGCTCCAGGCGATCGAGGATCTGTTCCAGGACGAGGTGGCCACGCACGACGAGCGCGCGGTGCCGGCGTCGTGCCTGATAGACGGCACCCGCGCCGAGCACGATCGCCGGGACGATCGCCACGGGGAGCATGACGCCGATGGCTGCCGCGGTGCCCGAGGCGCCGGCGCCGAGCGTCGCCATGACGCCGCCGGCCCCCGCCACCTGGCGGCGGTAGCTCGTGAAATCGGCGTCGAGGCGCACCATGGCGCGGACGTCGTCCACGCGGATGACCGTCGCCGCCACCGTGAGCGCGCGCGAGAGCAGGAAGCCGCGCCCGCCGAGGTCGAGCCCGCGTCGCACCTGGGTCATGAAGTCGCGGCGCGGCTCCCAGAGGATGCGGTCCTCGAACCGCCGCATGACGTTGAGGCATTCCTCGCGCTGCATCCAGGCATCGAGCTGCGCCAGGGCGGCGCCGTGCGCGATCCGGATCGTGCGCGACGCCGCGACGCCGGCTGGTCCGACCAGGCGCTCGAGCGCGCCCCCGCCCACCCCCGCTTCCGCCGCCGGCAAGCGAGTCCGCTCCTCGGCGAGCGCCTGGCGCAGGTGCTCCGGCGATAGCCCGACCTCCCGCCCCAGCTCGACGAGCTGCGACTCCGTCATCCGCTCCGCCGGGATCTCACCCGTATCGGCCGCCTGCAGCTGCGCGGCCCGGGCGAGCACGCGTTCCACGGCGTTGCGGTCCAGGCCGGGGCGGTCGGGGAGGTTGGACATGCCTGCAAGATAAAAGCGGGGCCGCACCGGGTGCGGCCCCGCTTGTTTCGGCTGCGCCCGGGAACACCACAAAGCGCGGGCACGGATACCGGCCACAGATTGGAATTCTGGAAAGTGCCGGATTGCCTCTCGCCCGTCCGAGGTGGAATCCGGCCCGTTCAGCTCTCTTCCGTGGCAGTCATCCTTGTCCCCGCTTTTTCAATCTCTTGAACGGAGGGTCAGGCGCGCGTGCGGAGGCTCATGCATCCTTATCCCGGAGTCCCCGGAACAGCATTGTTGAACCGCGGAGAACGCGGAGAGCGCGGAGGGGCTGCCTCGGGTTTGCTCCGCGTTCTCCGCGTTCTCCGCGGTGACCCCTGACACGCCTGAACGAAAGCAACCGCTGGCTCCGCGGGTGGCGTCGCAGACCCCGATGGCAAAGGCAAAGCACCCGTATTCCCGGGGGAAGAACTCATATTCTTCGGATCAGATCCCGCCGAGCACGACGTCCAGCTGGGACTTGATGGCCGTCAGGATCGCGGCCGGAAGCGGGAAGGCGCTCTCGAAGGCTGCCGCCGGGTCCCCGCTGGGGGCCCGCTCGCCGATCGACGCCAGGTAATACCGCATGTAGCCGGAACTGAGGTCTGGGGCGATCCGGTCGAGCAGCATCCTCCCCCCGCGGACGGCGGCGTTCGACGTGTACGTCGCACCCGTGCCGCTCCGCTGCTGCGCCGGAGTCGTGTTGTCCGTGACCGCGGTCGTCGAGGTGGCGAGCATCACCTCATGGGCGAACGTGTACAGCGCTTCGGGCGCCGCGCCCGCGCTTTCCGGGAAGTTCACGGCGACGAGGAAGTAGTCGTTGCCGACCTCCGTCGTGCGGCCCTCGCCGTTCAGCGGAAGGGAGAGGAGCAGCTCGCCCCGGGTCTGCTGGGTGTTCGCCAGGTAGCGGCGGAAGGCCGGCTGGTGACGATCCCACAGCGAGTTGACCGCGGCCAGCGCGCCGGCGCGGCTCGCCTGCTGCGCCGCCCAGTACTCGCGATAGAACACCCGGTGCTCGTCGGTGACGGACTGCATGAACGTGCGCAGCCAGTCCCGGTCGGCGGCGGCCGGAAAGGAGGCGTTCACGAGCGCCACGTACCGCGCGAGCTGGGGATCGTTCACCCGGCGCGGATCGCCCTGCGCCTGGATCGTGAGGTCCACGACGCGTTGCAGGTCGGCAAGCGACGCGAAGTACAGCGCGAGGAACTGGCCATTCACCAGCGCCGGATTCGCGGAGAGGCGAGCCGCCAGCCGGTCCCGATTGACGTCGAGCGCCGTGGTGATCCCGCGGTTGCGGCGCTCGGTGAGCAGCCGGTCCCGGTAGCCGCGCCGGAAGAAGGGCACCCGCGCGGTGTCCGCCTGCAGGAGCGCATAGCCGTGCAGCCAGAGGTCCACGTGCTCCCGCGTGCGCACGCTCCAGCCCTGGCCGGGCTGGGTGGCTGGCGCGCTGGCGGTGTCGCTGGGGGCCGGAGTTGCCGGGGCGCCGGTTCCCGCAGGAGCGCAGGAGGTGGCGAGGACGAACGTCGCGGCGAGCAGCGTCGTGCGGGCCGTGGTCAGCGCAGAGCTCATGGTCGGTGATCGGCTTGAAGGTGAACGGGCGGTGCCCGGGCTCAGCCGCCGCCGACCTTCCGTCCGCAGGTCGTGCAGAACTTCCAGCCGACTTCGAGCTCGGTACCGCATGCCTCGCAGTTGAGGACCGTCTGGTCGTGACCGCAGTGCGGGCAGAAGGTGATCGGCCGCCCCTCGGGCAGTCGGCCGCCGCAGAAGCGGCAGCTTTCCCCCGCGGCGGCGACGATCGGTGCGCGCCCGGGTGCGCCGGTCGGGGCCTCGGATGGGGGTGCCACGGCAGAGATCGCGCCAGTGCTCCGCTCCACCAGCGTCTCCTCCCCGCGCCGCGCTGGGGGAAGCGGGGCGGCCGGCCGTGGGGCCTCGGGCGCCCGGACCTCCCCGCGCTGCGCGATCTGCGCGAGGGCGTCGGGGTTGATCGACACCTGGGAGCTGGCGAACTGCCGGAACGCGCCGGAGTCGGGGTGCGGCATCTCGAGCTCGCGCCGCAGCGTGTCGGCCATGCGGTCGTCCACGGCCAGGTAGTCGCGCGCGCCGGAGAGCAGCTCCATCAGCGTCATCTCGTAATCCTGGTTCGTCTCCAGGCCGAGCTCACGCCGGTACAGGCGATACGGCAGGATGTTCTGATACAGGTCGGCGACTTCGAAGGGCCGCGTGAGCTGCTCGGGGTTCGACGACGTGATCGTCGTGACGAGGAGCTGGAACATCCGCTCGAGATCGTCGTTCATGGCGTGCTCCTCTCGATGGGAAATGGCCTCGACGCGCGGAAGGCGCCCGACTCCGGGAAGGGCGCCGGGGGATGGGCCAGCTTGCCCTTCGCGAGCTTGCCTTCGAGCCACTCATCGAACCGCGACGGCACCGCGCCGTCCGAGCCGATCTGCTCGCGCGCCGCACGGACGGCGAGGTCGTTGGCGTACTCGTTCTGCGGATGTCCGGCGTGGCCGCGCACCCACCGCCACGAGATCTCGTGGCCGCGGGCGAGGCGCACGGCCTCCTGCCAGAGCGCGAGATTCTCGATCGCGCCTTCCTTGCGCTTCCAGCCGCGTGAGATCCACCCGTGCGCCCACTCGCTCATCCCCTTCACGAGGTATTGCGAGTCGCTCGTGAAGACGACGCGGAAGCGCGCGCCCTTCCGCGAGACGATCCGCAGCGCCTCGATCGCGCTCCGCAGCGCCATGCGGTTGTTCGTCGTCGCGGGCTCGGAGATCCAGTAGTCGAACCGCGTGAGGCGCCCGCTGTGCGGATGCACGTACTCGATCACGCCCGCGGCCGCGCCCGGGTTGTCCCCCTCGCGCCCGTTGCCGAGGCACGACTCGTCCGCATAGATCGCGACGAGCGGCAGCGGGCCGGGGTCCATCGGCTCCTCCATCATCGCACGAACTCAATCGAGTCCAGCTCGTCGAGATGCAGCGTGATGGAGTCGCCGGTCGTCGGATTGCGCGCCTCGATCGACTCGCGGCCGCCGCGCAGGCCGATCCGCAGCGGGATGAGGATGTACTCGGTGCCGCGGCGATACACCGCGATGCGCGTCGCATCGAGGATCGCGCGCTCGAGCTGGTCGTACTGCTGGTGGGTGAGCTGGGCCATCGTCTGCTGCTACTCCCGCGCGCCGGCTCGTGCCGCGCGCCATTGCAGGGCGAGCCGCGTCAGCGCGGCGGTCGCCCGGTCGATTTCGTCGAGTGGAACCCACTCCTCCGCGGCATGCGCGAGCGCGATGTCGCCGGGCCCGAAGCAGATCGCCGGAATGCCGGCGGCATTGAGGATCGCCGCGTCCGTCCAGGCGCTCATCCCCTCGATCGGGGCTGCCGCGTGCTCCGCGGCGAGAGCGGTCGCCAGGGCCCGCACGACCGGCGCATCGGGCGCCACGTCGCTCGGTGGCTGGGCGAGCGTGAGCTGTACGTCCGCACGGAAGTCCGGCTTCACCGCGCGCACCCGCGCGCACGCCGCCTCCAGCTCCCGGATGAAGTCACCCGCGGTTTCGCCGGGGATCGTCCGCCGCTCCACGTGCAGCACGCAGCGTTCCGGATACGTGGACATGCCCGTGCCGCCGGCGATGGTCGACGCATGCACCGAGGGCCGGCCGAGCAGTGGATGGCTCCGGGTGGGCAGCTCGACGCCGTCGAGGCGGTCGAGCTCCGCGAGCAGCAGGCCGGCATGGCGGATGGCGTCGACGCCCACGTCCCATCGGCTGCCGTGCGCCGCGCGGCCATGCACCGTCACGCTCGCCCAGGCGAACCCGCGATGCGCCGGCATGATCGCGAGGCGCGTCGGTTCGGTGACGATCGCGGCATCCGCGCGGACGCCCGCGGCCACCAGCGCGTGCGTCCCGAGGCTCGCCCACTCCTCGTCGGTGACGGCGGCGATGAGGATCTCGCTCGTCAGCCCCGTGGCCGCCGCGCGCGCGGCCGCGGCGCACATCGCGGCGACGCCGGCCTTCATGTCCGCGCTTCCGCGGCCATAGAGCCGCCCGTCCCGTTCGACGGGCTCGAACGGCGCGTGCACCATCCCCTCGACACCGACGACGTCGAGATGCCCGTTGAACATCAGCGTACCGCCAGCGGGGTCGCCGATGCGCGCGAGCACGTTGGGGCGGCCCGCCGCCGTCTCCTGAAGCTCGACCGCGAACCCCCACTGCTGCAGGACTTCGCCGAGCAGCGCCGCCGCAGCGCCCTCGCCGGGGCCCCCCGGCACGAGATCGGGGTTCCGGGAATCGATGCGAACGAGCTCCCGGGTGAGCGTGCGAGCGTCACCCCGGGCGATACGGGACGTCGTCACAGGTCCTCCTCGACGGTCGCGCCCTGCCGGTCCACAGTGAACGGCAGGAGCGTTCCGAGCGACTCCACTGCCCGGGCAATGGGCGTCGGGTCGTCCGGCGTGATGATCACGACGCAGCCGCCCCCCGAGGCGCCCAGCGCCTTGGTGCCGAGCGCGCCGGCGGCCGCGGCGCGCTCGACGATGGCGTCGATCCGCTCCGTGGTGATCGCAGGATGCAGCGATCGCTGATGCACCCAGTGCTCCGCGACCGATTCGCCAAGCGCCGCCACGTCGCCGGCGCGCAGTGCATCGGCCATGCTCCGCGCCAGTGATGCCATCCGGGCGAGCGCAGCGCACACGCGCGGGTCGCCGCCGGCATACGCGTCGAGGACGGCGGTGATGTTCGCGGCCGAGATGCGGCTCTGTCCCGTGTGAAGCAGGAGGCAGCGGCGCTCGAGCAGCTCGAGGGTCGCGGATGCCACCGGGATCCGCGTCGCCCGGGTCGTCTCGCCGAAATCGAGGGCCAGCGCGCCGCCGTAGGCAGCCGCGTAGTGATCCTGCCATCCCCCGGCGATCCCCAGCGCGTCCACCTCGACGGCGCGGCTGCGCTGGGCCAGCGTGTCGGGCCCGGGAGCTTCTCCGCGGAACGCGCCGAGCGCTGCCTGGATCGCGACACCGGCCGCGGAGGACCCGCCGAGCCCCGCGCCCGTCGGGAATTCGCTCTCGATCGCAATGGTTCCGAAGGCGCCCGCATGGCTGAGCGCGGCTCGCGCCAGGGGCTCATCGCTCGTCCCGGCCGTCGGGACGAAGCTGACGCGCGCGTACCGGGAAATCGCGACGTTGCAGACGAAGCCGCCGTCACGCTCGGGGTACGGCGGCACGTCGGTCCACCCGCCACCGAAATCGATGCGCGTGGGCGCGCGCGCCACGACATGACGCCCGGGAGGCGCGTCACTGGCGTGACCCTGCTGAGGTTCGGCGCGAGAGGGGTTCGTTCGCATGCGGGTGATAAACGTACCCTGTGCGCGTCCGCCGCGGCCAGTTGCGCACGCGGTGCCCCGTTCCGGCGCGATTCCGTCGCCGCTGGGACGGCGACCACCGGGTTACGGCATGGCCGTTGCGACCCCGCAGTGCCCGCCAACCCTCCAGCGCGCATGACCGACCTCGATCGCTACCTCGCCGACTGCAAGTTCATCCTCGTCTCCAACCGGGAGCCGTACGAGCACGTACGCGGGATGAGCGGCATCGAGGTGCGTCAGCCCCCGGGGGGGCTCGTCTCGGCGCTCGATCCGACGATGCGCGCGATCCACGGCACCTGGGTCGCCTGGGGCTCGGGCTCCGCCGACCACGAGACGGCCGATGACCTCGGGCGCGTGCAGGTGCCGCCGGGCGAAGGGTCCTACACGCTGCGCCGCGTCTGGCTCGACGAGGAGGACATCGCGGGCTACTACCACGGCTTCGCCAACCGGGCACTCTGGCCGCTCTGCCACCTGCTGATTCATCACTTCGAGTTCCGCACCGAGTACTGGGAACGGTATCGCACGGTCAACCTGCGCTTCGCGCACGCGGCCGCCGACGAGGCGGAGCGGTGCGGGGGCCGCGCGATGGTGTGGATCCAGGACTATCATTTCGCGCTCGTGGCGGAGTCGCTCCGCGCGATGAAGCCGTCGCTGTTCATCCATCAGTTCTGGCACATCCCGTTTCCGCCGCCCGACATCTTCCGCCTGCTGCCGGCGGGAGCGAACGTCGCGCTGCTGCGGGGCCTGATGGGCAACGACCTGATGGAGTTCCAGACGGAGCGGCACGCCATGAACTTCCTCGACTGCGTGGAGGAGTTCGTGGAGGGCGCGCGGGTGGATCGTGATCGCCGCCGGCTCACGTACCGCGGCCATACGACGTACGTCGATGCGTTCCCGATCTCCATCGACGTGAAGCGCTTCGAGGAGATGGCGCGGAGCCAGGCGAGCCTCGAGCGCGTGGAGACGCTGCGCGGCCGCTACGCCAAGGGCGATCGGCAGCTCGGCGTCGCCGTCGACCGGGTCGACTACACCAAGGGGATTCCCGAGCGTCTCCACGCGATCGAGTACCTCTGGGAATCCTCTCCCGATCTGCAGGGCCGCGTGACCTTCCTCTTCGTCTGCACCCCGTCGCGGAGCAACGTCCCCGCGTACGCGTCGCTCGAGCAGGAGGTCGGGGCGCTCGTGACGCAGATCAACGCGCGGTTCGGCACCCCCGACTGGACGCCGATCGTGCTGATCAACAGCAATGTCGACGCCGATCTCCTCGCGGCCGTGTATCGTGCCGCGGACCTGTGCCTCGTCTCGTCCCTGCAGGATGGGATGAATCTCGTCGCCAAGGAATTCATCGCGTCGCAGGTGGACGAGCGCGGCGTGCTCGTGCTCAGCCGGTTCACGGGCGCCGCCGAGGAGATGGATGATGCGACACTGGTGAATCCGTTCAACCTCGACGGGTTCGCCGACGGCATTCACGAGGCGCTCGACATGTCGCCCGACGAGCGTCGCCGGCGCATGCGTCGCCTGCGCGCGCAGCTCGGCCGGTCGACGATCTTCAACTGGCTGGATTCCATCCTCGCCGGCGCGACGGACATCATCCGGGCACAGGAGGAAGCGCCGGCCGTTCACCGCCCGCCGGAGGCCGTCACCGACGTGTATCCTCCCGAAGCGGTGCTGTGAACACCGTCGATCCGCTGGACCTCGCGCTGCATGAACGGCTCGCGGCGCGCCCGCTCGTGCTCCTGCTCGACGTCGATGGCACGCTGTCGCCGATCGCCCCGACCCCGGAATCGGCGACGGTCCCGGACCGGACGCGCCACGCCATCGCGCGCCTGGTGCGCGGCGAAGAGGTGCACGTCGCGCTGGTCTCGGGGCGGGCCGCACGCGACGCCCGGCGGCTCGTGGGAGTGGATGGCGTGTGGGCCATCGGCAACCACGGCTTCGAGACCATCACCCCGCAGGGTGACCTCGTGACCGATCCCGGGCTCGCGCCCTACCGCGCCCGAATCGCCCAGGCGGCGGCGGCCATCGCGCCGATCGTGGCGGCAACCCCGGGGGCGCAGCTCGAGGACAAGACGTGGACCCTGAGCATCCACTACCGCCGCGCCGGCGCGGGGGCGGGCGACCTGCTCCGGCACGAGCTCGAACGTATCCGGCGCACGCACGGGCTCGAGCTCACCACGGGCAAGATGGTCTTCGAGCTGCGGCCGCCGGTGCCGGTGGACAAGGGGACGGCGTCGGTGGCGCTCCTCGACCGGCTGCTTGGGCCCTCCCGGGGAGCGGCGCTCTACGCGGGCGACGACCGGACGGACGAGGACGCGTTCCGTGCGCTCCGATCCACGCGCCCGGAAGCTGTGACGGTCCGCATCGCCCCGGAGAACGACGAAGCCCCCGCCGCGACCGCCGCCGAATTCGTGCTGTCGGGGGTCGGTGCGATGGGGGCCTTCCTCGATCGGCTGGCCGAGGCGGTTCACGCCCCGGCGGAGAGCTAGCGCTTCTTCGCGGGCTTGCCGGCCTTGGAGGCCGGCGCCTTCGCGGCCGACTTGGCCGGCCGTGCGGCTGCCTTGGTGTTGGGGGCCGACGCCTTCTTGGCGGCGCCGGACTTCGTCGGCGCCTTGGCCGCCGGCTTGACCGCCTTCACCGGCGCGGCCTTCTTCGCGGGCGCCTTGGCTGCCGGCTTGGCGGCGGGCTTCTTCGCAGCTGGTGCCGCCTTCGTGGCAGCGTTCCTGGCCGCCGGCTCCGCCTTGGCCGGTGCAGCGGCCTTGGCGGGGGCAGCGGCCTTCGCCGGGGCCGCTGCCTTTGCCGGGGCCGCCTTCGCGGGCGCAGCGGCCTTCGTCGCCGGCTTGCTCGCGGCCGCCGGTGCCTCGGGCTTTGCCGGAGCCGGGGCGGGCACTGCCTTCGGTGTGGCCGGTGCCGCTGGCGCCGCAGCAGCAGCCTTCGCTGGCGCCGCGGGACGTCCGAACGGACGCGGCGCGAACTCCGGGGGGTTCAGCGCCGCGGCAGCCTTGGCGGCTGCCGCGCGGTCCGCCGCCACCTTGCTCGCGGTCGGGCGGGCGCGCTCCTCCGGGCTGCGACGCGCATGCGCCTCCTCCGCCTCCCGGATCACCTTCTCCGCTTCCTCGGGCGTCATCTGGCCACGCCGCACCATGTACTGCACGACGTCGCGGGCACTCTCGATCGCGAAACCGGCGATTCCCGCCCCGGCGGCGATGACATCCTTCATCGCGCTGGCGATCTTGCTGCCGGCTTCCATGCTGATCTGCTGGGCACGCTCGGCCATCTCGGCGACCGTGTCTCGCATGTCGGCACGGTGGCCGGGGCCGCGGCGCGGCGCCGCCTTGGCAGGCGCCGCGGGCGATTCGTCGGAAAGGTCGGGCGTGTCGCCCGGGAGGTCAGTGTCCACCATGAGCCCCGTCCACTCGATTTGGTGAGGGGAACGTGATCCCCGATCTGGTATCGTAGACAGCGCCGGGACGGTGGCCGGACTGCGGGCCGGAAGTCACGACGGCTGTAACCCATGCAACCGTGGTAAGTCGGCTTCGGCGTCGTGAAATCATATGATTGCGCCGGCCCGGCTCGGGTCGCGGCAAGTATATGATTTTTCGACAGCTACGCAAGGTTGTCCACGAAAGCTAAACAGTCGCACACATGTTGGGGATACAGCGACTGTATACCATCATCATAACGACAGCATATGCTGAGCGGTGTTAAGGTTCTCGATCTATCGCGCGTTCTGGCGGGTCCGCTGTGCACGATGATCCTGGGCGATCTCGGAGCCGACGTCATCAAGGTGGAGAGACCGGGCGCTGGCGATGATACCCGCGGTTGGGGGCCGCCGTTCGATGAACGCGGCGAAAGCGCCTACTTCCTGAGCATCAACCGGAACAAGCTGAGCCTGGCTGCGGACCTGAACGCACCCGACGACCGGCAGCTCGTCGAGCGGCTGATCGGAGAGGCGGATGTCGTCGTCGAGAATTTTCTCCCCGGCGTCCTCACACGGCGGGGCCTCGATCCCGACCGCCTGGTGGCACGCCACCCGGGGCTCGTCTGGTGCACGATCAGCGGGTTCGGACCGGGGAGCCAGCGGCCAGGCTACGATTTCGTCGTACAGGCGGAGCAGGGGTGGATGGCCATCACCGGCGACCCGGAGGGCCCCCCGACGAAGGTCGGCGTGGCGCTCGTCGACGTCGTGACCGGCAAGGACGCGGCGGTCGCCATCCTGGCCGCGCTCGTCGCGAGGGGGCGAACCGGACGAGGTGCGCATGTGCACGTGTCCCTCGCCGCGAGCGCCACCGCTGCGCTCATCAACGCGGCGCAGAACGTCCTCGTCAGCGGGCAGGATGCCGGCCGGTGGGGAAACGCGCACCCGAACCTCGTCCCCTACCAGCTCTTCCAGGCAGCGGATCGCGCGATCGTGATCGCCGTCGGCAACGATGCGCAGTGGGCGTCGCTCGTGCGCACGCTGAAGCTCGATACGTACGATAACGAACGTTATGCAACCAACCGCGCGCGCCTCGCAGCGCGGGACGCAATCGTCCAGGCGCTTGCGGCGCGGCTTCGCGAGCGGCCGGCCGCCGAGTGGGTCCGCATGCTCGATGCGGCCGCGGTCCCGTGTGGAGTCGTACGGACCGTCGCGGAGGTCGTTCAGGAAGCTGGGGCGTCACCGCTCACGGGAATCGCCCCGAGCGTCCCTGGGACGGTGCGGCGTCCACCCCCCCGGCTCGACGAGCATGGGCAGGGGATCCGGGCACGCGGCTGGGGGTACTTCACGAACGGGTGAACCCTGTGACCCGGCGGTTACGGGATCGTCATACCACGTAACATGCTCCGTATGATGTGCCGTTGTGATCGTCACCCTGTCGGAAGGTTACCTGCCGCGTTACTCTACCGTCGTGCATATGACGGTTCCGGCAGAGAGCCTCGATCAGGATGGCACCGACCAGGCCATCATCCAGAGAGTGCTTGCAGGTGAGCGCGACGCGTTTCGACTGCTGATCACGAAGTACAGCGATCCGCTGTACCGTCATGCCCTGTGCATGACCGGCAGTCCGGACGTGGCGGAGGACATCCTCCAGCTCTCCTTCATCAAAGCCTATCAGCATCTGGCGGAGGTCCGTGGCCGCTTCGATGCCTGGGTGTTTCGCATCGTTGCCAACGGGTGCAAGGACTGGCTGAAGAACATCCGCCGGTCGCACCTGAGTTACGAAGAAGACGATCAGCCGTCGAATTACGCGACCCCGGACGAGGATCTCGACCGGACGGAGTTGCGGCAGGACCTGGAGGCGGCGCTGGCCACGTTGCCGGCATCGCTCCGGGAGGCCTTCGTGATGAAGCACGTCGAAGGCCGTTCGTATGAGGAAATGGCAGACTTGCTGGGTACCACGGTGGGCGCGCTCAAGATGCGAGTGCATCGGGCACGCGAAGCCCTCCAAGCGCTACTCGAGGAGAAGTACGCCTAATGTTTGACGATCTCCATAACCCAGACGATCGCCGGTCTCCCGAGACCGGGCGCCGCCAGCCCCCGCGTGGGGGGGACGCCCGCCCGCTCGCCGACCGCGAGGTTTCGCTCGGGCAGCGCGATGGCATCGCTCCGGCCGTGCACGCGTGGCTGGATGGCGAGCTGCCGGAGGCAGCAGTGCGTAAAGGTGATACCGCTCGCGACGTCGAGATGTGGCGTCGCATCAACATGGAAGCATCACAGCTCCGCCACATGCGGACGCCTGTGGGAATCGAAGACCGCATCATGCTGGCGCTGCCGTCCACCGCGCCGCAGGTGATCACGCCCTGGTACCAGCGCGAGTTCGTGGTGACCCCCGCCGCCGCCCTCAAGGCCGGTGTGGTGCTCGTCGCCGCGGTCGCCGCCATCACGGCGCTGCTGCTCCAGATGCGCTGAACCAGCTTTGACCCGAATGAAAGAAGCGGCGCCCCCGGGGCGCCGCGTCTTTTTTTACGGTACCGACGGCGCGGCTAGATGTGCAACGCCCGGCCCAGCGTCGCGAGTGCCGCTTCCTTCACGACCTCGGACAACGTCGGGTGGGCGTGCACCGTGATGCCGATGTCCTCCGATGAGGCCTTGTACTCGAAGGCCAGCGTCACCTCCGCCACGAGCTCCGACACGTTCGGCCCGATCAGGTGCGCCCCGAGCAGCGCGTCGGTCTTCGCGTCGGCGATGAACTTCACGAAGCCGCTCGTGTCGCCCATGGAGCGCGCGCGCCCGTTCGCCGAGAAGGGGAACTTGCCGGTGCGGTATTCCCGGCCGCTCTCCTTCACCTGCTGCTCCGTCATCCCGACGGACGCGATCTCCGGCCAGGTGTAGACCACGCCGGGGATCGAGCCGTAGTGCATGTGCACCGGCTTCCCCGCGATCACCTCCGCCGCGATCACCCCCTCCTCCTCGGCCTTGTGCGCGAGCATCGGGCCGGGGACGCAGTCGCCGATGGCGAACACGTTCGGCAGGTTCGTCCGGAGCTGGTCGTCGACCTGGATGACGCCGCGCTGGTCGACGTTCAACCCGAGCTTCGCGGCGTCGATCCCGCCCGTGGCCGCCCGGCGGCCCACCGAGACGAGCACGTGATCGCCCTCGATCCGCTCGGTCGCGCCGTCCTTGTCCACGTCGATGTAGATGCCCGCGTCGGTGCGCCCTCCGCCGGTGACCCGCGTACCCGTGCGGATGTCGAGCCCCTGCTTGCGAAGGATCTTCTCCGCCTCCTTCACGAGCTCCTCGTCCATGCCGGGGAGGATGTTCGGGAGCAGCTCCACCACCGTGACCTTCGCGCCGAGACGGCGCCAGACGGAGCCGAGCTCCAGGCCGATGACGCCGCCGCCGATGACGATGAGGTGCCGTGGCACCTGCGGGATCTTGAGCGCGCCGACGTTCGAGAGGATCCGCTCCTCGTCGAACTTGAGGAACGGGAGCTCGACCGGCACGGAGCCGGTGGCAATGATGACGTGCTTCGCGTGGAAGCGTTGAGTGTTGTTTTCGGGGGGGGCCCCCCGGACCTCCACCGGCCACACCTCTCCGTCGCGCGGCAGCAGCGTCCCCATCCCCTTCGCCCACGTGACCTTGTTCTTCTTGAACAGGAATTCGATCCCCTTCGTGTTCTGGGCGACGACGTGGTCCTTCCGCTTCAGCATCGTCTCGAGATCCAACCCGACTTCGCCGAGCTTCACGCCATGTTCCGCCGCATGGGTCCGTGCGAACTCATAGTGCTCGCTCGAGGACAGCAGGGCCTTGGATGGGATGCAGCCGACGTTGACGCAGGTGCCCCCGAGCGTCTTGTCCATCTCGACGCAGACCGTGGTGAGGCCAAGCTGCGCGGCGCGAATGGCGGCGACATAGCCGCCGGGACCGCCGCCGATGATGACGACGTCGGCGGGAGTGGCAGTATCGGGCATGGGAATGAATGTGAGAGCCAGGGTAGACAACCCCCGGAACCTAGGCCGGCCGCGGAGGAGGGGGAAGCGGGATTCCAGCCGGTCGCGCGCGAATGGCGCGCGTCGTGCCCGGCACGACGACGTGAATACACATCACCTGCGCCGGGCCATGCGCACGCCGACGCATCGCATGATCCTGCTGGCCGCCTCTCTCGTGGGACTGATCGCTCCCTCCGCCGCCGCCCAGGTCTGCACGGGCGCCTCGTCGATTCCGCGCGGCGCGTTTCGCCTCGGCGGCGCGATTGTGACAGGCGAGCGGACGAGAGGCCAGGTGATTCAGCTCGCGGTGGGGAGCACCACCGCGGGACGCGGGCCGTTCGCGCAGCTCACGGGTTCCCGCATCAATCGCTCGGATGCGTTCGAGGCGGACGAGCGTGCTGCGCGCGTGGATCCCGCGTATCGGGGCGAGGTCGAGCTGGGCCGGTCGGCTCCGGTCGCGGGGATCCGTGACGGTGCGTTCTGTCCCGTGGTGCGCGCCGCATTCACGAGTGGCCCCGAGGTGACATCGGGGACCGGCGGGGACGAGCTCGAGACCGAGGCGCGGACGTTCGAAGTGGCGCTGGGGGCCTGGCTGGGTGCCTCCCTGCGTGCGGGGCGTGGATCCTCGCTCATTCCGGCTCTCGGCGCGCGCATGGTACACGAGTGGGGTGAGGTGACGAACGAGGGCACGGCCGGCGGCGTCGCGATCGACGAGGCCGAGGATCGCCGCTCCACGTACGCGGTCGTCTCGATGGCAATCGGGGCCGCCATGGGCGGGCGCGTGCTCCTGCGTCCGCAGCTCGACATACCGGTGGGGCATGGCGGCGACCGTCCGATCCTCTACCTCGGCGGGGGACTGGTCATCGGACCCTGAGGCGCCGACAGGTCATGAGGAAGAGGGGCCCGCAGCGGTGTCGCTGCGGGCCCCTCTGCAACTCGAAACGCGGTTTCGCTGCTCAGCGCG
>DASTYL010000043.1:0-9344 GCA_035764975.1 Gemmatimonadaceae bacterium | reverse complement strand
GTCCGCCCCCGGCGTGGCTCCGTGCTTGGTGGGCTCACGGTGAGCGGCGCCGCCGCGGCGGTCCTGCTCGTGGGGCTGGCCGTGGTGGCCGACGAGCGCCTTGCCGCCGACGACGGCGTCGTGGTGCGGCGCGGCGGCGGGCTCTCCACGGCGCCGGCAGTCGGCGCCGCGCGGGACGTGCGGGTGGAGACGGGGGAGGTCGGACGCGCGAGCGCACGCGAAGGGGGATGGACGCACGTCCGCTTCGAGGGCGAGCGGGCGGGCTGGGTCCCCTCCAGCGACCTCGTGTCCATCGCGCGCGCGCCGCTCCGCGCGGACTGACGCTGCGCCGCGGCGCCCGATAGCTTGCGGCGAATGCCGCGCGTCGCCGTCCTTCCCCCCGCCGTCGCCGATCAGATCGCCGCGGGCGAGGTGGTCGAGCGCCCTGCCTCCGTCGTCAAGGAGCTCGTCGAGAACGCGCTCGACGCCGGTGCCACCACCATCGCCGTCGCGGTCGAGGATGGCGGGCGCCAGCGCATCCGCATCAGCGACGATGGATCCGGCATGGAGCGCGACGATGCCGTGCTCGCACTCGCGCGGCACGCGACCTCCAAGATCCGCCACGCGGCCGATCTCGTCGGCATCGCGAGCTTCGGGTTCCGCGGCGAGGCGCTGCCGTCCATCTGCTCGGTCTCCGAGCTGACGATCGAGACGGCACCGGCGGACGGCGCAGGGACGCGCGTGCGCGCCGTCGCCGGCACGATCGCCGACGTGGGGGAGGTGGCACGCCGGCGCGGCACGACCGTGGAGGTGGCGCGCCTGTTTCACAACGCGCCCGCCCGGCAGAAGTTCCTGCGCGGCGCGCGCTCCGAGTGGCGTGCGATCGCCGATGCCCTCGTCGTGACGGCGCTGACCAGGCGCGACATCCGGCTCACCGCCACGCACGATGGCAAGCCGTCCATTACCCTCGCGCCCGCGGCGTCGCTGCGCGAGCGCGTCTCTGCGCTGTGGGGTGCGGGCTTCGCGGAGCGGTTCATCGAAGTGGACGACGTCCGCGGCCCGATCCACGTTTGCGGCCTCGCGGAGCGGCCCGCCGATGCCGGCAGCTCGGGCCGCCGGACGTTCCTGACGGTGCAGGGGCGCCCCGTGCGCGACACGGGGATCATCCGTGCGGCGGAGCTCGCGTATCGGTCGGCCATTCCCGCCGGCGTGCGGCCGTCGCTGCTCCTGGAGATCGTGCTGCCGGGCAGCGACGTGGATGTGAACGTGCATCCGGCCAAGGCCGAGGTGCGCTTTCATGACCGCTGGATGGTCGAGCGGGCGGTGGAGGCGGCGGTGCGCCGCGCGCTGGGCACCATGGACAGCGCACCCGCCTTCGGCTTTCGTGCGCCGCGCGCGGCTGACCCATTCCATCCGCCGGCGCCGTCGGTGGACGTCGAGGCGCTGCACCCGGCCGCGCGCGACGAGCCGCTGTTCGCCTCTGGCGACGCGAGTGCGGCCCTCGCGAGCGTCCCGTCGGTCACCGCGTCGCCGACGCCTGCCGCCGATGCGCCTGCCGACGACGCGCCGGCGGCTGCCCCGATCCCGCCGCTGCTCCAGCTGCGTCGCACGTTCATCATGTTCGAGAGCGACGATGGCGTCGTGCTCATCGACCAGCACTCGGCGCACGAGCGGATCCTCTTCGAGCGCTTCATGCGGATGCTCGAGGAAGGGCACGCGCCGTCCCAGCAGCTGCTCTTTCCGCTGACGCTGCACCTTGGCCCCGCGGAGGCCGATGCGTTCGAGGCGAATCACGAGCTCCTCGGCCGGCTCGGATACGATGCCGAGAGCTTCGGCGGCCACACGGTGCTGGTGCGCGCGGTCCCGGCGCCGCATCCGCGGTTCGATGCGGAGCGCTGCCTGCGCGACACGCTGGCCTCGCTGAGCGGCGATCGCGAGGCGGGGGTCGCTGCGCGACATGTCCGGCTGGCCGCGACCGTCGCCTGCAAGGCGGCGGTGAAGGCAGGCGACGCGCTCGCGCCGTCGGAGATGCAGGCCCTGTTCGTTGCCCTGCGCGACACCGCGCTGCCCGCGCACGACGTGCACGGCCGCTCGACGATCGTGCGACTCTCCTGGGATGAGCTCGAGCGGCGATTCGGGCGTCGCTGACGTCCCGGTCATCGTCGGCCCGACCGCGGCGGGCAAGTCGGCGGTGGCGATGTGGCTCGCGGACGAGGGTCTGCCCGTCACGATCGTCAGCGCGGATTCCCGGCAGGTCTACCGCGGCTTCGACGTCGGCACGGCGAAGCCGACCCCGGCGGAACGCGCACGGGTGCCCCACGCCTGCATCGACGTCGTGGGCCCGGAGGTCCGCTATTCGGCATTCGAGTGGGCCGATGCGGCGTCGGATTCGATCGCGACGGCGCGCGCCGCGGGGCGGCAGCCGATCGTGGTCGGCGGGACGGGCCTCTACGTGCGCACCCTCTTCGAGACCACGTTCGAGGAGCCCGCGCTCGATCCGGCGCGGCGCGCGGCGCTCCAGCACGCAGTCGCCGGCCGATCGACCGAGGAGCTCCGGCGCTGGTGCGAGCAGCTCGACCCCGCGCGTGCGCATCTTGGCCGGGTGCAGCTGCTGCGGAGCATCGAGACGGCACTCCTTACCGGGCACCGCCTGACCGACCTGCACCGCACGCGCAGCCGGGCGCCGCGCTGGCGCGCCCGCTATCTTGTCGTCGACCCGGGCGCGGTGCTCGGGACGCGCATCGAGGCGCGCGCGCGGGCGATGCTGGGCGGGGCATGGCAGGGCGAGGTGCAGGCGCTGATGCGCACGGTGCCGGCGGATGCCCCGGCATGGAAGGCGAGCGGATACGACGCGGTCCGCATGCACGTCCTCGGCGCCACGTCGCTGGATGCGACGATCGAGCGCGTCGTCATCGAGACGCGGCAGTACGCGAAGCGGCAGCGGACCTGGTTCCGGCATCAGCTGCCGCCGGACGCCGTGACGCGGGTGGATCCGACGAGTGCCGACTGGCAGGACGTCGTGCGGCGGTGGATGGACGAACGGAGGGAGGGGACAGGACCGTGAAGATCGGCATCACGTGTTATCCGACCTACGGCGGGTCGGGCGCCGTCGCGACGGAGCTCGGCATCGCGCTGGCGAAGCGCGGGCACGAGGTCCACTTCGTCACGTACCAGCAGCCGTTCCGGCTGCCCTCGTTCATGCCCGGCATCTACTTCCACGAGGTGGAAGTGGTGCGCTACCCGCTGTTCGAGTATCCGCCGTACGACCTCGCGCTCGCCGTGCGGATGCACGAAGTCGTGCTGCGGCACAAGCTCGACCTCCTGCACGTGCACTATGCGATCCCGCACGCGACGAGCGCGTGGATCGCGAAGGAGATGCTGAAGCCGGATCGTCCGGACATCCGCGTGCTGACGACGCTGCACGGCACCGACATCACGATCGTCGGCCAGGAACCGTCGTTCTTCACGATCACCAAGTTCTCGATCGAGAAGTCGGACGGGCTCACCGCTGTCTCCCAGTACCTGCAGCAGGAGACGTGGGACGCGTTCGGCTGCACCGCGTGCCGCATCGAGGTCATCCCCAACTTCGTCGACCCCGCGATCTACGACCGGACCCGCTACAGCGACACCGTGCGCGCGCAGTTCAACGGCAACAAGCGCGTCCTGATGCACGTGTCGAACTTCCGGCAGGTCAAACGGGTCGTGGATGTCGTGCGCGTCTACGCGAAGGTCGCCCGGGAGATCCCGAGCGTCCTCGTGATGGTCGGCGACGGCCCGGACCGCACCGCCGCGGAGCAGGCGGCCAGTGAGCTCGGGGTGGCCGACGGGGTGTTCTTCCTGGGGAAGCTGGAATCCGTCGCCCCGCTGCTCGCGGCGGCCGACCTGTTCCTCCTGCCGTCGGAGACCGAGTCGTTCGGCCTCAGCGCGCTCGAGGCGCTCGCCTCGGGCGTGCCCGTCGTCGCATCGAGCGCCGGCGGCATCCCCGAAGTCGTGCGCGAGGGGGAAACGGGCGCGATGCTGCCCGTCGGCGATGTGGACGGAATGGCCGCTGCCGCCCTCGGGATCCTCCGGGACAAGGACCGCTGGCACGCAATGAGCCAGTTGGCGGCCGCCGATGCGCGCGAGCGCTTCGGGATCGACCAGATCGTGGCGCAGTACGAGGCCTTCTACCAGGGGATGCGTAAGTGAGCGTGTTCGAAGCGTTGGTGCTCGGCATCATCGAGGGAATCACGGAGTTCCTTCCGATTTCCTCCACGGCGCACCTCGTGCTCGCCGGCAACGCCCTGGGACACGCGGACTCCGCGTTCGCCAGGAGCTTCGACATCATCATCCAGTTCGGCGCCATCCTCTCGGTGGTCGTGCTGTATTGGCGGCTGTTTCTCAACTGGCAAGTGCTCATGAAGCTGGCGGTGGCGTTCATCCCGACCGGCATCATCGGCCTCACGGTCTACCGCGTGCTGAAGGACTTCCTCCTGGGGAGCGAGACGGTCATCCTCCTCGCGCTGGTCCTCGGCGGCATCGGGCTCATCCTCTTCTCGCGGCGCGAGATCCAGGATCGCGAGGAGATCGACTTCAGCGAGATCACGTACCGCCGGGCGCTGCTCATCGGCGTGTTCCAGGCCATTGCGATCGTTCCGGGCGTGTCCCGCTCGGCGGCGACGATCGTCGGCGGCTCGCTGATCGGCATCTCGAGGCGCACGATCGTCGAGTTCTCGTTCATGCTCGCGGTGCCGACGATGCTGGCCGCCACCCTGTACGACCTGTACAAGAGCCAGGAAGCAGTGAGCGGCAACTACGGGGCCCTGGCGGTCGGCTTCGTCGTCAGCTTCCTCACCGCGATCGTCGCGATCAAGTGGCTGCTGGCCTACATCAAGAACCGCAGCTTCGCCGCGTTCGGCTGGTACCGGATCGCCCTCGCGCTCGTCCTCGGCGGCATCGGGCTCATCCTCTTCTCGCGGCGCCAGATCGAGGATCGCGAGGAGATCGACTTCAGCGAGATCACGTACGGCCGTGCGCTGCTCATCGGCGTGTTCCAGGCCATCGCGATCGTTCCCGGCGTGTCCCGCTCGGCGGCGACCATCGTGGGCGGCTCGCTGATCGGCATCTCGAGGCGCACGATCGTCGAGTTCTCGTTCATGCTCGCGGTGCCGACGATGCTGGCCGCCACCGTGTATGACCTGTACAAGAGCCAGGAGGCGGTGAGCGGCAACTACGGGGCACTGGCGGTCGGCTTCGTCGTCAGCTTCCTCACCGCGATCGTGGCGATCAAGTGGCTGCTGGCCTACATCAAGAACCGCAGCTTCGCCGCGTTCGGCTGGTACCGGATCGCGCTCGCGATCGTGTACTTCCTGGTCATGGGCCGCTGATGTCGGGTGCGGCCGCGGCGGGTGCCGGTCCCGCGACGTCGACCTACGATGGCGTCGAGTCGCGCGAGCTCGGTCCGCGGATCGGCGCCGGACCGCTGCACGTCTTCGAATCCGTGTCGTCGACCATGGACGTGGCGCATGCCCTCGCCGCCGACGGCGCGACCGCCGGAACCGCCGTGCTGTCGGATATGCAGCGCGCCGGTCGTGGACGGCTGGGCCGCGCATGGCAGTCCGATCCGGGGCAGGGCGTCTGGATCACGCTGGTCGAGCGGCCGCGCGACGCCTCCGGCGTGGAGGTGCTCTCGCTGCGGGTCGGACTGGCGCTCGCCGAGGCGCTCGACCCCCTGGCTCCGTCCCCGGTGCGCCTGAAGTGGCCCAACGACCTGTATACGGCGGAGGGCAAGCTGGCCGGTATCCTCATCGAGGCGCGCTGGCGCGACGCGCGGCTCGACTGGGTCGCGATCGGCATCGGCGTGAACGTGCGTCCGTCGGGGCACCCCGGGGCTGGCGCATTGCGGCCCGGCACCTCGCGCGTGGACGCGCTGGCGCGCATCATCCCGGCGGTCCGTGCGGCCGCGGCGCGACCCGGCTCGCTCTCGGCGGATGAAGTCGCGCGGTTCCACGCGCGCGACCTCGCGGTCGGGCGGCGGGCCGCCGCGCCGTCGCCGGGCATCGTGGCCGGGATCGACGCATCGGGGGCGATCCTGATCGCCGGGCCGGACGGCACGCAGAGGCATCGGACCGGCTCTCTCGTCTTCGCGGAGGATGTGTGATCGTCGTCTTCGACGTCGGCAACACCGAAACCACCATGGGCCTGTTCGACGGCGAGACGCTCGCCGCGAACTGGCGCCTCACGACCGACATTCCACGGACGCGCGACGAGCTGGGCGTGGTGCTTCGCGCCTTCCTCCGCAACGAGGGGATGAACCCGGCGGTGGTGAGCGACGCCGCGATCGCCTCCGTCGTGCCGCGCATGACCGCGCCCCTCGCCGAGGCGTGCACGCGCTTCCTGCGGGCGAAGCGGGTGTCGGTGATCGACAGCCTGTCGCCGCTGCCGATCCGCCTCGAGGTGGACGAGCCCCGCACTGTCGGCGCGGATCGCATCATCAACACCCTCGCGGCGAGCCGCCGGTATGGCCGCGACGCCATCGTCGTGGACCTCGGCACCGCGACGACGTACGACTGCGTCACGGCGGACGGCACCTTCCTGGGGGGCGTGATCGCCCCCGGCGTGCTGACGTCGGCGGAGTCGCTGTTCCGGCGCACCTCCAAGCTGCCGGCGACGGATCTCGTGGTGCCGCCGCACGTGATCGGCAAGCGCACGGAGGACTGCATCCGCGCGGGGGTGATGTTCGGGACGGCGGCGGCCATCGACGGCGTCGTGGCGCGCATCAAGGCCGAGTGGCCGCGCCCCGATGTCCCGATCGTGATCGCGACCGGCGGGCTTGCGGAGACCTTCCGCCCACTCTGCGCCTCGTTCGACGATGTGGACCCGCACCTGACCCTGCACGGGTTGCGGCTGGCGCACACGCTGCTGACCGCCCGGTCGGCGTAACCGGGGCCCGTCGTCGCGCGGGCCTGTCGCGGCGGTGGCTAAGTCAACTGGTTTCAGTGATTTAGCGAGCGCGGCCGTGTCCCCTTGCATCCCGGGCCCGGGGTTCGTAGAATCCCGCCTGTTAGCACTCCATGCTCGTGAGTGCTAAGCGCCGGCGCCGGCACGTGCCTGGCCCCGGCCACCGGTAACCGTTCCACACATCGAAGGAGAGAACCTGTATGGCCACCAAGAGTGCTGCCGGTGTGAAGATCTCGCCGCTGGCGGACCGCGTCGTCGTGAAGGCGCTCGAAGAGTCGGAGCAGATGCGCGGCGGGCTGTACATCCCCGACACCGCCAAGGAGAAGCCGCAGCAGGGGGAAGTCATCGCGGCGGGTCCGGGGCGCTTTGACGAGAAGGGCAACCGGCTCCCCATGGACGTGAAGCCGGGCGACAAGGTCCTCTACGGCAAGTACAGCGGGACCGAGGTCACGATCGACGGCGAGCAGTATCTCATCCTCCGCGAGTCCGACGTCCTCGCGATCGTCGGCTGAGCCACTTCACTCGCATCTCCACACAGAGGATTTCAGCAAATGGCTGCCAAGGAACTGCATTTCAACGTTGATGCGCGCGCTGCCCTGAAGCGTGGCGTCGACCAGCTCGCCGAGGCCGTGAAGGTCACCCTCGGCCCCCGTGGACGGAACGTCGTCATCGACAAGAAGTTCGGTGCGCCGACCGTCACCAAGGACGGCGTGACCGTCGCCAAGGAGATCGAGCTCTCCGATCCGCTCGAGAACATGGGCGCGCAGATGGTGAAGGAAGTCGCGACCAAGACGTCCGACAACGCCGGTGACGGCACCACGACCGCCACGGTGCTCGCCCAGGCGATCTTCCGCGAAGGCCTCAAGAACGTCACGGCCGGCGCGAACCCGATGTCGCTCAAGCGCGGCATCGACAAGGCGGTCCACGCGATCGTCGAGGACCTCCGCAAGATCTCGATCCCGACCGCCGGGAAGAAGGAGATCGCGCAGGTCGGCACGATCTCGGCGAACAACGATCCCGAGATCGGCAACCTCATCGCCGAGGCGATGGAGAAGGTCGGCAAGGACGGCGTGATCACCGTCGAGGAGGCCAAGGGCCTCGAGACGACGCTCGACACGGTCGAGGGCATGCAGTTCGACCGCGGCTACGTCTCGCCGTACTTCGTCACCGATCCCGAGAAGATGGAAGCGGTGCTCGAGGATGCGCTGATCCTCATCCACGACAAGAAGGTCTCGTCGATGAAGGACCTCCTCCCGGTGCTGGAGAAGGTGGCGCAGGTTGGCCGCCCGCTGCTCATCATCGCCGAGGACGTCGAGGGCGAGGCGATGGCGACGCTGGTCGTCAACAAGCTCCGCGGCACGCTGCGCGTGTGCGCCGTCAAGGCGCCGGGCTTCGGCGATCGCCGCAAGGCGATGCTGCAGGACATCGCGGTGCTCACCGGCGGCCAGGTGGTCTCCGAGGAAGTCGGCTTCAAGCTCGAGAACGCGGTCCTCACGGACCTCGGCCGGGCGAAGCGCATCGTGGTCGACAAGGACAACACGACGATCATCGACGGCGCCGGGGAGCGGGCCGCCATCGAGGGCCGCGTGAAGGAGATCCGCGTCGCCATCGACAACTCGACGTCGGACTACGATCGTGAGAAGCTCCAGGAGCGCCTCGCGAAGCTGGCCGGCGGCGTGGCTGTCATCAACGTCGGCGCCGCGACCGAAGCCGAGATGAAGGAGAAGAAGGCCCGTGTCGAGGACGCCCTCCACGCGACCCGCGCGGCCGTGGAAGAGGGAATCGTCCCCGGCGGCGGCGTGGCGCTCGTGCGCGCGCAGCGCGTCCTGGCGACCATGAAGCTCGATGAGCGCGACGAGCAGATCGGCGTCGAGATCATCAAGCGCGCCATCGAGGAGCCCCTCCGCATGATCGTCCAGAACGCGGGCGGCGAAGGCTCCATCGTGATCGAGAAGGTGCGTGCGTCGAAGGACGATGCCTTCGGGTACAACGCCCTCACCGACACGTACGAGAACCTGGTGCAGGCCGGCGTCATCGACCCGACCAAGGTCACCCGGACCGCGCTCCAGAACGCCGCGTCCATCTCCAGCCTCCTCCTCACGACGGAAGCCCTCATCGTGGAGAAGAAGGAAGAGAGGCCGGCCGCCGCGGGTGGCGCGCCGGGCGGTATGGGCGGGATGTACTAAGCCGCGGCGCTTCAGCGTCCGGTAGCAGAAAAGGTCGGCGGCTCCTCGGAGCCGCCGACCTTTTTCTTTCACCGCAGGAAGCCTGGTATCCCGTGATCGGGCATTCCCGAAAGAACCCTTTTCACCGCGGCGGCACTGAACCCGCCTGATCGAAAGCAGCCGATCAGCCCCGCGATTGGATTTGAACTTCCATGCACGAAGGACACGAAGGACACGAGGGTCACGAAGGACGAACGGAAC
>DASTYL010000042.1:0-7846 GCA_035764975.1 Gemmatimonadaceae bacterium | reverse complement strand
ATCGGCGAGACGCTGATCGGCATCGGCCTGGCGATTCCAGCCCAGGCGGGCGGCCTCTGGCTGTCGCGCCGCTTCGGCACCCACTCGGCCGTCACCGAACGGCGGGCGACGCTCGACGGGCCGCGGGTCGGGATCGCCGTCGCCGACTCGCGCGGGGACGTCGCGCCAGTCGCGGAGCCGGCCACCGCGACGCCGGCGGCGACGATCCTTGCGCCGGTGATTGCTGGTGCACCGGTGCAACCCGTCATTGCGACGCCGCTGCAGGCGTCCAACGGGCTCGATACGCCGCCGACCCGCTAGCTGCGCCGGACCGGAGGCGAGTGTAAAGTCTCCGGATGCACTCCACCACCACCAACATCCCCGGGTGGGACGACGCCGAGGCGGGGCGCGACTGGACGCCCCTCGAAGCGCTCGACGGAAATCTCACGGCCGACGCCTGCGTGATCGGGCTGGGCGGCTCCGGGCTCGCCGCCATCGGCGAGCTGCAGCGCATGGGCAGGCGTGTCATCGGGATCGACAGCGGCCATGTCGGCGGTGGAGCCGCCGGCCGGAACGGGGGGTTCCTGCTCGCCGGCACGGCAGGGTTTCATCATGACGTGGTCGCGACGATGGGCCGCGACCGCGCGGTCTCGACCTACCGGCTCACGCTCGACGAGATGGACCGGATGACCGAGGAGACGCCGGATCTCATCCGGCGCGTCGGCTCGCTGCGGCTCGCGATGTCGACGGAGGAGGTGGAGGATTGCGAGCGGCAGCTCAGGGCCATGCAGGCCGACGGGCTTCCGGCCGAATGGTACGACGGCGATGTCGGCATCGGGCTGTTCGTTCCGACCGACGGCGCGTTCCAGCCGCTCGCGCGCTGCCGGCGCCTGGCGCGTGAGGCGATCCGTGCGGGTGCACGGCTCTTCGAGTGCACGCCCGCGTTGCATGTCGCCGAGGGTGGCGTCACCACCCCGCTCGGCACCGTCGAGTGCAGCGCCGTCATCGTCGCCGTGGACGGGCGCCTCACGCGCCTGCTCCCCGAGCTCGCGCCGCGCGTGCGCATCGCGCGCCTGCAGATGCTCGCCACCACGCCCGTGCTGCCGATCCGCTGGCCGCAGCCGTGCTACGCGCGCTACGGGTACGACTACTGGCAGCAGCTCCCCGACGGGCGGCTGCTCGTCGGCGGATACCGCGATCACCACGTGCACGACGAGTGGACGGAGAGCGACACGCCGACGGACGCGATCCAGTCGCTCCTCGACCGGCACGTCCGCGACACGCTCGGCGTCCACGCGCAGATCACGCATCGGTGGGCGGCATCCGTGTCGTACACGGACACCGAGCTGCCGATCTTCGAGCAGGTGCGGCCGGGCGTGTGGGCGATCGGCGCCTACAGCGGGACAGGAAACGTGGTCGGTGCCATGTGCGGGCGCGCGGCGGCGCGCGCCGCATTCGGCGAGCGGACCCCGGTGCTGGATCTCCTCGGCACCGGCTGACGAGCAGTCGCCCGGCAGGATCAGGGGCGCGCGGGTCCCTCTCCGGCCCCGGTGCGCTCGATCGCCGCGGCGATCGCATCGAGGTCCGATGGGTCCAGCTTCAGCGTCGCGCCGGCGATCCACCCGTCCACCTGTGCCGGCGTCCGCGCGCCGACGATCGCGCCGGTGACCCCGCGCCAGGCGAGGGTCCACGCGACGGCCACCGCGCCGACGGTTACATCATGTCGTGCGGCAATCGGCTCGAGCGCGGCGCCGAGCGCAAGGTTCTGCTCCAGCTTCGGCGACTGGAAGTGCGCGGAGCCGCGCCGCCAGTCCTCGGCATCCATCGTCGTCAATCGGTCGGCGGAGAACCGGCCGGTGAGCAGACCCGATTGCATCGGGCTGTAGACGATGACGCCGGTGCCGTTCGCCTCACACCATGGAATCTCCGCCGCCGCCACCGAGCGGCGGATCATGCTGAAGGGCGGCTGCAGCGAGGCGACGTGCCCGAGACGTTCGCATCGCTCGAGCGCAGCGACATCGAAGTTCGAGACCGCGGCGTGGCGGATCTTTCCCTCCTCCGCGAGCCGGAGCATCGCCCCCCACCCTTCCTCGACGGGCGTCCCGCTCGCATCCGGCCAGTGGATCTGATAGAGGTCGATCACATCGACGCCCAGGCGGCGCAACGAGTCCTCGCACTCGCGCCGGATCGTCTCGGGCCGGGCGATGCGCCGCGCCGGCTCCTTGCGATCCTGCGGATTCCAGACGAGCCCGCACTTCGTGAACACGAGCGGACGCTCGCTCGCCGCCAGCTCACGCAGCAGCCGACCGACGACCTCCTCGGCGTGGCCCAGGCCATAGACCGCCGCGGTGTCGATCCAGTTGATGCCGAGCGCCAGCGCATGACGCATCGCTGCCAGGGAGTCCTCGTCGTCCTGCGCGCCCCATCCCGCGGCCCAGCCCGGGCCGCCGGCTGCCCACGAGCCGAAGCCCACGGGGGTGATCTCGAGGTCGGTGGTGCCGAGGCGGCGGAGGGGGAGCGACGTCACACGACCCGATCCCGCGCGAATGGATACCGCTCCCGCACCGCGGCCACCGCGCCGGCGTCGACGAGCACCACGGGGACGCCGCATCCGGCCTCGCTTCGCAGCGGATCTCCCCATGCATCGTAGGCGGCCGACCCGCCGTCATAGATGATGCCGCCGCCTTCACCGATCCGGTTCACCCCGAGCACCGCGCACTGGTTCTCGATGGCCCGGGCCCGGAGCAGGACGTCCCAGTGCGGGCGCCGCGCGGCCGGCCAGTTGGCGATGACGACCATGCAATCGCACTGGCTCGCGACCTCCGCGAACACTTCGGGGAATCGCAGCTCGTAGCAGATGAACATCCCGACGCGCACCCCGTCGATCGTCACCACCGTGCCCTGCTGCCCCGCCGTGTAGACTTCGTCCTCGCCCGCGAAGGCGAAGAGCCGTTGCTTGCGGTGCACGGCCACGATGGCACCGGACGGGTCGATGGCCAGCGCCGCGTTGACGACGCAGCTCCCCTCCGCCTGCGCCCCCGCCGGCTCACGCAGCGCGACACCCGCGATGAGCCAGGTGTCGTGGCGGCGCGCCATCGCCTGCAGGGCCTTCACGGCGGGCGACTCGAGGCTCGCCGCCTGCTCCGCCTCCATCGTGAACCCGCTCGGCGCCATCTCGGGGAGGACGACCACGCGGGCGCCGCATCCCACCGCGTCGCGCACCAGGGAATCCGCGGAGGCGAGCGACGCATCGGGCGTATGCCAGCCCGTATCGTATTCGCCGAGCGCGATGCGCAGCATCGCGCCTGCCGGCGATGTGCCGCCGGTCATCGCGCGCTTCCGGTGAGCAGGGCCTCGCGAAGCTGCTTCGATCCCTCCTCCACCATCCGGGTGTCGCAGCTGAACGCGAAGCGGATGGCGTCCGCGCAGGCATGACCGAATGCATCGCCCGGTGCGCTGCCGATCCCGCGCGCCGCGAGCCACTCGGAGAGGCCGTCGGCATCCGCGACGCCGACTCGCTCGTACAACGACCGATCGAGCTCCGCCCATACGTAGAAGGCGCCGTGCGGCCGGAAGGGACGCAGCCCGGGGATGTCGGTGAGCGCATCGACCATCAGCTCACGGCGCTTCGCGTACTCGGCCTGCATCGCCGGGATGACGTCCTGCGGACCCGTGACCGCGGCGAGCGCGCCCCACTGCGCGAGACTGTTCACTCCGTTGATCGTGCAGCGGAGCAGCTTCTGGATCCGCTCCCGCAGCAGCGCCGGCGTGGCGACGACGTACCCGATCCGCAGCCCGCTCATCGCGTGGCTCTTGGAGAAGGAGTAGACGCTGATCACCCGTGACGCGTAGTCGCCGGCAAGCGCGGCGGTGGAGTGGTGCACGTATGGCTCGTAGAGCACGTCCTCGTAGGCCTCGTCGGAGACGATCCAGAGATCGTGCTCCCGGGCGATGCCGATGATCTCCTCCAGCGTCGCGCGCTCGATGACGGCGCCGGTGGGGTTGTGGGGCGAATTGATGAAGATCGCGCGCGTCCGGGTCGTGATCGCCGCGCGGATCGCGGCCGGCGCGTATGCGTAATCCTCGGACGCGTGCACGGGCACGCCGACCGGGCTCGCCCCGGCGAGGCGGATGTTCTCCGCGACCTCCGTCCACATCGGATCGGGGATGATCACCTCGTCGCCCGGGATGAGCAGGGACCCGAATGCGACGAACAGTCCGTGCATCGCCCCGTTCGTGACGAAGACGTGCTGCGGCTCCACGCCGGCGATGCCGTTCTTCGTGCGCAGCTTCTCCGCGAGCGCCTGTCGCAACTCCGGGATGCCGTCGTTGGGGATGTAGTGGGTGCGTCCCGCTCGCGCGGCGGCGTCGATGGCGTCGAGCACATGCGGGGCGACCGAGAAGCTCGGGTCGCCCGACTCGAACCGGATGACGCGCTGGCCGGCAGCCTGCGCGCGCAGCAGCACCTCGCGGATCTGGACGATCTTGCCGAACGAGATCCGGTCGACGAGATGGGGCGGGAGCAGCTCGGAGGACGCTGTGGTCATACGTTCACGGCGTTGAGGGATCGGACGGTGGCGATCACGGTGAAGATACCACGATGCACGACGGGCGCCGGGACTCTTGCCCGGCGCCCGCCGCCGCTCGCGCTCGGCCGAGTCCGGCGCCTCCCCTCCCCTACCGCGAGTAGAACTCGACGATCAGGGATTCGTCGACCGTGAACGGAATGTCGCGTCGCATCGGGGGCGCAATCATCCGGCCGATCGTCGCGCCGGCTTCGCGGGCGAGATAGCCCGGCAGGCGCAGCACGGGCTCGGGCACGCCGGCATCCGCGGCCCGCGTGCGGGCGCGCGACGCGAGCCCGATCTCGTCGCCGACCTGTACCTCGTACCCCGGGCGGTCCAGGCGCGCCCCGTTCACCACGACGTGCCCGTGCGACACGAGCTGCCGGGCAGCGGGAATCGTCGGTGCCAACCCGAGGCGGAAGACGACGCTGTCGAGTCGCCGCTCGAGCAGCGCGAGCAGGGCCACACCTGTCTCACCGGACATCACGCGTGCGCGCTCGAGGTAGCGGCGCATCTGCCGTTCGGACACGCCATAGTTGAGCCGGACCTTCTGCTTCTCCTCGAGGCTCCTGCGGAACGCACTCGGGCGACGGCGCCCGGCGCTCGCGCCGTGCTGTCCAGGGGGAGCGGGCCTTCGGTCGGCGGACTTGCGGGTGAGTCCCGGCAGCGGTGTGCCGAGGCGGCGGATGATCCTGAGACGGGGACGTCGAACGGGCATGCGGTGGGATGATTCGGAGTGAGGGGTTCGCGGTTCACTCGCCCAATGGGCCGAGTGCGTCGAGCAGCGGGCAGTCGCCGGTGGGGCCGCGGCCGCCGCTGCACCGGCCCGCGAGATGGGTGAGCGCGTGCTTGATGCGCTCGAGGTCGCGGATGCGTCCTTCGACCTCGGTGATCTTCTGTGCGGCACGCTGCTTCACGTCGGCGGCCGTCGTCGTGGGATCGAGGCGCAGCGCGAGAAGCTCGCCGATCTCGGTGAGCGTGAAGCCGAGCTCCTGTGCGCGCCGGATGAATCGGAGCCGGTCGAGCGTGGCATCGGCATAGGTGCGGTACCCCGACTCGCGGCGCTCGGGCTCCTCGAGCAGTCCGCGACGCTCGTAGTACCGGACGGTCTGGACGTTGACTCCGGCGCGCCGCGCCAGCTCGCCGATCGGCATCCCGGCCACGTCCCGTGTGCTGCCCATCAGTGCGCCTCCCGGACGGCGAAGCCCGCCGCACGCAGTCGCTCGACGACGGCGTCCATGTGGGCGCGCCCTCGCGTCTCGAGCTGCATCTCGATGTCCACGTCGCGCACGGAGATGTCCGCGAACGCCCGCGCATGCGCCACGTCGAGCACGTTCGCGCCCTCTTCCGCGACGATGCGCGTCAGCCGCGCCAGGTAGCCCGGCCGATCCCGCACCGTCACCGCGAGGCGCGCGAGGCGGCCGTCCGCGACGAGGCCGCGGTCGATGATCCGCCCCAGCAGCGACACGTCGATGTTGCCGCCGGACACGATCATGGCCACGACGTCGTGCTCCCGCAGGGGAAGCTTCCCGTCCACGATCGCGGCCAGCGGGACGGCTGCCGCCCCTTCCGCGAGCGTCTTCTCGTGCTCGAGCAGCAGATGCACCGCGGCCGCGATCCGCGACTCCTCGACGTCCACGATGTCGTCCACGTACCGCTCGATGAGCGGAAAGGTGCGGTCGCCGATGCGCTTCACGGCGATGCCGTCGGCGATGGTCTCCGTGGACTCGATGTGCACCACCTGGCCGGCACGCCGGGACGCCAGCGCGGACGGTGCGGCGGCCGCCTCGACGCCGAAGATCCGCACCTCGGGCCGTACCTCCTTGATCGCCACCGCGATTCCGGAGATGAGACCGCCGCCGCCGATCGGCACGACGACCGCCGTCACATCCGGGAGCTGCTCGAGCAGCTCGAGCCCGATGGTGCCCTGCCCCGCGATCACCCGATCGTCATCGAAGGCGTGCACGAGCGTGCGTCGCTCCTCCGCCTCGATGCGCCGGGCCTCGACCATCGACTCGGAGAGCGTCTCGCCGTGAAAGTGCACCGTGGCGCCGAACGCCTGGGTGTTCGAGACCTTCACCAGCGGCGTGTGCTCCGGCATCACGACGGTGACGGGGATGCCGAGCCGGCGCCCATGATACGCCACCGCCTGCGCGTGATTGCCCGCACTCGCGGTGACGATCCCGCGCGTGCGCTCCTCCGCCGACAGCGCGAGGAGCCGGTTCAGGGCTCCCCGGTCCTTGAACGATCCGGTGCGCTGCGCGCTCTCGAGCTTGAGATGCAGCGCGCCGGCCACGCGATCCGCGAGGGCCAGCGCCGGCACGACCGGCGTCGTCACGACCCCGCCGCCGATCCGCTCCCTCGCCTCGAGAATGTCGTTGCGCGTGATACCCACCCTGGCTCCTCCCAGTAAGCGCCGGAAAGGTAAACCCTGTACCGAAGTATAGAGTCAAGCGGCGGCGCGGAAGCCCCTGGCGGTCGGTTGCCCAGTCGCCGCCGGCTGTTCCGCCCACTGGTGAAATCCCCGGCCTCATCGTTCGGGTGAACTCGATAGCTTCGGACGCAGCTACCTGTGCACCCTGAGGAACTGGATGAAAGACAAGACGCCTGCCCCGAAGAACGACGTGAAGCACGCCCGCCACCCCGAGAGCCTGATGATGAGCCACGGCTACGATCCGCGGCTCTCCGAGGGGGCCGTGAAGCCGCCGATCTTCCAGAGCTCGACCTTCGTGTTCGAGAGCGCGGAGGCCGGCAAGGACTTCTTCGCCCTCGCCTACGGGCTTCGCGAGCCGCGGCCCGGCGAGGAGCCCGGCCTCATCTACAGCCGGCTGAACAACCCCGACCTCGAGATCCTCGAGGACCGGCTGACGCTCTGGGACGATGCCGAGGCCTGCGCGGTCTTCGAGAGCGGCATGGCGGCGATCACGACGATGCTGTGGGAGTTCCTCTCCCCCGGCGACGTGCTCGTGCACAGTGAGCCCATCTACGGCGGAAGCGACCATTTCATCAACCACGTGCTGCCGCGGTTCGGCATCACGCCGGTCGGATTCGTCGCGGGCGCCTCGCGCGACGAGGTCCGCGACGTGATCGCGGCAGCGGCGAAGCGCGGCCGGGTGCGGATGATCTACCTCGAGACGCCGGCCAACCCGACGAATGCGCTCGTCGACATAGCGATGTGCGCGGAGCTCGCGGCGGAGCATGCGTCCGGCGACGACCGGCCGCTCGTCGCCGTGGACAACACCGTCCTCGGGCCGGTCTTCCAGCACCCGCTGCGGCACGGCGCGGACCTCGTCCTCTACTCG
>DASTYL010000041.1:0-10719 GCA_035764975.1 Gemmatimonadaceae bacterium | reverse complement strand
CCGTCGTCAGCTGGGTCTCCCGGCCGCCCGCCAGCTCCTTCGCCCAGATGTTGTGGTCGCGGATGAACACTGCCCACCGGCCGTCGGGGGATACGCTCGCGTGGTCGGGCGCCCGCGGTGCCACACGCGCCGAGTCGGGCGCGCAGGTGTAGCTCTGGAGATCGCAGCTCCACGTCTTCCTTTGCACGTCGACGGTGATCGAGCGCCCGTCCTTGGACATCTCGAAGGTCTGGAAGGGCAGTCGCTCGGCCGTCACGGTTCCGCCGGTCGCGGCGGCGAGGGCGGCGGCGAGCTTCGTCTGGTCGAACAACGCCTGGCGCGTCCCCCGCGCCGGATCGACGACGATGAACGCTGCACCTGCGGGAACGGTGGCGCGATACCAGAAACGCCCGTCCTCCATCCAGGTCGGTCGGCCGGCGGTGCCGGAGACGAGAGGAAGCGTGTTGGCACCGAGGAAGCGCTCGGCGCGCGCATAGTCGTCAGCGGTGAGCTGAACGGGCTGCTGCTGCGCCGCCAGCGGCGTGGCGGCGAGCAGCAGGAGCGTCAGAGATGAGAATCGCATCCGGTTGGAGAGGTGGTGGAGTGCGTGGTGCAGCGTGATCATGCAGCCGGAAACGTCACGGCCTCGCCGCGGCAGGCTGTGCGGAGGTGTCGGTGGAACCCGCCGTGTATCCGACAGCGGCCAGCACGATCCCGAGCACCGCGTGCAGCCAGATGTCGTGCCCACCGAGCGGCACGAGCCCGAAGCCGTTCGGAACGAAGTACCCGAGCACGGCGAGCGCCAGGTAGACCACCCCGCCGACGCGGGCATAGGTCCGCGCGCCGGTCCAGCTGCGCGCGGCCGCGAGTCCCCAGAGACCGAACAGCAGGTGCACGACGTTGTGCACCAGGTTGACGGGGAACAGTCCGAGCAGGTGGGGCGCCCGTGCGGGGTCGGCTTCCATCCCGAGCCCCCCTGGCGTGAAGAATCCGAGCGCAGCGACGACGATGAAGACGAGCCCGAATATCCCGGCGACCTTCTTGACCATGGCTGCCTCCAGGTAAAGGAGAGACTACGACGACAAGAAGGCCCCCACGGCTGCGCTGCGCAAGCCGTGGGGGCCTTCGTACGTCGTCCGGTCACGCGGGGAGCGGCGGCTAGCGGCCCCCGGCGGCCGCGGGTGCGCTCACCACGGTCGTCCCGCCGGTGTAGGCCGACGCGACCGCGCGGCCCACCCACCGGGCGGGTGACTCGATGCCGAGGAGCCACAGGGTCGTTGCGGCCGTGTCCATCGTGCGCACCGTCGCGGGCACGGGTGCGCCCGGCACCACCCCCTTGCCCCACGTGATCCAGGGAATGGTGGTGTCGCGCGAATCGCCGCTGCCGTGGGACCGCCCATGACCGCCATGATCCGAGGTGATGATGACCGTGAAGTTGCCGCGGCCGAACCGCTGCTCGGCCTTCGCGACGACCTGCGCCACCGCGTCGTCGGCCTGGCGGACCGCCTTGCCGTACATGCCGCTCATCCAGCCGTAGACGTGGCCGGCGAAGTCCGGCTCCCCGATGTGGACGAACAGGAGATTGGGCGCCTGCGCATCCCGCTGCAGGTACCCGGTGACCTCGGAAAGCGTCTTCGGCGCCAGCCACTGCCCGTCGAAGATGCCCCCACGGGGCGAGCGCACGTAGTCGATCGTGTTGGGCGCCTCGAGGTGGTGGAACTTCGTCTTGCTGAAGAACGCCGCCGTGCGATAGCCGCGGGCCTTCGCGAGCCCGAACACGGTCGGCACGTCGATGTGGCCATGTTCGTCCACCGCATCGGTGTTCCACGTGATCCCGTGCTGGTCGACGTCCACGCCCGTGAGCATCGACGCGTGCGAGGGCAGGGTCTTGCTCGGGAGAACCGTCGTCGCGCGGAGGGTGTAGCTCCCCTCCCGCATCAGCCGCTGCAGGGTCCTCGCCCCGAACCGGTCGATCGCATCCGGACGGAGGCCATCGACGGAGATGATGACGACGTGCTCGCTCCGCCGCATGAGCGGCACGCGTGTCTCGGATCTCACCGAGTCCGCGGGCGCGGGCACCACGGTGGGAACGAGGCCTCGCGCGGGGGCGGCGACGAGGAGCGCAGCGAGGCTGGCGACCAGAGGCGTCAGGCGCGCAGGACTGCGGCGCCGCGCCGGGGCGAGGAACTGCATGACTACTCCAGCGGAGGAGCCGGCGGGAGGGAACCGCGAAGCGCGGTCAGCCGGCTGAACAGATTGGTGGGTTTCAGACGGTAACCCCTTGAACCGTTCGGGGTTCCCTCTCCCGCCCTACGCTATGGCCGAGCGACCTCGGCCGTCAAGCACGGCGACTTCTGCCGCACCCTTCCTGCTCTTCGGGACGATCATGCGAGCAGGGCGTCAACTTCCTCTCGCTCGAGGGAGGCGAGGCGCCATCTGGCGGCCTCGGCGTTGGCTTTCTCCTGGCTGACGCTGGTGGCGCCGGCAATGACGGACGCGACGGGCGGGTGCGACAGCAGCCACGCAAACGCCAGCTCGAGCAGCGTCCGGCCGCGCGACTCGGCGTACGTGGCGAGCCGCTCCACCATCGCGAGGTTCTCGTCGCTCAGCAGCGGCGCATACCGTCCGCCGTTCGTGATCCGCGTGCCTTCAGGCGCGGGCTTGCCGAGGCGGTACTTCCCGGACAACAGGCCGCTCTCGAGCGGATAGTACGGGAGGAACGCACGTCCCGTCTGCGCGCACGCGGTCACCACGTCCTGATCGGCACGGGCGAGCATGTTGAAGTGGTTCTGCACGCTGGCGAACCGCACGAGGTGTGGCGTCCGGACGGCGTCTGCCTCGGCGAGCTGCGTCGTCGAGAAGTTGGAGCACCCAACCTCGCGCACCTTCCCCGATGCCACCAGCGCGTCGAGCGCACCCAGCGTGTCGGCGATGGGGACGTTCGGATCCGGCGTGTGCAGCTGGTACAGGTCGACCCAGTCCGTCCCGAGACGCCTCAGGCTCGCCTCGAGCGCGCGCGGGATGTAATCGGGATGCGCGCCGCGATCGGGCCAGCCCGACCGATGCCCGAACTTCGTCGCGATGGTGACCTCGCGGCGGCGGGCACCGAGTGCACGGCCGAGAAACTCCTCGCTCTTGCCGCGGCCGTACATGTCGGCGGTGTCGAACAGCGTCACGCCGGCGTCGAGCGCCGCGTTGACCACGGCGGCGCTGGCAGGCTCGTCGATCCGCCATCCGAAGTTGTTGCAGCCCAGGCCGACGACGGAAACGTCGAGCGATCCGATGCGGCGGGTGTCCATGATGGTCCGCGGAAGATGCGCGTCCGGTCGGCTCAGGGCTCGCGCCGCTCGCCGCGCCCGATCGCGAGCAGCTGCCGGCCGATCACGACGTGCACGGCCACCAGGGCGAGCACGACGCCGCCGACCGCGAGCCACGTGAGGAACCGGCTGGTGCCGTCCATCCCCGCATAGACACCGGGGCGGGTGGAGAAGGCGAACAGGACGTACAGCACGACGAGGCCGGCGGCGGCTCCGAGTGCGCCCATTCCGGCGAGCCTGGCGACTCTGGGAGACATGCGATGCTCCTGCGAAGATGGTTCCATTCAGGCGCGCAGGGGGTTCGCGCCCCACTCCTCGACACCCGCTGCCGTGACGCGATGGGAGATGAGCGGCAGCGGTTCCTCATCCAGCTCGTCCGCGATCCGGATGGCCCGCCGCAGCGCCTGCAGTCCGCGCTCGAGCGCGTCGGTGTCCCCCGCATACACGGTCGCAAGCGGCGCACCGCGGGCGACCCGGTCTCCCGGGCGCGCCGTGATGACGTACCCGGCCGCCGGATCGATGGCATCCTCGACCCGGGTGCGTCCGCCGTGCATCGCCACGACGCCCTGCCCCACCGTGCGCGGCTCGACACGCGCCACCACGCCGTCCCGGTCCGCCGTGAACACGCTGGAGTGGCTTGCCTGCGGCAGCACGGCCGGGTCGTCCACGACGGCCGGATTGCCCCCCTGCGCTTCGATGATCTCCTGCAGCTTGACCGCCGCGCGTCCCGACGCGACCGCGTCGCGCTGGAGCTGCAGCGCCTCCTCGCGGCTTCGCGCCGTGCCGGCGAGCAGCAGCATCTCGGCGCCAAGCTCGTACGTCACCGTCATAAGGTCGTCCGGGCCCTCGCCACGCAGCCCGAGGACCGACTCCTCGATCTCGAGCGCATTCCCGCATGCGCGGCCAAGCGGCCGGTCCATCGCCGTGACGAGGACGGTGACCGGGCAGGCGTGGTCGGCGCCGAGGGCGATCATCGTGCGCGCGAGCTCGAGGCCGCGATCGAGCTCGGGCAGGAACGCGCCGGAGCCACGCTTCACATCGAGCACGAGCCCGGTGAGCCCCTCCGCCAGCTTCTTGCTCATGATGCTCGCGGCGATCAGCGGGATGGATTCCACCGTCGCCGTCGCGTTCCGGAGTGCATAGAGCTTTCGGTCGGCCGGGGCGATCTCGCCCGTCTGGCCGATGAGCGCGCACCCGATGCGGTCGATCTGCGTTCGGGCCTCATCCAGGGTCAGGTCGGTGCGGAAGCCGGGGATGGACTCGAGCTTGTCGAGGGTCCCGCCGGTGTGGCCGAGGCCGCGCCCGGACATCATCGGCACCGCCACGCCGAGGCTCGCGATGATGGGCGCGAGCAGGATGGAGACCTTGTCGCCGACCCCGCCCGTGGAGTGCTTGTCGATGCGGGGCACCCGGAGGTGCCCCAGGTCCAGGCGGTCGCCGCTGCGGAGCATCGCGTCCGTCAGGGCGGCGGTCTCGGTGCGGTCCAGGCCGTTGAGGAAGGCCGCCATGAGCAGGGCGGCGGCCTGGTAGTCCGGAACGTCACCCGATGCGACTCCCCGGGCGAACTCCTGCCATTCCGCGGCCGTGATCCGGCCCCCGTCCCGCTTCCGGGCGATGATCCCCTGCGCGATCATTGACCGGCCTGCGGGGTAGCTCTACGTTGGCCGCACCCTCCCAGCCTGTTCCGGCATCGGTGTGCCGCGCCCGCGATGTCCGTTCCGCTCAATCTTCCAAAGCCTCCCCGGAGCCCTGCATGAAAATGCGCACTGCGATTCTCGCCGCGCTGGTCCTGATGCCCGCCGCCCTGTCTGCGCAGGGCGCGGCCCCCCACATCGAGATCGCCGACCGCGATCGTGCCGCCGGCAAGGTGGCCAGCTCCTACCAGCACCTCGAGATGGCGATCAAGGCCGATCCCACCAGCTACGCCGCCCTCTGGCGCGCGTCGCGCGACGCCGTGGATCTCGGCGAGGCCGAAACCGACAAGGGGCGCCGCACGCAGCTGTATCGGAGCGCCGAAGAATATGCGCGCCGGGCTGTTTCAGCGAATCCCGCGGATGCCGAGGGTCATTTCACCCTCGCGCGTGCGCTCGGTCGCACGGCGCAGTCGCTCGGCTCGCGCGAACGCGTGAAGTACGCCGGTGAGGTGCGCGAGCATGCCCTGCACGCCCTCAAGGCCGATCCGCGGCATGCGGGCGCGCTGCACGTGATGGGCGTCTGGAACGCCGAGGTCATGCGCCTGAGCGGCATCCAGCGCTTCGCCGCGAAGAACCTCCTGGGCGGCAAGGTGTTCGGCGAGGCCAGCTGGGCCGAGGCCAGGCGCTACATGGAGGCCGCCGTGGCCGCCGAACCGGACCGGATCACGCACCATCTCGATCTGGGGGCCGTGTACGCGGACGTCGGCGAGAAGGCGAAGGCCCGCGAGCAGTTCGAGCTCGTCGCGCGGATGCCGGCGAAGGAGCTCAACGACGCGAAGTACAAGCGGGAAGCCGCCGCGATGCTCGCGAAGCTCTGAGATCGACGTCTTGCGCGATGAAGCGCCCCCGGCCGGCCGGCCGGGGGCGCTTCGTTTTGTTCATTCGTCCTGCCAGTCGTTGCGCAGGCGACGCCGGCCGCGCCGGAGCTGTTTCTTCCGCCGCAGCGTGGCGGCCGCCAGCTCATCGCGGAGGTCCTCCCAGGCATCCTGGCCGCGCCAGAGCGCGCGGCGGGCGCCCCGCCGAACCGCGCGGCGGGCATCGGGGCCGCTCACGGGGGCGGTGAACATCGTGACCCCGGCGCCGAGCATGGCCCCGATCGCGATCCCGGCGCCGAAGACCGCCAGGCGCTCCCAGTCGAACTCCCCATCGGCCTGCTCCGCCTGCGAAAGCGAGCGCGCGCGCGCCCCGATGCTTCCGGCCGCTGTCCGGGAGGTACGGGATGCCCCGATCTCCCCGGCCGTTCCCGCGTATCCGCCTCCGACGTGTGCCATTTTTGTACAAGCTCCCGTTCGCCTTGGTAAGAATCTTGCGACCGATCGGTCACTAACACCTTCCGCGCGGTCGTGGGCCCTCCCTTCTGGCCGACCGCTCCGGTGGTCGTACGTCCAGCAGTCGCCGCGCTCGCTCTGCGGCTCACCCAGCTCTTTTCGCGCCCCGGCGGCGCACAGGTTCCATGAATCCGAATGGCAAGCGCGTGCTGCTCGTCGAGGACAACGAAGACAACCGCATCGTCTATTCCACGATCCTGCGGCACTTCGGCTACTCGGTGACCGAGGCGCTGAACGGCGAGGAAGGCATCGCGAAGGCGCGGGCCGAGAAGCCGGACCTGATCCTGATGGACATCTCCATCCCGATCATCGACGGCTGGGAGGCGACGCAGGTGCTGAAGCACGATCCGGCGACGCAGAACATCCCGATCATCGCGCTCACGGCCCACGCGCTCGCGTCCGACCGCGAGAAGGCGATGGAAGTGGGGTGCGACGGCTATCTGGCGAAGCCCTGCGAGCCCCGGGCGGTGGTCGCCGAGGTCCAGCGCTTTCTCGGGGACGCCGGCGGCCCGGCGCGATGACCGACGCAGGGCTGGAGGGCGCGAACTCGGCGCGCGTGCTCGTGGTGGACGACCACGAGGACAATGTCGAGCTGCTCAAGATGCGTCTCGAGGCCTGGGGGTTCCAGGCCGAGGTGGAGACGGATGGAGCGTCGGCCCTCGCCCATATCGAGCGGGACCCGCCGGACCTCGTCCTGCTCGACGTCATGATGCCCAACGTGGACGGCATCGAGGTGGCCCGCCGGGTGAAGGGCAATCCCGACCTCCCCTTCGTCCCGATCATCATGCAGACCGCCCTCGACTCGACCGAGAGCAAGGTCGAGGGGCTGGAGGCGGGTGCCGACGACTACATCACGAAGCCGATCGACTTCGCCGAGCTGAAGGCGCGCATCCGGTCCATGCTCCGGATCAAGCGGCTCCAGGAGACGCTCGAGGAACGGGAGCGGGAGCTGATCGAGACCAACGAACGGCTCCGGCAGGTGAGCATCACCGACGGGCTCACGGGGCTCGACAACCGCCGGCATCTCGAGGAGCGGCTGCAGGAGATGTTCGAGCACGCCTCCCGGCTGAACGAACCGTTCAGTTGTGTGATGTGCGACCTGGACAAGTTCAAGAGCGTCAACGATACGTACGGGCACCAGGCGGGCGACGCCGTGCTGCGGCAGCTGGCGGACATCCTCCGCGAGGAGGCGCGCGAGATCGACCGCGTGGGGCGGTACGGGGGCGAGGAGTTCATGCTGCTCCTGCCCGGGACGGTGCTCGATGCCGCCGTCACCTTCGCCGAGCGCGTGCGCAAGGCGGTCGAATCGCATACATTCACCTTCGACGGTGGGACGCTGCAACGGACCGCGAGCTTCGGGGTCGCGGGGTGGCCGCACCCACGGATCGTCGACTGCGATACGCTCGTGCGTGCCGCGGACGATGCGCTGTACGTCGCCAAGGAAACGGGCCGGAACAAGGTGGTCCGCTTCGACAGCGACGAATTCAACCGCCACATCGCCGCGACCGATGGCCCAGATGCACACCCCGCCCGCGGGGACCTCGCCGGAGCAGACGCCGGAGCTCCAGGCTGACGAGATCGCGCGCCTCCGGGTGCGCGTCGCCGAACTGCAGCAGGAACGGGATCACCTGACGTCGATCGTCGACATCTATCAGGAGATCTCCACCTCCCTCCACTTCGTCGACATCCTCCAGACGATCGCCCGCAAGCTCGGCGAGACCTTCGGTCTCGACCGGTGCGCGATCTTCCTCACCGGCGCCGGCGCCGAGGTGCGGCTGGTGGCGAGCTACGAGGATCCGACGATCCGCAACCTCGTCGTCGACCTCAATCGCTATCCCGAGCTGAAGCGGGCCTTCGAGTCCGGGGAGACGGTCTTCATCCCCGACGCCGCGAACGAGCCGATGCTCAAGTCGGTGCGTGCTGCCCTCGACGTGCGCAACGTGCGCTCCATCGTGGTCGTGCCGATCGAGTGGGAGGGCACGGTGATCGGCGCGATCTTCCTGCGCACGGAGCGCGAGGCGGAGCCGTTCTCCGACGTGGATGTGCGATTCTGCCAGGGCATTGCCGCGCTCACCGCGCGCTCCCTGCGCAACGCGCATCGCTTCGAGTCCCTGCTCCGCGCGCAGCGCGACGTGACACAGCCGCAGCGGCGCGCCGAGCTGCAGCGCATCGCGCTGCTGGGGTTCCTCCGGCGCATGCTGGACCGCTACGGCCGGAGCGAGGAGCACACCTGGGCCGAGACGCTGCTGCCGCGCGCCGCGGACGAGGAGCTCGAGCGGCTCGTGACCGTCGCCATGCAGGTGCTGGATGAGGAGGCCAAGGGCGACCTTGGAACCTGACGTCGCCGCCCGCGCCGCCACGCTCCGCGAGCGGCTCGAGGACGCCTCGCACGCGTACTACGTGCTCGACGCGCCGCTCATGTCGGACGCGGAGTACGATCGCATGTTCCGCGAGCTGCAGGAGCTCGAGCGCGAGCACCCGGAACTGCAGACGCCCGATTCGCCCACCGTGCGCGTGGGCGCACCGCCCGCGTCCCGCCTCGACAAGCACACGCACCTCTCGCCGATGCTCTCGCTCGGCAACGCGTTCAACGACGAGGAGCTCGAGGCGTGGGAGGAGCGCGCCATCCGCGCCGTCGGCGCCGACGTGCGACGGGCCGGCTTCGTCGCGGAGCTGAAGATCGACGGCGCCGCGGTGAGCCTCACCTACCGCGACGGCGTGTTCGTGACCGGCGCCACGCGCGGCAACGGCTTCATCGGCGAGGACGTCACCGCCAACCTCCGCACCATCCGCGCGATTCCGCTGCGCCTGCGCGGCGAGGGCATCCCGCCGCTGGTCGAGATCCGCGGCGAGGTGTACATGCCCTTCTCCGCGTTCGAGAAGATGAACGAGGAGCGCGTGGCCGCCGGGGAGCCGGTGTTCGCCAACCCGCGCAACTCCGCGGCCGGGTCGCTGCGGCAGCTCGATCCCGCCATCACGGCGGCGCGGCCCCTTCACTTCTTCGGCTACTCCGCGATCGCGCCGGGCGGCAAGGCCCTGCCCTTCGCCACCCAGTGGGAGCTGCTGGAGACGCTGACGGCGTGGGGCGTGCCCATCGCGCCGCACCACGGCCGCTTCGCGAAGATCGCCGAAGTGCACGCCTGGGCCCACGACATCGAGACCCGCGTGCGCGCCTCGCTCGATTTCGCCATCGACGGCGCCGTCGTCAAGGTGGATTCCATCGCGCTCCAGGGCGAGCTCGGTGACGTCGGCCGCGAGCCCCGGTGGGCGATCGCCCGCAAGTTCGCGCCGGACATCGCGGAGACGCGGCTCCTGGACATCCGCGTCAACGTGGGCCGCACGGGGACGGTGAACCCGTATGCCGTGCTCGACCCGGTGGAGATCGGCGGCGCGATGGTGAAGCTCGCGACGCTGCACAACTTCGAGCTGATCCACGACAAGGACCTGCGCGTCGGCGACTGGGTGCAGGTGAAGCGCGCCGGCGAGGTCATCCCGCAGGTGATCGGTCCGATTCCGGAACGCCGTGATCCGCACGACCCCCCCAAGCCCTACCACCGGCCGCGCAAGTGTCCGTCGTGCCACACGGACCTCGTGCCGGGGCAGGAGCGCGGGATGCTCTACTGCCCCAACTTCACCTGTCCCGCGCGGCAGCTCGAAGCGCTCGTGCACTTCACGTCGCGTGGCGCGATGGACATCCGCGGGCTGTCGTACGCGCGATTGCAGCAGCTCGTGGAAGCGGGTCTCGTCCACGATGCGGCCGACATCTACGACCTGACGGTCGAGCAGCTCGCGGAGCTCGAGCGGCTCGCCGAGAAGAGCGCGGACAACCTCGTCACTGCGATCGAGGCGTCGAAGACGCAGCCCCTCTCGCGATTGATCTTCGCGCTGGGGATCGACTACGTCGGGGAGATCGCGGCGCGCCTGCTCGCGCGCCGCTTCGGCACCCTCGACGCGCTCGCGGCGGCCTCCGAGGAGGAGATCCTCGCCGTCCGCGGCATCGGGGACGTCATCGCCCGCTCCACGGCCGCCTGGTTCGCCGACCCGGAAGCGCGCAAGCTGATCGAGCGGCTCCGCCAGCGCGGACTGAATTTCGCGGAGCCCGACGCTGCCACCGGCAGTGCCCTCGAGGGACTGACGGTCGTCCTCACGGGTACGCTGCCGACCCTGTCGCGGGATGAAGCGACGGCCCTGATCGAAGCGAACGGGGGACGCGTCACGAGCAGCGTCTCCAGGAAGACCAGTTTCGTCGTCGCGGGTGACGAGGCGGGGAGCAAGCTCGAGAAGGCGCGCGAGCTCGGCGTCCCCATCATCGACGAAGCCGAGCTGCAGCGCCGCATCGCCGAGAGCACCTGAGAGTCGAACCGAGCGAATCCAGATGACGCAATCAATCGACCTGCCGGC
>DASTYL010000040.1:0-32464 GCA_035764975.1 Gemmatimonadaceae bacterium | reverse complement strand
CGGGGGCGCGTGGTGCTGGCGAGTGTCCCGGCGAAGGCGGGAGCGGCGAAGCCGACGGATCCCGCGCTGCGCGCGGCGATCGCGCGCGGGGATGCCGCCGACGTCGCGGCCTACGACGACGCGGTGCGGGACGAGCCGCTGCTTCCCGCGCTCCCCGCGCCGGGGCGCGTCACGCGGACGGTCGTCGACACGATGCTGGGCACGACGACCTGGACGCTGTCCAACGGCATGCGCGTGGTCGTGAAGCCCACGGATTTCAAGGCGGACGAGGTGCTCGTGAGCGCCTTCAGCCCCGGCGGGACGTCGCTGGTGAGCGACGCCGACGCGCTGGCGGCCGGCTTTGCGCCGTTCGCGGTCACCGCCGGCGGCGCAGGGCGCTTCGATGCCGTCGCGCTGCAGAAGAAGCTCTCCGGCACGACGGTCGATCTCACGCCGTACATTGCAGAGATGACGGAGGGGTTCGTGGGCAGCGTGTCGCCACGCGAGCTCGAACCCCTGCTGCAGCTGCTCCACCTCTACTTCACCGCACCGCGGCGCGACTCCGTGGCGTACGCGGCGCTGCAGCGGAACTTCCACACCTCGCTGGCCAACCGCGACCTGTCGCCCGCGGCGGCATTCAACGACACGATCGCGGTCACGCTGGCGCAGCACCACCCGCGCCGCAGGCCGCTGACGGCGGCGCGCATCGACTCCGTTCCGCTGGACCGCGCGCTCCAGATCTACCGCGAGCGCTTTCACGACGCGGGCGACTTCACCGTCGTCTTCGTCGGTGCGGTGCATCCCGATTCGCTGCGGCCGTTCGCGGAGCGGTACCTGGCGTCGCTGCCGTCGGCCGGTCGCGTGGAGCGCGGCCGCGACGTCGGCGTGCACCCGCCGGCGACGCGGGTGGAGCGCATCGTGCGCCGCGGCGTCGAGCCCCAGAGCAGCACCGCGATGGTCTTCACGAGCGACTTCGAGTTCACGCCGGAGAACCGGCTCGCCCTCGGCGCCATGGATGCGGTGCTCGAGATCCGGCTGCGTGAACGCCTGCGCGAGGCGCTAGGGGCAACCTACGGCGTGAGCGTCTCGGCGGCGGCATCGAAGACGCCGCGGGAAGAGGCGAGTCTCAGCGTGCGGTTCGGCAGCGCGCCCGAACGGGCGGACGAGCTGGTGCAGGCGGTGCTCGCCGAGCTCGACTCCCTCCGCCGCGGCGGCCCGCGCGCCGAGGAAATGGCGAAGGTGAAGGAGACGATGCTGCGCGAGCGCGAGACGAACCTGCGCGAGAACGGCTACTGGCTGAGCCGGCTCGAGACGACGCTGCAACTCGGCGAGGATCCGCGGTCGGCGATCCTCGGCGCCGAGTCGCGCGTGCATGCGCTGACCGCGGATCAGGTGCGCGATGCGGCGCGGAAGTGGGTCGATCCATCGCGCTTCGTGCGCGTGACGCTTGTGCCCGAGCGGTAGCGACGCATCGCGGCTGGCGACGCGGCGTCAGGGAATGCTGTCGGGTTCGGGTGCAGGCAGGTCCGACAGGTGCTCCTGGATCACGACCCATCGCGTCCCCTGCTTCTCGAAGACGAGGGTCATCGCGCCGCCGATGGTGTGGGGGGCGCCCGTCGGCGTCGTGTGCGGCACCTGATACTGCGCGGTGATGACCGCGGCGCGCGTGGAGGGCACGTCCACGTGGATGGGCCCCCACTCCGTCTTCGGATTCCGCATGTTGCGGCCGACCGTCATCCAGAAGCTCCGGATCGCGGCGTCGAGCGAGTCGCGTGAGGTGATGACCCGTCCGCCCGATGCGGAGACGACACGGCCGGTGTCCGGATAGAGCGCGAGGAGCCGGTCGACGACGTCAGGCTCGGAGAAGTCGTACGCCTCCAGCACGAGCCGCTTCAGCGTATCCGCGATAGCCGCCTGTTCGGAGATTTCGCCGTACGCCTCGCGGTACTCCAGTCGGCACGCGGAGAGGGCGGTCACGGCGGCGACGGCGGCGAGGAAGATCGGAAGTCGGAAAGGCATCTGGGATTCGGCGGGGAACGGGGGCGCTCACGCCTGGCCACGGGCAACGTCCGCGCCGGGGCGGTGGAGTGCGGATCAGCAATGTCGGCGGAGGGCTGGATTGTCGCCAGAACCGGACGCCGGCGTCCTCCACGGGTGACGGAAATCACATCGCGAGGACGGTTAAACCCTGAAACGCGCGGTTGGCGCGCGGCGCGAACGCTGCCGAACGTGCGAGGTGACGTCCCAGATGGTCCGCAGGTCGCCGTCCGCCCCCGCCCCGGCGGACGACGTGTCACCGGCAGTCCCGGCGTTCCGGGAAAGGAGCCCCTCGTGCGCCCGCTCGCCAGATTCGCCGCAGCGCCGCTGCTCATCGTCGCCGCCGCCTGTTCCGACGGCCGGTCGGAAACGCTCGTGGACGCGTCGCTCGAACGCGACCTCAAGCTCGCCTCGACGGAAACCTTCGCACTCGCGCCGGCCGGCGCCAATTCGACGATGGCGCTGGAGACCGCCCCGCCCACCACCGAGGTGGCGGCGCCGAAGCCGCGCCGGGCCACGACGGGTCCGCGCCGCGTGCGTTCGCCGCAGCCGACGGTCGCCGCCGCGCCCGAGGTCAGGCAGGCGGCGGAGCCCGACGCCGGGGACGTCATGGATATCATCACGCAGCCGAGCGGTGAGGCAGCGGAGGGCGTTGCGGTCGCGGATGCGGACGCAGGGGCGGTGACGGACGCGGACGCCGACGCCGGGGTGGCGCTCCCGCGGCCGGTCCCGGTAGTCATCGAGCTGCCGGCACCCGGCGGCTCCGGCGACTACGACCGCGGCCGCGGCGGCTCGGACGGCGGCTGGGGTTGGGGCGGCGTCGTGATCCGCGGCGGGGACGTCGACGACTGCCGCATCGACCAGCCACGCCGCACGCGCCGGCCCGTCGGCAGGCCCTCCGGCGGTCTGGGCGGGAGCCGGGCATGGCCGGCCGGCAATCGCGGTCAGACCCGCACGGACAACTCCGAAGGCCGTCGCGCCTGGCCCGTCAGCCGCGGCTCCGCGCGCGGGGGCAGCTCGTCCGGCGGTGGCCCGGTGTGGGGACGGGCGCGGCAGTAATCGCGAGCAGGGATCGAGGGCGAACGAAGCGGAAGGCGCTCAGGCGCCTTCCGCTTCTTCCATTCCCCGCCACTCCGCGGCCGCTTCGAGCAGCGTCAGCCCGAGGGTGGCGGCGAACGCCAGGGTGAACTGGGAGACGCTGCGCACGCGGCTCGAGCGGCCACCGCGCCATGCGAGCACGCCGGCGACGATGCCCAGCGGCACGCCGACGGTGAGGAGCCGGGACTGGATGATGAACCGCTTCCGGCCCCCCGCGAGCGCCGCCTGCCGCCGGGCCGCCACCTCCAGCGATGCGCGGGAGGCATACGACGGCAGCACGTTGGTCCTGATGTGAATCCTGGGGCTGCGCTCGCCCGATGCATGAAATGGGCGGCGTTCATGCTTCAGCAATGCGCGCGCGCCTCTGGCCACGTCCTGCGCCGTCTGTCTCGTCCCTTCTCGCATGTCGGCTCCCGCCATCGGTCCCGGCCGCAGCGGGCAATCTTCACGCCGCGCGCCGGCCGTCTCCGTCGGGGAGTCCCACGAACGCGAACCAGGTGGCGATGAGCCAGACCAGCCCCACGAGCGCACCGCCGATCATGTCGGTGGGCCAGTGGACGCCGTGCAGGAGCCGCGAGTACGCGATGACGAGGAACAGGACGAACGCTGTCACCGCGGGCCACACCCGTCCCGTGGCGCGGTGGTACAGGGCGGCGAGCGTCATCAGCACCGCGAGGCTCGCCATCGCGTGCCCGCTCGGATACGATCCCCAGCCGAACCAGCCAACCTGCTCCACGATGTCGGGCCGGTCGCGGCTGACGAGGCGCTTCACGAGCCAGTTCAGGGAGAGCACCCCGAGCTCGACGACCACGACCCATACGGCGAGGTCGCGCCGGCCGCGCCAGATGAGCCACGCTGCAAAGAGGCCGATGAGCGGGCCGAGGGTGAGGTTCGTTCCCGCCCACGGCACGAGATACAGCGCGGTGTCGAGCCACCGCGGGAGGTCGTCGTTCACCGTGAGGAGGAGGGCGCGCTCCCACGCCGCGCCGTCGTGCCATTCGCCGCCGGCGCGGATCGCCGCCCCGTACATCCACCCGGAGGCGAGCGCGAGCAGGTAGCCGACGATGACGAGGGTCCAGCGGGGGCGTCCGAGCGGCAGGCCGAGTCGCGAGCCCGGGGTGCTGGCCGGAGTCGCTCCTTCCGTCATCGCCGCCTGGCGTGCTGCACGATCTGCGCGAACGGGGTCGCTTCGTCGTAACGCGTGATGCCGAGCACCTGCGCCATCAGCTCGCCGAGCACGGAGTCGACGTAATCACGGCGTTCGTCGTCGTCCATCCGCTCGCCCGGCTCGGGCATGTGTTCCACGATGTAGTCGACCAGCTCGAGCGGCGACATGTGCGGCGCGCTCGCGCCGTCGATGGCGACGTCGAATTCCTCCTCCACACTGGCGAAGAATTCGCCCAGATCCACCGACATGCGCGGGAGCCTCCCCGGGATGAAGTGCACGTACTGTCTGGGCGGGAATATGGCGTCCGCGGCCCCCAAAGTCATGTCGGCGCGCCACAATGACGGCTCGCAGCCCGGCCATTACCTTGTTCCCGTATGACGCCCTGGGTGCAACGGCTGCTCATCGCCAACGTGGCGGTGTTCCTCGCGATGCTCGCGCTGCCGGAATTCGGCAATCTCTTTCCGTACCTCGCGTTCCAGCCGCGCGGCGCCTTCGTGCGCCCCTGGACGTTCATCACCTACATGTTCCTGCACGGCGGCTTCGGCCACCTGCTGTTCAACATGATCGCGCTGTACTTCTTCGGGAGCCGGCTGGAGCTGCGCATCGGCAGCGCGCACTTCATCCAGCTCTACCTGGCGAGCGGCATCACGGGGGCGCTGCTCTCGATGGTCTTCTCGCCGGGGGCCGCGATCATCGGTGCGTCGGGCGGCGTCTTCGGCGTGATGTACGGGTTCGCGCACTTCTGGCCGCGCGAGCGCGTGTACATCTGGGGCGTGCTGCCGGTCGAGGCGCGGTGGCTCGTCATCGGGACGACGGCGCTCGCCCTCTTCGGCGGCTTCGCCGGCACCCAGCGCGGCACGGCGCACTTCGCCCACCTCGGCGGCTACGTGGGAGCATGGGTGTACCTCCGGGTGCTCACGCACCGGGCGACCGCCTCGCGCCGGGACTGGCAGAAGCGCGTCAACGCCGCCGCGCCAGCGGCAGCGCGGATCGTGAAGGTGCCCGACGTGGATCTCTCCAGGATCCACCCCGTCAACCGGGACGAGGTCGAGCGGATCCTGACGAAGGCGCGCGAGTCGGGGCTGGACAGCCTCACCAACCAGGAGCGCACCTTCCTGTCGCACTTCACGCAGGAACCGGCCTGAGCGCCGCCAGCCGCGCGCAGCGGGCAGCGGGCGGCCGGCTCACACCATCGCGCGCTTCCAGCGGCCGCGGCGGAACAGCAGCCCGCCCGCGATGGCGAACAACGAGAACGCCACCGCGATGCTCACGAACACCCCGTGCGGCCCGAGGCCGAGCGGCCGCGCGAGCGCCCAGGCGAGCGGAATCTCGATCAGCCAGAACATCGTGAAGTTGAGCCAGGTCGGCGTCCAGGTGTCGCCCGCGCCGTTGAAGGCGTTGGTGAACACCATGCCGAATCCGTAGAACAGGAAGCCGAGCGAGATCACGCGCAGCCCGTCGCCCGCGTACCGGTGCACGTCGCCGGCCTCCGCGAAGATGCTCGCGATCAGCGGGGCGAAGATGACGAACGCCAATCCCACGATGCCGAGGAACAGCGCGTTGTACCGGCCCGCGAGCCAGACGGCCGCCTCGGCTCGCTCCGGCTTCCCCGCGCCGAGCGCCTGCCCCACCATCGTCGCCGCCGCGTTCGACATCCCCCATGATGGCAGCAGCGCGAACAGCACGATGCGGATGGCGATCGTGTAGCCGGCGAGCGCCGCGCTCCCGAAGCTCGCCATGATCCGAACGAGCCCGATCCAGCTCGCGGTGCCGATGAGCCCTTGCAGCGTCCCCGCGGCGGACAGGCGGATCATGCCGAGCATGAGCCTGGGGTCGAGCCCCCAGTGGCGCGCCGCGAGCGGGACGCGCCCGCCGGCGCGCGTGAGCTGGCGGTACGCGTACAACGCGCCGAGTCCCCGGCCGGTGGTCGTCGCGACCGCGGCGCCCGCGACGCCGAGTGCGGGCAGCGGCCCCGGACCGAAGATCAGCACCGGCGCGAGGACGATGTTGATGGCGTTCGCGATCCAGAGCGTCCGCATCGCTGCCGCCGGATTGCCGGAGCCGCGCAGGATCGCGTTGATCAGGAACAGCAGCAGGATCGACGCGTTGCCCATGAGCATGATGCGCGCGTAGCGCCCGCCCATCTCGACGACCGCGCCCGACGCGCCCATGACCGCCAGCAGGTCGGGCGCGAACAGTCCGCCGATGACCGCGATCGCGAGCGACACGACGAGGCCGAGCGTGATCGCCTGCGCGGCCGCGTGCGCGGCCCCTTCACGATCGCGCTCCCCGATGCGTCGCGCCACCGTCGCCGTGGCGCCGATGGACAGCCCGATCGCGACCGTGTAGATGATCGTCAGCAGCGATTCGGTGAGGCCGACGACCGCCACGGCATCCGCCCCGAGCCGCGAGACGTAGAACACGTCCGCGACCGCGAACACGCTCTCCATGAGCATCTCGAGCACCATCGGCACGGCGAGCAGCAGCACCGCGCGCCCGATGGGCCCGTTGGTGTAGTCGTAGTCGGGATGCCCGCCGGCAATCGCGGTTCGCGCCGCGCGCCAGAGGGAGGGACTGGCTGGCTCCAGGACTTCCATTGATGCAGTGGAGTTGTCGGGATGAAAATGAACAGGGCGGCTCTCGGGAGCCGCCCTTTGGAGGCCGCTAAGCAATCTGGTGTTCCAGAGTTCCCTCAGGCGGCCCCGACTCTCCGTACGACGCGGGGCACGACGAGGTTGCGGGAGCGCACGACCTTGTCGTACACGCGTTCGACGCGCGCGGCGATGCGCGGCCACGCGAACGCCCGTGCCCGCATCCGTCCGCCGACGGCGAGGCGCTTCGCCAACGCGGCGTCGTCGAGGAGGCGGGCGGTCGCCTCCGCCAGCGCCGCCGGGTCGGCCGGAGGCACGAGCAGCCCCTCGCGTTCGTGACGGACGACCTCGCGGTAGCCGGGGAGATCGCTGGCCACCACCGGCAGGCCGGCGGCCATCGCTTCCACGAGGATGATGCCGAAGCTCTCGCGCCCCGTCGCCGGCGCGACGAACACGTCCGACGCGGCGTGATAGGTCGGCATGGCGTCGTGGCTCACGCGGCCCATCATGTCCACCCGCTCGCGAAGCCCGCGCGGCAGGCGCCGGATCTGCGCCCGCTGCGGCCCGTCGCCCACCACCACGAGGCGGAGATCGTCGTAGCGCTCGCCCAGCTCGGCGAAGGCGTCCACCGCGACGCGGAATCCCTTCCGCGGCTCGAGGCGTCCCACGAAGAGCATGCGCCGTCCCGCGGGCAGCGTCGCCGGTTCCGCGGTGCCGAAGTGGTCGATCGTCGCGCCGTTCGGGATGATCGCGCTGTGGGCGCCGCGCATCCGCGCATTCATCGTGCGCTGCGCCGCGCGCGAGACCGCGATGCGGAAGGCGATGCGCGACCAGACGGGCCGCAGCAGCTGCGAGAACGCCGTGTAGATGCCGCCGTGGACGGTGAACGGCTCGTAGTACGCATGAAACGTCGCGACGACCGGCGCATCGGCGCAGAGCACGCCGAGCAGCGAGGTGCTCGGCGCGAAGGGCTCGTGGACGTGGATGACGTCCGGCGCGAAGTCGTCGAACGCATCGCGGACGACGGCCGCGGAGAAGGGGTCGATGCAGAGGGGCGCCACCGACCCGTTGAATCGGATGCGCGTCGGCCGGCCGACGAGCCGGACGTAGGCCTCCGCCGGCGGCTCGTTGCCGGGGGCGAGGACGAGCACGTCGTGGCCACGGCCGCGAAGCTCGTCCGCGAGGTGGCGTACGTGTGCCTGCACGCCACCATGCGCGTCCCAGCTGTACGGGCAGATCTGAATGACGCGCATGAGTGTGCTCGGGTGGTGCGAGGAAGCAGGGGCGGCCGTTTCGGCCAGCGAAAGATGTACCGCGACGGGGCGTGCGGAAACCGCCGCCCGTCGCGGGCCCTCGCTATCCCGTCGCGCTGGCGCCTGCCGCCGGGCTCGCCGATGCTGCATCGCCCGCCGTGCCGGCGGCCGCCGCGCGCCGCTCCGGCTGGATGCCGGGCACCAGCGTCAGCACGTGGATCTCCGGCGGCGCGAACAGCCGGATGGGGAGCTGGCTGCATCCGATGCCGCGGGTCACCAGCAGCGTCGCCCCTTCGCGCAGCGAGAACCGGCCGCTCGCAAAGCGGCGGTTGATCCGCGGACCCGGCATGCGGATGGGCATGCCGCCCGGCAGGGCCACCTGCCCGCCGTGCGTGTGCCCGCACAGCGCGAGGTCGAACATCTCGCCCGCCATGTCCAGCAGGCCCTGCGGCGCATGCATGAGGAGGAGGCGCGCGTCGTCCCCGGTGGTGGCGTCGAAGGTCCGCGCCGCGTTCATCTCGCCCTGCACCGGATCGTCCACGCCACCGATGACCAGGCCCGCGTGGGGCTCCGGGAGGCGCACGGATTCGTTCAGGAGCACGCGAACGCCGGCCTCCTCGAGCTGCTCGACGAGGTACTCGTCATCGGCGAGGAGGTCGTGATTGCCGAGCACCGCGTACTTGCCCAGCGGGGCCTCGATGAGGGCGAGCCGTCGCGTGAGCGCGTCCACGTGGCGCCCATGGTACGAGACGAAGTCGCCGCCGAGGAGCACGAGCTCCGGGCGGACGGCCTCGATCGCGTGGCAGGCATCGTCGAGCAGGCGGGGATCGGTGGTCGGCCCCGCATGAAAATCCGAGGCGAAGGCCACGCGCAGCGGGCTCCAGCCGCGCCAGCGCGGCAGGGTGATCGTCTCCTCGCTGACTTCGAGCCGGCCGTGCAGGCCGACGCGATGCGCGAGCCGCGCGGCCCAGCCGCCGGCGTACGTCGCATCGAGGGCGATCTCGGCGCAGCGGCGCGCCAGCGACAGCCGGCGCGCGCGCCCGAATCGCCGGGGAGGCCGGTTCACTCCTCCTCGTGCGGCTCGTCGCTGCCCTTGAACTCCTCCAGCGAATCTTCGAGCGCCGTCTCGCTCTTCTTGGGGCGCCCCTTCCGCGGGCGTCCGCCGCGTGGCGTCCCCGCTTCGGAGGCGAGCAGCGCCTGGTATTCCCGGCGCGCCTCGGCGAGGGGATCATGGATCTCGCGCGCACCCGCGCGGCGGCGCTTCTCCCGCTGGTACATGTCCTCGGCCGTGGCGGACTGGAGCGCGCGCAGGACGTCGTGCTCGCTCGGCTCCACCGGAGTCGGCGTGGCCGGCAGCGGCGGGCGCTTGCTGGCGGCCGACTTCGCCGCCGGCCTGGCAGCGGTCTTCGCCGTGGACTTCGCGGGAGACTTCACGGCGGACTTCGCGGGAGACTTTGCGTCCCGCTTCGGCGCGGCGATGGGCTTTTTCGGACTCGAGGTCCGGCGCGTGGACGAGCTCGAACTCTGGCGCGGCATCTATGTCCTCCGAGTGAACGGAGCTGATTGAAGGCAAGTGAGAGGCCGAAAGCGCGGCGCCTGTGGGCGGGCGATCAGCCATGTCGTGTCGGAGCCGGGCCCTCGTCGAGGGCCGCTCCTGCTACCCGCCACCACGGGCGAGGTTCGAGCCATTATACACGGGTCGGGAAGGGGCGGCGCATCTCCGCACCTGCTCACGGCCGGTTGCGACCCGCGGATGGCCCCGTTTTCGCCCCTGGGGGCATGATCCCATTCCCGGAGGCACCCAATGGCGGACGAGCGAGACGTGCTGGACCACGACGGCGGTGATCGCAGCATTCCACGCGACGCGAAGCAGACGAAGGCGCGCGAGCACGCACGCGGCGTGGATCGCGCCGATCACGACCCGGACGCCGCGCAGGAGCGCGCGGCGGAGACGAAAGGTCCGGATGCGCGGCGGGACGCGGTCTCCGAAACCGAATAGGGCACGACCGGGCCGACGAGATAGGGTTCGTCAGGGAGAAAGCGAGGGCACGGATGACCGCCACGGATCCGAGAAACGGAAAGTGCCGGATTTCATCTCGAAACGGTCGAGAGGCAATCCGGCACTTTCAGCAGTTCCAATCCGTGGCAGGTATCCGTGCCCCCGCTTTGTCGTGCCTTAGCCTCGTCGTGCCCCGGTGAGGATCAGCTCTCCTCGTCGATCATCTGGATGCGCTTCACGTGGCGGCCGCCCTCGAACTTCGTGCTCAGGAACACATCCACGATCGCGAGGGCCTCCCGCTCGGTCATCATGCGCTCGCCCAGCGACAGCATGTTCGCGTCGTTGTGCTCGCGCCCGAGGCGCGCCGACTCGACGTTCCACGCCAGCGCGCACCGGACGCCCTTCACGCGGTTCGCGACCATCGCCTCGCCGTTGCCCGACCCGCCGAGCACGATGCCGCGCTCCACCTCCCCGTTGGCGACGGCGAGGGCCACCGGGCGGATCCACTTCGGGTAGTCCGTGGACTCCTCGGAATGGGTGCCCGCGTCCATCACCCAGTACCCACGCCCGCTGAGGTGCCGCTTGATCGCTTCCTTGTACCTGAATCCGGCATGGTCGGAGCCGATCGCGATGCGGTTCGTCGGATCGATCGGGAAGCTGGTGCTCATTTCTCCTCCATGAACGGATAGCGGAAGTCGAGCGGCGGGCTGAAGGTCTCCTTCACCGCCCGCGGGCTCACCCACCGCATGAGATTGAGCTTGGAGCCGGCCTTGTCGTTGGTGCCCGAGCCGCGCGCGCCGCCGAAGGGCTGCTGGCCGACCACCGCGCCCGTCGGCTTGTCGTTCACGTAGAAGTTGCCCGCGGCATTGCGCAGGGCCATCATCGCCGAGCGCACCGCCCGCCGATCGTTCGCGAACACCGCGCCGGTGAGCGCATACGGGCTCGTGCTGTCGACCACCTCGAGCATCTCGTCCCACTTCGCGTCGTCGTACACGTACGCCGTCATGACGGGGCCGAAGATCTCCTCGCACATCGTCCGGTAGCCCGGATCCTCGCTGCGGAGCAGCGTCGGCTCGACGAAATACCCCTCCTTCTTGTTCGTCTTGCCGCCGGCGATGACCTCGGCGTTCGTGCGCGCGTGCTCGATGTAGCCGGTGATCTTGTCGAAGGCGCGCTCGTCGATCACCGCGCCCATGAAGTTGCGGAAGTCGCGCGTGTCGCCCATGCGGATGTCCTTCATCATCGCGACGACGCGGTCGCGCACCTCGGGCCACAGCGACCTGGGGATGTACATGCGGCTCGCCGCGGAGCACTTCTGCCCCTGGTACTCGAACCCGCCGCGGACGATGGCGACCGAGAGCGCCTGGACGTCCGCCGATGCGTGCGCAACGATGAAGTCCTTGCCGCCCGTCTCGCCGACGATGCGCGGGTACGACCGGTACTGCGCCATGTTGGCGCCGATCGTCTTCCACATGCTGTTGAAGACGCCCGTGCTGCCGGTGAAGTGCACGCCCGCGAGCGCGGGGTCGCCGAGGCACACGTCCGACACCGCGGCCGGATCGCCGGGCACCATGTTGATGACGCCCGGGGGCAGGCCGGCCTCCTCGAGCAGCTGCATGATGTAGTAGGCCGAGACCATCGCCGAGCTGGCCGGCTTCCACACCACCGTGTTGCCCATCAGCGCCGCCGACGTCGGCAGGTTCCCCGCGATCGCCGTGAAGTTGAAGGGCGTCACCGCGTACACGAACCCTTCCAGCGGCCGGTAGTCGAGCTGGTTCCACATCGTGTTGTTCGATTGTGGCTGCTCGCCGTACAGCTCCTGCGCGAAGTGGGCGTTGAAGCGCCAGAAGTCGATGAGCTCGCACGCGGAGTCGATCTCCGCCTGGTACGCGGTCTTCGACTGGTTGAGCATCGTGGCCGCGTTGAGCGTCGCGCGCCAGGTCGTGGCGAGCAGCTCGGCGGCCCGCAGGAACACCGCGGCGCGGTCTTCCCACGGCCAGTTCCCCCACTCCTGCTGCGCCTCGCGCGCCGCGGCGATCGCCTGGCGGACGTGGCCCGGCGTCGCCTTGTGCCAGTCAGCCAGGACGTGACCATGGTCGTGCGGCATCACCGCCTTCGCCATGTCGCCCGTGCGGATCTCCATCCCGCCGATGATGACCGGGATGTCCAGGCGCTCCCTGGCCATGGCGTCGAGGCGCGCCTTGAGCGCGGCGCGCTCCGGCGTGCCCGGCGCATACTGCCGGACGGGTTCGTTGACGGGCGTCGGCACGCGGCGCGTGCCGGCATAGCCGGCGAGGGGCCCTCCAACGGCTGCCGAGGCAGCGGCGGCGAGCTCGCTCTGATCGGTGGGAAGCGTCGTGGACATGGCGCGAAAGACGATGTGTGTGCGAAGTCGGATCGGCGCCGGGAACCTGCTCCCGGGGCCCTCCGGAAGTTAGCGCAGCCACCGCCTCGGGGCGGTCCCCTCGTCCCGCCCCGCCCGGCGAAACCCCGGTGCTTACCCCCGTCGGAGGCGACTGCTATTCTCTGTGGGATGTCCACGAGCCGACCGCACTGACTCCCGTGCCGACCTCACGCCCGGACTGGAGCCCCTCAGGGGAATTCCCCGCGGGCGCCGGTGATCAGCCTGTGCGCGTCCTCCTCGCCGAGGACGACCTGGCGCACCGCGCCGAGCTCTCGAACGCGCTCGCGGAAGCGGGCTATGTCGTCTCCGCCGCCGCGACCGGCGAGGATGCGCTCACCGCCTACGTCCGCGACGCCGTCCCCCTCGTGGTGCTCGACACGGATCTCTCGGGCATCGGGGGGATCGAGGTCTGCCGGCGCATCCGCGCGCTCGACCCGACGCGGCAGACGTACGTGCTCGTGTACTCGCGCAAGAACAGCTTCGGCCTGCTCCTCGAGGCACTCGACGCCGGCGCGGACGACTACATCCTGCAGCCCAGCACGCCGATGATCCTGCGTGCCCGGCTCACGATCGCCGAGCGCCGTCTCGCGCGCGAGGACGTCCGCCGCTCAGCCGAGGCGGAGCTGGCGAAGACCCGCTACCTCGCGGGCATCGGCGAGATGGCGATCGCGCTCCAGCACGAGATCAACAATCCGCTCGCGGCCATCCTCGCGCACGCCGAGCTGCTGGCGATGGATGCCGTGTCGGGGGATGAGAACGAGTCGCTGCAGACCATCCTCGAGCAGGCGCGCCGCATCGCCGACGTCGTGCGGCGGCTGAGCAGCCTCCGCAACCCGACCTCGGTCGAATACGTGCCGGGCAAGCGGATGGTCCACCTGAACGACGAGCCATGACCCCCACGATGCCCCGCCTCCTCGGCGCCCATACCGTCGACGCCGGCGGCATCCACATGGCGGTGCGGCGCGCGGCCAACGGCGACATGCGCGCCTTGCAGATCTTCACCGCCATCCCCAAGTACTACAACGAGAAGGTCTCGGTGCGGCCGGAGCGCGCGGAGCGCTTCCGGCAGGCGCTGGCGGCGTCCCCCATCCGCCCCGAACACGTCGTCGCCCACGCGGCCTACGTGCTCAACGTCGCCACGCCGGACGAGGCGAAATGGACACGCGCCCGCGATGGGCTTGCGAAGGAGCTCGAGCGGTCGACGACGCTGGGGATCGGGGCGGTGTGCTTCCACCCCGGCGCGGCCACGGACGGCGACCGCGACGCGGCCGCCGAGCGCATCGCCGGCGCCATCGTCCACGCGCTCGAGGCAGTGGACGGCGACACGCGCCTGCTGGTGGAGAACACGGCGGGGGCGGGGAACACGATGGCGCGGACCGCGGCCGAGATCGGCGCGATCCTGGCCCACGTGCCGAAGAAGCATCGCGCGCGCACCGGCTACGGCCTCGACACGTGCCACCTGTTCGCCAGCGGGTACGATCTCGCCGAGTCGCGGGACCGGCTCACGGCGATTCTCGACGAGTTCGAGGAGGCGACGGGAAGTACCCCGGGCTTCTTCCACCTCAACGACAGCGAGGGCGCGCTCGGCTCCAACCGCGACCGCCACGTGCTCATCGGCGACGGTGCGATCGGCGCGGAGGCCTTCGGGTGGCTCGTCAACGATCCGCGGACGAGGGACGTGCCGCTGATCTTCGAGACGCCGCAGCTGAACATGGAGCCGGACGAGCTCGACGACGCGCCGGATCCGTACGACGTGCAGATGATGGTGCTGGTCGGCGGGATGATCGCCCGCTGACGGTCCTGCCGGACCGGTCCCCGGGCGCGGGTTGTAATTAGCCATTTAGCTTATTAGCTTATCGGCTATGAACTCTGCCTTCCGGGCCCTTGCCGATCCCACCCGCCGGGACATCATCGAGCTGCTCCGCGGCGGCTCGCTCACGTCCGGCGAGATCGCGCAGCACTTCCCGGTCGCCTGGGCCACCATCTCGCGCCACCTCGCCATCCTCCGCGACGCGGGACTCATCCTCGCCGAGCGGCACGGGCAGCAGATCGTCTACGAGTTGAACACCACCGTCGTCGAAGACCTCATTCACCACCTGATGGGATGGGTGAAGCCGGGAGCTCAGCCATGATGCGCCGTCTCGTGCAGCCGCTGCTCGTCGCCCTCGCCTTCATCGCGAGCGCCCTCGCGTGGGGCCGCCTCCCCGAGCGGGTGCCCATGCACTGGAACCTCGCGGGGGAGGTGGACCGCTACGGGAGTCGCCTCGCCGGTGCCCTCATGATCCCCCTGATGATGCTCTTCATCTGGGGCATGATGCGGGTGCTGCCGAAGATCGACCCCCGGCGTGCGAACTACGCGCGGATGGAGGGGACGTACGAGCTGGTGATCACCATGGTGCTGGCGTCCACGCTGGTGCTGCACGTCGTGATGCTCGGCGCGGCGCTCGGCTATCCGATCGCGATCGACACCGTCGTCCCGCTCGTGATCGGCGCCCTGTTCATGGTCCTTGGCAACGTGCTCCCCCGGGCGAAGCCGAACTGGTGGTTCGGCGTGCGGACCCCCTGGACGCTGTCGAACGACCGCGTGTGGGTCCGCACGCACCGGGTCGCCGGCTACACGATGCTGATCGCCGGGCTGGCGCTGGTCGTGCTGGCGTTCATCCCGGGCGACGCGATGAAGCTCGCGCTGCTCGTCGGGGCGGGACTCGTCGCCGTCGTCCCCGTCGTCTACTCGTACATCGCCTGGCGCCAGGAGACCACCACCCGATGACCTCGTCCCGGTGTCGTGTGCCGCGCGCAGCCGCGCTGCTCGCCCTGCTCACCGCCGGCGCGGCGCCCGCCGCGGCGCAGCGTGTCGCGAAGGCGCCGGCGGCGCCGCGTCCCGATACGACGTACTGGGCCGTCGTCCTCAACGCCGATACGCTGGCCACGGAGACCGTGATCCGGACGCCGGCGCGGCTCGAGGGCGACCTGCGGATCCTGCGGCCGCGGCCGATGGCGGTGCAGTACGTGATGATGCTGCGTCCCGACGGGACCGTGGACTCGATGCAGACGACGACCGTGGATGCCGACGTCGTGGCCCGCGGCACGATCGTCTTTCGCGGGGACTCGGCGCTCCTCACCGTGATGGCACCCGGGCTCACCGCGCCGCGCACCGATCGCCTGGCGGTGCCGCAGGCTACGCTGCCGTTCATCAACCTGTCCGCGGGCGCGCTCGACCTGCTTTTTCGCCGCGCGCGTGCGGCCGGTGGCGACACGGTGGCGATCCCGCTGCTGGCCGGCCCGCGGATCCTCCCGGCGCAGGTGCGGTTCATCGGCGCCGACTCCGCGCTGCTCGACGTCGGAGTCCAGCTGCGCAGCGCCGTCGCGGCGGACGGCGCCTTCGAAGGCGCCGTGGTGCCGTCCCAGGGCGTGCGCTTCATCCGCCTGGCGGCGCGCCCGGTCTCGCGCGGGGCGACGACGTCGTATGCGGCGCCGGCGGACGCGCCATATACCGCGCAGGACGCGACGATCCGCACGGCCGGCGGGATCGCGCTCGCCGGGACGCTGACGTTGCCACGGTGGGCGAATGCGCAGCGGCGGGCGCCGGTCGTCGTGACGATCAGTGGCAGCGGCCCGCAGGACCGCGATTCCGAGCTGGCCGGCATCACGGGCTACCGGATCTTCCGCGAGCTCGCCGATACCCTCGGCCGGCGAGGGATCGGCGTGCTGCGTCTCGACGATCGCGGCGTCGGCGGCTCGGCAGCGGGGCCGGCGACCGCGACCACGGCCGACTTCGCGGACGACGTACGCGCGGCGATTGCCTGGCTGCGCGCCCGTCCCGAGGTGGATGGTGCGCGCCTCGGGCTGCTCGGCCACAGCGAGGGGGGAATCATCGCGCCGATGGTGGCGGCGGAGGACAGCCTCGTGCGCGCGGTCGCGGTGCTCGCGGCGCCGTCCCGGCCGGGCCATGAGCTCTCGGCACACCAGCGGCGGTATGCGCTGGAGCACGATTCCCGGGTGGCGGCGGCCGCCCGCGACTCCGTCTTCCGGGTGACGCAGGCGCAGGCGGACTCGATGATCCGCCGGGAGGACGGCAACGCCTGGACGCGCTTCTGGTGGAGCTACGATCCCCGTGCCGTGCTGCGCCGCGTGCGTGCACCCGTGCTGGTGCTGCATGGGGAGACCGACCGCCAGGTGCCCATCGCGCAGGCGGAGGAGGTCGCGTCGCTCCTGCGGGAGAGCGGGAATCCGGACGTCACGCTGCGCCGTTTCCCCGGGGTGAATCACCTCTTTCTCGAGGACCCTTCGGGGCACTGGACCGGCTATGCGACGCTGCCCTCGAAGCGGGTGCCCGGGGTGGTGCGAGGCGCGCTCGCGGACTGGTTCGCGTCCCGTCTGGGCGTCGCTCCCTGATTTTCATAGGGGAAATGCCCTGCGCTGCCTATTGCGCGGCGCATCGATTCGCATAGGTTGTGGCGCGACGGACCGCGAGTTTCCTCCGCGAGAGTACCTCCGTTCCCACCCTAGGAGACTACCGAATGGCTGCGAAAAAGGCTGCAAAGAAGGGCGCCGCGAAGAAGGGCGCCGCGAAGAAGGGCGGCGCCGCGAAGAAGGCCACGGCGAAGAAGAGCACCGCGAAGAAGAGCGCTGCGAAGAAGTCGCCGGCGAAGAAGGCTGCGAAGAAGGCCCCCGCCAAGAAGGCCGCGAAGCGCGCTCCGAACCCCGCCTTCATGAAGGCGATGCAGCCGAGCGAGGCGCTCGGCGCCGTCGTCGGCAACAAGCCGATGCCGCGCACCGAAGTCACCAAGAAGCTCTGGGACTACATCCGCAAGAACAACCTGCAGGATGCCAAGAACCGCCGGCAGATCAACGCCGACGACAAGCTCCGCCCGGTCTTCGGTGGCAAGAAGAACGTCTCGATGTTCGAGATGACGAAGCTCGTCAACCAGCACCTCAAGGACTGACCGGCAACGCGTCGGGCGACGCGCACACGCCCGCCGCCGCGACGCACGGTCCGTTCGGCCGAGGGGCCCGTTCCACCTGGAACGGGCCTCTCGTCGCTTGTCGGGGGTCGGTGCGCCCGCGACCTTTGTAACTGAACGTCGCGGTCGCGCGTCCCACGCCCGACGCCCTACGCCCAACGCCAGTCCCTCACGTGGCCAAGAAGAAACCCCAATCCCGCCCCGCCAACGTCGTCGCGCAGGCCCGCGGGCGGCGCGGCGCCTCGCCCCGCGCCGCCCGGGGCGGCGTCGCCTGGGAGCACTTCAAGTCGTTCGCCGGCGCGGTGCTCATCTTCCTGTTCGTGAAGACGTTCCTGATCGAGGCGTACCGGATCCCGTCCGGCAGCATGATTCCGACGCTCCTGATCGGTGACTGGCTCTTCGTGAACAAGCTCACGTACGGCCCGAAGATCCCGTTCGTGGATGCCCGCCTGCCAGGCTACCGCGAGCCGCAGCGCGGCGACGTCATCGTCTTCCAGTCGCCGCCGCAGATCGACCAGCCGGAGGATCCCACGCCCACGCTGGTGAAGCGCCTCGTCGGCATGCCGAGCGACACGATCTTCATGCGGAACGGGTTGCTGCACGTGAACGGCATCCCGCAGCGCCAGGGCTTCGCGGCCGCGAGCAACCCGTCGGTCGCGTCGGGAGAGATCTACAGCGATCTCTTCGAGTGGCAGTCCCGGCACACCATCAAGGGCAGCCGGTTCGGCAACCCGCCGGCACGCCCGACGCTGGACAACTGGGGCCCGCTCGTGGTGCCGTCGCGCTTCCTGTTCATGATGGGCGACAACCGCCACTGCTCCAAGGACAGCCGGTTCTGGGGGCTCGTGCCGCGGGAGAACGTGCGCGGCCGGCCGATGTTCGTGTACTACTCGTACCGGCCGGGGGGCGAGCCTGGCGAGTGCAACCCCGAGACGAGCACGCGGCCGCTGTCGTTCATCACCGACATCCGGTGGGGCCGCATCGGCGCGTGGATCGAGTGATCCGCCGCTCGTGACGCGCGACGCCGAGCGGGTGCTGCAGCGGATGTGGGGGCTCGGGCATCAGATCACGCTCGAGCTCGACCCCGCCCGCGTCCTCGCGCGGTTCCTCGAAGCCGCCATCGACATCGCGCAGGCGGAGGGCGGCATCCTCGGCATGCTCGGCGAGGACGGGCAGCTGCGGATCGTGAACGGGGTCGGACTCGGGGGGGAGCAGCTCGCCGACGGCCAGTTCGCCGTCACCAGTCCCGTGATGCACCACGTCATCCGCACCCGCGAATCGTGGAAGACGGACGACGCGCGCGACGACCACCGGGCGTTCAGCGGACCGATCGGGGGGCTGATCGCGTCGGAAGGGATTCGCTCCGTCGCGATGGTCCCCATCACGCGCCGGGCCGACGTGCTCGGCGTCGTCGCGGTGGTCTCCGTGCAGCCGGCCGCCTTCACCGCCGATGATCTCGAGCGCATGGCGGCCATGGGGGACCTGCTCTCGGTGGCGCTTGCGAACGCGGAGCTGGTGGAATCCCTGCGCCAGGCGGAATGGCGGTTCAGGACCCTGTTCCGGGCGGCGCCCGACGCCGTGCTGACGCTGCTGGAGAGCGGCCGCGTGCGCGATGCGAACGATGCCGTGCGCAACGTCTTCGGCCTCGATCCCGTGCACGTCGTCGGGCGGCTGCTCACCGATCTCGTCGTGGTCGAGGATCGCATCGGGCTATCGGCCGTCCTCGAGGGGGCGTTCCAGGGGCACCCGGGACGCATCGAGGTCGCGATGCTGCCGTGCGCGGCGGGCGAAGGGCTGTCGGCGGGCGCCGCGGCCGCTCCTTCCGACGCCACGCGCATCGTCAGCTTCGCCGTCAGCCGCCTGCCGGAGTCCGACCCGCCCAGCGTGCTCCTCATCGGCCGTGACATGACGGGCGAGCGCGAGATGCGGGCACGCCTCATGGAGACGGACCGCCTGGCCGCGGTCGGCGAGCTCGTCGCCGGCGTCGCGCACGAGGTGAACAATCCGCTCAGCTCCATCAGCGCGTTCGCCCAGCTGCTGCTGCGCGATGCATCGCTGAGCGACTCGCAGCGCGAATCCATCGAGGTGATTCGCAGCGAGACCACGCGGGCGAGCCATGTGGTGAAGGACCTGCTCGCGTTCGCGCGGCGGAGCGACCCTCACCGCGAGCCGATCGACCTCAACGCCGTCGTGACCCGCTCGCTCCGCCTCCGCCAGTACGAGGTGACGCTGCACGGCGTCCAGGTGGACACGGCGCTCGAGGGCGATCTCCCCGCCGTGATCGGCGATGCGCGGCAGCTGCAGCAGGTCTGCCTGAACCTGCTCAACAACGCGATCCAGGCGGTGACGGGGCGGCGTGGGGCACAGGTGCAGCTCACGACCCGATCCGAGGGCGACCGGGTGCTGTTCGAGGTGACCGACAATGGGCCGGGCATTCTCCCGAACGTTCGTGCGCGCATCTTCGAGCCGTTCTTCACGACGAAGCCGGAGGGGCAGGGCACGGGGCTCGGCCTCAGCGTGAGCTACGGCATCGTGGCCGCCCACGGCGGGGCGATCACCGTCGTGGACAGCGCGGCCGGGGGCACGACCTTCCGGGTCGCGCTGCCTGCCGCCGCTGGACCGGCGACCGGGGGCCCCCTTCCGCCCGATGCCGTGCGGCTGCCGTCGCGCTCCCCGCTGGCCGGCCTGCGGCTGCTGTTCGTCGATGACGAGCCGGCGCTCCGTGCCAGCATGGAGGCGTATGCGGGGCTTCGTGGCCTCGAGGTCATCACCTGCGCCGACGGGCGCGAGGCGCTCGGATTGCTGCAATCCACGGCGGTGGACGCCATCGTCTGCGACCTGCGCATGCCCGGCATCGACGGGCTCGCGCTGCACGATCGGCTCCGCCAGGCGCGCCCCGGCCTGGCCACGCGGATGGTGTTCATCACCGGCGACGTCGTGACGGCGGAGTTGCGCATCAGCACGCGGCAGCCCATCATCGCCAAGCCGTTCGGGTTCGAGCAGCTCGAGGAAGTGATCCTCGCGGTGCTGCGAGGCATGCCAGTCCCCACGTCCGGTCCCGCCGGGGGAGATCGCTGATGCCGATGCCGTTGATGCCAGGGCGCGCCACCGAGCTGCGGTTCGAGGAGCCCGTCGCGTTTCGCCGGTTCTCGCAATCCCTCGTCGAAACCGCGCTCGTCACCGGCGTCCTGCTCCGCCTCTACCGCGCGGTCGTGCTCACGCACGCGAGCGGCGGATGGGCGTACTGGGTGTTCGCCGCCGGCGTCGGCACCGTGATCCTCTGCGCGATGGTGACCGCGCACCTCGCGAACTTCCCGATCCGCCGCTGGCTCTGGCGCGCGCCCGTGTTCGCGGCGCTCGCCGTCGCCGCCGAGATGGCCACCAGCCTGCTGCTGATCGCGGCGGGGCGGGAGCCGGTGGGCTCGGTCCGCGCGGATTGGAGCAACTGGCCATCGATGGCCGCCAACACGCTCCTCTATCGCGGCCTCGCGATCTGCGCCTGGGCGGCGCTGCTCGCCCTCGCGGTGACGATCGCGAAGCGCATGATGCGGCGCTAGCCGCCGCGGGGGCGCGCCGTACGCGGGGCGGGGCAACCGGGTAGCTTTCGGGCAGCCCCGATCCCAAGGACCGACATGCACCGCCCGTTGAATCAGCTGATGTACGATGAGCGTCTCGTGGCGCCGATGCGCGCGGAGCTCACGCGGCTCGGGTTCGCCGACCTCCGCGCCGCCGCCGACGTGGACGCGGCGATCGCGGCTCCCGGCACGACGCTGGTCGTCGTGAACTCCGTTTGCGGCTGCTCCGCCCGCAACGCCCGCCCGGCCGTCGCCCTGGCGCTCGCCGCCGCCGCGGCGCGCCCCGATCACCTGGCGACGGTGTTCGCGGGGCAGGACGTCGAGGCAACGGCCCGCGCACGGAGCCATTTCACCGGGTATGCGCCGTCCTCGCCGTCGATCGCGCTCATGAAGGACGGGGCGATCGTGCACATGATCGAGCGGAAGCAGATCGAGGGACGGAATCCCCAGGACATCGCGGCCGACCTCCGCGCCGCGATCGAGGCGCACTGCTGAGCGAGGGGGCGGGCGTCGGGCTCTCGCGCTGCTCACCGCTCGCCGCTCACCGCTCACTGCTCGCCGCCCACCGCTCACTGCTCGCCGCCCACCGCCGTCAGATACAGGTTCAGGCTCCCGAAGGCCAGGCGTGACTTCATCTGGAGGATGCGCCGCGTGCTGTCGTCGGCGAACCAGATCTCGGCGTGGCCGCCCTCGGAGAAGATGCCGCGCGTCCTGATCGTCGGCTGCACGACGATCGCGTCGAACTCCCCGGCGGGCACGCGGATCCGCTCGCGGCGCACGACGTGGATGCGAACGGGATTCCGGTCCGGCCGGAAATACCGGTCGAAGGTGTAGGTCTCCCCCACCTCGAGCGGGATCGTGCGCATCCAGTAGAGGAACGATCCCTCGTCGAGCGGGTCGGCGACCGACGGCTGCGGCGCCTTGCCCGCCTCGACGTAGCGCGCCTCGTCGGGGAAGATCTCGAACACCGAATTCCGCTCGTAGCTGCCCTCGTCGATGTCCTGCACGTACCGCAGCGACGACAGGGAGCGGGTGTCGAACCAGCTCTCGTAGCGGTCGCGCACCCGATAGAGGCGATTGCCGCCGTCCACCTCGAAGCGCGTGTGGTACGCCGGCGTCCCGCGGACGGACTCCACCCCGACGACGTGCATCGTTGCCGTGCCGACGCGGATGCGGCCGAAGCGGACCTCGTAGGTCAGCAGCTCGCCGACGGCGAACGGCCGTGCCGGCGCGGCATCCGTCGTCGCCGACGCTCGCGCGGAGACGGGTGCAGGGACGACGTGCGGGTCGACCTGCGCGCTCTCCGGCGAGACGGTGGCCGTCGGCTTCGCGTCCGACGGCGCGCCGGGCGCGCGCGCGGTGGCCCGGTCTCCCGGCGCGGTTCGAGGCGCCGGGCGGGCGGAATCGGGTTGGACGCGTGGCGTTGCGCCGCGTGCCTCGCCGGTGTCTGCGCGCGCGGTGTCGCCGGCGGGGAACGCCCCACCGGGTTGGGTCACCGGTGCGGGGGCGAGCGCACTATCGAAGATCGCGGCGGCCGGCGTATCGGGGGCGCGCCGTGCGATGTCGTCACCGCCGCACGCGATGCCGATGAGCGCGACACTTGCGATTGTCCAGCGCGCGGGAGGCGTGCGGGCGGGGGTCATCCGCCGACGATGCCGGAAGGTTGCATACCGTCACGGTTCGCACGTCGCGAGCCCGTGCATCCGCGAGCGACGTCGACCGCGGGCACGGCCTCTGCACTCGCACTCGAGCCAACCTCGGAGGAGTGATACATGGAGCGGAACGACGACAACCTGGGCAACCTCGGGAGCAGCATGAACGCGGGTGAGAGCGGGGCAAGCGGTTCGGCGGGCGGCTCTGGCCTCGGCAACACCGGCGACCTGACCGGGACGGCCGGCTACGGCGCGACGGGCGGATCGTATGCCACGCCGGGAACCCCCGCCAGCGGCGGCTCGATGGCCGACGCGGGGATCACCTACGGCGCCGGAAGCACGGGCACCGGCTCGGCGGCGGCATCGAGCACCGACGGCACCGAAGCGGGGCACGAAGGCCTCGCCGATCGTGCGCGGCAGATGGCGAGCGGCGCCGGCGACCGGCTCTCCACCGCCGGGTCGGCGATCCGCGAACGCGCAGGGACCGCGAAGAACTCGCTGGCCGATATGCTCGAGGCTGGTGCGCAGCGCCTCGGAAGTCAGGGGCAGTCGCAGCAGCTCGCCGGGGCGACCGGTGAGGGTGCGGTCGCGGTCGACGGGACGAACCGGCTCGCCGGGGTTGCCGGCGGCCTGCAGAGCTCGGCCGACTGGCTGCGCGAGGCGGACCTCGACGGCATGCGGCAGGGGATCGAGAACCAGGTGCGCACCAACCCGGGGCGCTCGCTGCTCATCGCGGTCGGCGTCGGCTACCTGCTCGGCAAGGCGCTGCGCAAGTAATGACTACGCCGGTCGGAGCACACGACGGTCGCCGCGGCATCGGCGCTCTCCTTGGCGATCTGGTCAATGGAGGGACGACGCTCGTGCGCCATGAGATCCGCATGGCGCGCGTCGAGCTGGCCGACGTCGGGCGGTCCGTCGGGGCGGGCACGGGCTTCGTCGCCATCGGCGGCGTGCTGGCCCTCCTCGGCACGCTCTCGCTGCTGACCGGCGTCGTCCTGCTCATCGGTGATCAATGGCTGCCGCGGGACCTCTACTGGGTCGCGGCGCTGATCTTCGTACTCATCACGGGCGCGATTGCCTGGTTCCTCGCCATGCGCGGGCTCCGGCACCTCGAGCCCGACCAGCTCACGCCCGACCAGACGGTCGCGACGTTGAAGGAGGACAAGGAATGGCTGAAACAACAGCTGACGTCCGGCGCGACATCGAAGTGACGCGCGAGCGGATGACCAGCACGCTCGTGCAGTTGGAGCAGAAGATGAACCTGACGCAGGTGGTCAAGGAACATCCCTGGCCCGCGCTCGCGATGGCCGTCGGTGCCGGCATCCTCCTCAGCGGATCCCGCGCCGACGTGAAGGCCGCGTCGGCGACGCTCGCGGCGACGCAGGGGACGAGCAACAAGATCGGCCCCGTGCTCGACGACCTCGTCGCGCAGCTCATGACCGGCGTGACGACGGCCTTCCAGAGCCGGGTCGAGAGCTGGGTGGACGAGATCAAGGGCGCGATCGGCGCGCCGACCGGCACGCAGGCGCAGACCCGCCAGCCGTTGGCGGATACCGGCTACGGCGCCGGTCCGATGAGCCACGCCGCCGGATCCACCGGGCCGACGAGCACACCGGCCACGCACGGCATGACGACCGACTCGCTGACGGGGCTGCCGAGAGCGGATTGATCGGGAGCGTTGGTCCCACGTCAGGAACGAGGAAGGCGCCGGTTCGCATCGCGAATCGGCGCCTTCGTCGTTTTCCCAATGAAAGTCGCAACCCGATCCGAGCCTGCAAGCGCCGGGGTAATCGCCGCGCTCTCCGCGTTCTCCGCGTTCTCCGCGGTTCAGGCTCAAGGACCTTGAACCGCGGAGAACGCGGAGAACGCGGAGGACCACTCGAGTGGGTAGACCGCGGGAACCCTCATTCTATGAAGGAAAAAAACGAAGGCGCCGGTTCGCATCGCGAATCGGCGCCTTCGTCGTTTTCCCAATGAAAGTCGCAACCCGATCCGAGCCTTGCAGGCGCCACGGTAATCTCCGCGTTCTCCGCGTTCTCCGCGGTTCAGGCTCTTCAGGACCTCGAACCGCGGAGAACGCGGAGAACGCGGAGGACCCACTGAGTTGGGTGACGATGCCTGGCCCAATACGAGCCCGAAATCGTTGCGCCGACGCCACAAACAGGCCGGAACGTGGCACTGACGCAACAGAAAATCGCCCGCGAAGCGTCATTTGCGGGGCATACGGTCGGCCTCGGTCGTGCGTACCGCCTCCGGCAGTTGGTCCCCACTCAACTGCACGAGGAACCAGATCAATGTCACGCATCACCGGAACGATCCGGCGGTTCGCCGGCGACAGGAACGCGGTCGCAATCACGGAGTACGGCATCCTGCTCGCGCTGCTCGCCGTGATCCTGGTCGCCGCGGTGAACCTGTTCGGCACGAACGTCACGGCGTGGTGGAACGGCAACGTGGCGACGGTCATGGGGACGACGCCCCCATGAAGGCGCATGACGCGGACGATATCCTGTCCGCGGAAGCCCGAGCGAGTGGCATCATCACGAAGGGCGGCCCCATGGCCGCCCTTCGTGCACTCCCGCTGCCCGCATCGGCGTGTACTGACGCCACCGCGGCTTGCGTGCATTCACGTGATCGATCGCGTGATGCCGTTGTCGCACCCGCGCCACGAGAGGGCGCCGTTTATGGCGTCGTCGCCACAACCGAAAAGCGAAACCCCTTGTTTTTACGGCACATACGGTCGGCCCCGGTCGTGCGTACCGCCCCCCGCAGCCGCAACACACTCCGGCACATCGGAGTGCACGCGGTGAGGGCGGAGACACCGCCCGACCGCAGCCACGCCGCGGTGGCGGCGGACGTCGTTCAGCAGCTCTCCACCCCCAATCTCCTGCTGGAGGAAACATGTCAGGCATCACAACGATGGTCCGCCGGTTCATGCACGACGACGACGGAATCGCGATCACGGAGTACGGGATCCTGCTCGCGCTGCTCGCCGTCATCCTCATCATCGCGGTGAATCTGTTCGGGTCGAACTTCACCACGTGGTGGAACGGCAACGTCGCCGGGATCACGACGAAGATCAGCACCGGCACGACCGCGCCGTGATCGGCGGCAGAAGGCAGCCCCCCAATCTTCACTCGAGGCGAGCAGCGATGGATGCGGTGTTCAGCGGGTCCGTGATCGCAATGGGCGGTGGCGTCATCTTCAGCGCACTTCTCGGCTGGGCGTGCGTCTCCGACCTGCGCACCCGTCGCATCCCGAATCGGCTCGTCGCCGTCCTGGCGATTGGGGGGCTGCTCTTCTCGTTGTTCGCACAGCGCGGCGGGGTGCCCAGTGCGGTGGCGGGGTTGCTGGTGGGATTCGCGCTGTGGTTTCCGGTGTACGTGCTCGGCGCGCTGGGCGCCGGGGACGTGAAGTTGTTCGCCGCGGCGGCCGCGTGGCTCGGGCCACGCGGCGCGATCGAGGCCGCCATTCTCGCGGCCGTCGCGGGTGGTGTCCTCGCCGTGGTGATGATCGCGAGCGCCGGGACGGTGCGTGAGACGCTCCGGACGCTGATGCTCCGACTGACCACCCGGAGCCTGCGCCCCGCGGAGCGTGTGACCGCGGCGCGGGATCCCAGGCAGCTGCCCTACGGCATCGCACTCGCCGCCGGGGCGCTGCTCGCCGGCTGGCTCCCCACGATCGCCTGGTGACGGAGGCCATGCAGATGAAAGCTCCACGGTTCGTTCGGGACGAGCGCGGCGCAGTCGCACTCGAGTTCGCGCTGGTGATCCCGTTCATGATGCTCGTGGTCTTCGGGATCATCGACATGAGCCGGATCTACTACACGCTCAACGAGATGAGCAGCGCCGTCCGTGAAGGGGCGCGGTACGCCGCGGTGCTGGAGGACCCGGCCGCCGGCGAGGCCGACGTGAAGCGGGTCGTCCGCAGCATGGCCTACACCTTCGGCGGCGACACGCTCACCGATGCCGATGTCACGCTGGACTTCAATGGGTCGATCGTCACGGTGAAGGCCCGGTACGTCTTCAAGCCCGTGACGCCCCTGCTGGACCTGGTGGACCTGGCCGAGCTGCCGATCGAGCGGCAGGCCGTATTCAGGTGGGAGCGACTCGATCCCGCCGTCGCGCCGTGGTGACCGCGGACGATCCTTCCCCACCGAGCACGCAACGCACCTCAACGCACTATCGCGGGTGGATATTATGGCCGAGAGACGATACACCCTGGTGTTCTTCGTGGCAGTCGTGGTCGCGCTCATGGCGACATACGGCGTCTACCGCGTGCTCGAGCTGAACGAGGCGCGGACCCGTGTGGAGACGCGGTCCGTCGTCCTCGCCGCGAAGGACATCCCCGAAGGGGGCACCATCGAGCTGGCCGCCCTGACGACGAAGGAGTGGCCGCTGGCGACGATCCCCCCCGGCACCTTCGCGGTGATCGACTCCGCCGTCGGCCGGGTCGCCCGCGTCCCCATCTACACCGGTGAAGTCGTCATCCCCGGCCGCCTCGCCCCCGCGGGCACCGGCCCCGGGCTGGAAGTGAAGATCGCGCCGGGGATGCGCGCGATGGCGATCAAGATCAACGACGTCGCCGGCATCGCGGGCCTCGTGCAGCCGAACAGCCGGGTGGACGTGCTGGTCACGCTGCGCGCCGGGCAGGATCGCGCGCAGCAGATCGCGAAGCTGTTCATGGAGAACATGCGCGTGCTCTCGATGGGCACGACCGTGGAGCGCGGTGACGACGGCAAGCCGATCAACGCGACCACGGCCACACTCGAGGTCCGGCCCGACGAGGCCGAGCGTCTCGCGATCGCCGCGAACCAGGGCGCGATTCAGCTCGTCCTCCGCGGCTTCTCCGATCGCGACAGCATCAAGACGACCGGCGCGACCTCGGCCGACGTGCTGACGCAGCTCCGCGCCGCGCGCGGATTGCCGGCCCCCGAAGAACGACCCCGGCAGACGGCACGGCGTCCGGTGCGCCGCGCCACGCCGCCGGCCCCGCAGCCCCGGCCGGCGCCGCCCGCCGTCGTCGCGCAGGTCACGCGGCCGGAGTCGCTCGCCGTGCAGATCTACCGCGGCAACCGGGTGACCCAGCAGAAGTTCGCGAAGGATACGTCGGGGAAGGCGACGACCCCGGAGCAGCCGTGAGGGCGCCGAATTCCCGGCGCCCCCGCGACCGCGGTGAGTGAGTGGTCCCACGTCATTCAGAGAGGATGCAATCGTGTGCCGACCGGATGGGGTAAAGGGTGGATGGGGAGTGTTCGCGCGCGTGCTCGTGCTCGCGTGCTCGATGACACTCGTGTCGGGTGGGGAAGCACGTGCCCAGGATCTGGACGTCACGCGCGTCGATCTTCCCACGGGCCGGTCCTATCCCCTCACGTTCTCGTCAGCGGTGTCCAAGATCTCGGTGGCCAACCCCGAAGTCGCCGACGCCGTCGTGATCGCGGATCGGGAAGTCGTGGTGAGTGGCAGCACCGGTGGCGAGACGGACGTCATCGTGTGGTTGGCGAACGGCACGCGCCAGCACTACCGCTTCGTCGTGCGCTCGCCGGCCGACCGGATGCAGATCGTGCTGAGCCTGAAGTTCGCCGAAGTCCGGCGGGACGCGCTGCACAAGTTCGGCGTCTCCGCCATGTACCGCGACGCCAACGTCCGCGTGGGCACCGGCGTGTTGAGCAACGACAACCAGTTCGATCCCAAGACCGGCAAGTTCGTCGTCCCGGGCCAGGGTTCGTTCCTGAGCGTCCTCACCGACTTCGGCACGGACGAGGTCCTCGCGTTCATCGAGCTCGAATCCCAGAAGGGCAACGCGCGCATCCTCGCCGAGCCCCGGCTGCTCGCGGGCAACAAGGAAGAGGCGAACTTCCTCGCCGGCGGCGAGCTGCCGATCCCGATCGCGCAGGCCGGCGCGAGCGACCTCACCGGCGTCCGCGTCACCATCATGTGGCGGGAGTTCGGTGTCCGGCTGCGCTTCGTCGGCGAGATCATCAGCGACAGCCTGATCAAGCTGGCCGTGCGCCCCGAGGTGTCGACGCTGGATTACGGCAACGCGATCCTCATCTCCGGCTTCCGCGTCCCCGCGCTGCGCACGCGCCGCGTCGAGACGACGGTCGACGTCAAGCGCGACCAGAGCCTCGTGATCTCGGGCCTGTTCAACGATGAACGTGAGCGTGTCCGCACGGGCATTCCCCTGCTCATGGACGTCCCGATCATCGGCAACCTGTTCTCGAGCACGCGGTGGCAGCGGAATGAATCGGAGCTGCTCGTGGTGGTGACGCCGACCATCGTCAACCCGATGCAACCCCGTCGCCAGGATCTCCTGCCGCTCAAGCCGGATACGGCGCTGCCGGCGGCGGAGGTGATCCGTGAGCGGATGCGCCCGGCCGCCACGCAGCCGGTCCGCACCGTCCGCCCCGACTGACGTACCTGAAGCAACACGGAAGCAACCGCAGCACACGGAGGTCGTACAACTCATGCGCAGAGCGTTGATCGTGAACGGGGTGGACGGGCCCAGTCCCGCCACCCCCCAGGTGCTCGCCCGGTACGGGTTCGCCGCGCCGCTGCGTGCGGCGACCCTGGATGCCGGGCTGTCGCAGCTCGCGCGCGAGCAGGTCGACCTCGCCATCCTCCCGCTGCATGACGCCGGGGCCGCGCAATTCGCCGCCCTGGAGCGGGAGTCGCGGCGTACCCCGCAGCTGCTGCTGATCGGGACCGCGCCCACCGCCGATCCCCAGCTCATCCTGCGCGCGATGCGCGCAGGGGTGCACGAGTTCCTCACCGCCCCGCTCCAGGCGCCGGAGCTTGCCGGCGCCGTCGACCGCCTGCTTCGCCGCCGCCAGACGGAAGGGCAGCATGGCAAGGTGATCCCCGTCTACAGCGCGAAGGGCGGCGTGGGGACGACGACCGTGGCGGTGAACCTGGCCCACGCGCTCGCGCGCCGGTTCGGCGAGCGGAAGGTCGTGCTCGCCGATCTCGTGACCGACGGCGGCGACGTCCGCCTGATGCTGAACCTCGAGCCGGTGTACGACATCCTCGACGCGGTGCAGAAGCTGGATCGGATGGATGCCCAGCTCATCGCCTCGCTGGTGACGCCGGGGCCGGACGGGCTCCTCGTGCTGCCCGGGACCGACAACTTCGAGCACGCCGTGCACCTCGACGGCGGCGCGACGGAGCTCCTGCTGTCGCACCTGCGCGCGAGCTACCCGCTCGTGGTGCTCGACTGCGAGCATCACCTGAGCGAACGGACGCTCGCCGCCTTCGATGCCGCGGATCAGGTCGTGCTCGTGACGCAGCTCTCGGTCGCCGCCCTGCGCAGCGCACGGCGGTCGCTCTCGCTGCTGCACCGCCTCGGCTACCCGGACGAGAAGTTCTGCGTCGTCGTGAACCGGCACCAGACGGACGACGTGCTCGCCCTGCGGGATGCGGCCGAGGCGCTTGGTCGCCCGGTGTACTGGAGCATCCCCAACGACTATCGCACGTCGCTGCTCGCGCTGAACAAGGGCATGCCGGTCGCGACGGTCGCCGCCGATTCGAAGGTGGCGAGCGGCTACAAGCACCTGGCCACGAAGTTCGGCGGCGACGACGCCCCGCCGCACCTGAATGGCAGCTCGTCCACCGGCGCGTCACGCCTGCGCAACCTCCTCGGCCTCACCAGGAAGGGGTGAAACCATGTCGTTCCGCGATCGCTTCGTCTCCAACGGGAAGCCGGTGCCCGTCGTGACCGGCAACGGCACGGGAACGCCGCCCTCCGTCCCGATCCCGGCCGCTGCCGCCTTGGTGCCCGCCGCGCCGCGACAAGGGTCGCGGATGTACAGCCCGCGCGCGGACGGACCGCCCGAGCTCAACGCGGTCGACCAGCTGAAGGTGAGCCTGCACCGCCGGCTCATCGAGCAGCTCGACCTCGAGGCGCTGGAGGCGATCAAGGACGAAGCGGAGCTGACGCGCCAGATCCGCGCGGCGGTCCTCGAGTTCCTGCGCACCGAGTCCACGCCGCTGAGCAATGCGGAGCGGGAGGAGGTCATCGAGCAGATCGTCTACGAGATCACCGGGGTCGGCCCGCTCGAGCCGCTCTTCCGTGACGGGACGATCACGGACATCCTGGCCAACGGGGCGCACGACATCTACATCGAGCGGGCCGGCAAGCTGCAGCGCGCGAATGTCAGCTTCCGGAACGATGCGCACCTCCTGAACATCATCGACCGCATCGTCGGCCGGATCGGCCGGCGCATCGACGAGTCGTCGCCGATGGTGGATGCGCGCCTGCCGGACGGCTCGCGCGTCAATGCGATCATCCCGCCGCTCGCGATCGACGGGCCGGTGCTCTCCATCCGCCGCTTCGGCGCCGAGTACACGATGCAGGCGCTCGTGGAGCTCGGGATGCTGATGGACGACATGGCCGTCCTCCTGGCGGGGTGCGTCAAGGCCCGCCTCAACATCCTCGTGTCGGGCGGCACCGGCTCGGGCAAGACGACGATGCTGAACGCCCTGAGCTCGTACATCCCCACCGAGGAACGCATCATCACGATCGAGGATGCCGCCGAGCTGCGGCTCCAGCAGGAACACGTGGTGCGGCTCGAGACGCGCCCCCCGAACGCGGAAGGACGCGGGGAGATCGTGGCGCGCGACCTGGTGAAGAATGCCCTGCGCATGCGCCCCGATCGCATCATCGTCGGCGAGGTCCGCTCCGCCGAGGCGCTCGACATGCTGCAGGCGATGAACACCGGCCACGAAGGGTCGATGACGACGATCCACGCGAACTCCCCGCGCGATGCCCTGTCGCGCCTCGAGACGATGATCCTCTTCGCCGGGACCAACCTCTCCAACCGCGCGATCCGCGAGCAGATCTCCTCGGCGCTGGATGCGGTGATCCAGATCGCCCGGCTGTCCGATGGCTCGCGCCGGCTGATGAGCATCACGGAAGTGACGGGCATGGAAGGCGACGTCATGCAGACCCAGGAAGTGTTCCGCTTCCGGCGGCGCGGGCTCTCTCCCGAGGGGCGCGTCGTCGGTGACTTCGAGGCGACGGGCATCAGCCCGATCTTCCTCGACCGGTTGAAGGTCGCTGGCGTCCCGATTCCCGAGCACCTGTTCGAGGGGGTGGTCTGATGCAGTTCCTCATCCTGGCCAGCGTCTTCGTCGCGGCGCTCGGCGTCATCATCGCGACCTGGTTGTTCTTCAATCGCCGGCGGCTCTCGGCCGCGGCCGACGCACGCGCGCGGCTCGCGGGGCCGCAGCAGGCGGCCGGCACGCGGACCATCCTGCGCGAGGCGCGCGACAGCGACCTGGCGATCGTGCAGCGCGTGCTCGCCGGCCGTGAGCTGACGGGGACGCTGAACCGCACGCTGGAACAGTCGGGGAGCACCCTCAACGCCGGCGCCTTCGTCCTGCTTGCCGTCACCGCGGCGGTGGCCGGCGGCTTCCTCATCTCGGTGGCGGCGACCCCGATGCTCGCGCCTGTCGGCGCCCTCGTCGGCGCGTCGATGCCGCTGGTCTGGCTCGCCATTCGCCGCGGCCGCCGAGCGAGCACCATCGAGCAGCAGCTCCCGGACGCGATCGACATGCTCGTGAACTCGATGCGCGCCGGCTACTCCTTTCAGCAGGCGATGAACTTCGTGGGCAACGAGCTCGAGGCGCCCCTCGGGGCGGAGTTCGCGCGGTTCTACAACGAGCAGCGCCTGGGCGTCGAGGTGCGGACGGCGCTGCTGTCGATGCAGGAGCGGATCGGCGGCATGGATGCCAAGATGCTCGTGACCGC
>DASTYL010000039.1:0-11113 GCA_035764975.1 Gemmatimonadaceae bacterium | reverse complement strand
GTCCCATACCCAGTAGGCGTCGCGGTAGCGCTCCCGGTCGCGCATGACGTCGCCGATCGGACGACGCTCGAGGAGCCCCTGCCCGAGCAGCGCGTGACGCGGGGCGAGCCGGCGATCGTCGATGTCGGCGTGGGCGACGAGCACGTCGTGACCCTCGTCGAGGAGGCGCATGGCGAATCCGAGACCGGCGTAGTGCTGGGTGGCGAGAACGAAGCGGAGCGGCGCCATCAGGTGATCACCGTCGGCTCGGTCCGTCCCGTGTGCTGCCGCACCTCGGCGACATCGATGGCAGCACGGATGAGATCACGAAGCGCGTCCGCCGGCTCCGCACCCTGGCGCTCGGGATCCGCTTCGTACGCCTCGACGTACACGCGCAGCGTCGCGCCGGCCGTTCCCGTGCCGGAGAGCCGGTACACGATGCGGCTCCCATCCTGAAAGCGGATGCGGACCCCCTGCGCGCTGCTCGTGCTGCCATCGACGGGATCGTGATACGCGAAGTCGTCCGCCGCCTCGATCCGCCGGCCGGCGAGATCGCTGCCCGGCATCGCCGGGAGCCGCGCGCGCAGCAGCGACATGAGCTGCGCCGCCCCGTCCGACGGCACCCCTTCGTAGTCGTAGCGCGTGTAGTAGTTGCGGCCGTGGTCGCGCCAGTGCGCGCGAACGATCTGCTCGACGGATTCCCCTTCCCGCCGGGCAAGGAGGTTGAGCCAGAACAGGACCGCCCACAGGCCGTCCTTTTCCCGCACATGGTCGGACCCGGTGCCGAAGCTCTCCTCACCGCACAGCGTGATCTTCCCCGCGTCGAGCAGGTTGCCGAAGAACTTCCATCCCGTCGGCGTCTCGTAGCACGGGACGCCGAGCTTGCGCGCGACATGGTCGACGGCCTGGCTCGTGGGCATCGACCGCGCGACGCCGGCGAGCCCGCGTGCGTACCCGGGCGCGAGCGTCGCATTGGCCGCGAGGATCGCGAGACTGTCCGACGGCGTCACGAAGAACTTCCGGCCGAGGATCATGTTGCGATCCCCGTCGCCGTCGGAGGCGGCGCCGAAGTCCGCGGCGTCGTCAGAGAACTGCCGCGCGACGAGATCGCGGGCGTACGTGAGGTTCGGATCGGGGTGGCCCCCGCCGAAGTCCTCGCGCGGTACGCCGTTGAGGACCGTGCCGGACGGCGCGCCGAGCCGCCGCTCGAGAATCTCCTGCGCGTAGGGGCCCGTCACCGCGTGCATCGCGTCGAAGCTGATGCGGAATCCGCGTTGCAACAGCGCGCGGATCGCCGCGAAGTCGAACAGCGACTCCATCAGGTCGGCGTACGCGGCGACGGGGTCGACGATCTCGATGACCATCTCCTCGATGCGCTGCTCGCCGGATGCGTCGAGGGCGATGTCGGCGGCGTCGCTGGTGCGATAGCGCGTGATGGCAGCCGCCAGCCCGGCGATGCGATCGGTCACCCGCTCCGGCGCCGGGCCGCCGTTCGCCATGTTGTACTTGATGCCGAAGTCCTCGTCCGGGCCGCCCGGGTTGTGGCTGGCGGAGAGGATGATGCCGCCGTGGGCGCCGCGGGAGCGGATCAGGTGCGAGGCCGCCGGCGTCGAGAGAATGCCGCCGCGCCCGACGATGACGCGCCCCACGCCGTTGGCGGCCGCGATGCGGACGATCTTCTGGATCGCGACGGCGTTGTAATAGCGCCCGTCCCCTCCGACCACGAGCGAGCTCCCCCTGGGCAGCTCGGCGGCGTCGAGCACGGCCTGGACGAAGTTCTCCAGGTAGTGCTCCTGTTCGAAGGTGCGGACCTTCTTGCGCAGCCCGGAGGTGCCGGGGCGCTGGTCGGCGAAGGGAGCGGTCGTGATCTCGTGTATCATGTGGCGGCGGGAAGGGTCCGCCGCCGGTCTCTACAAGACCCGGGCCGCGTCGCCGCGCACGTCGTCGAGGACACCACGCAGCGCTGCCGCGACCGGTTGCACCTCCAGCGCGCGAAGATCGCGTATCGGGCTCACGACGTTGACACCGCACGTGCCGTAGAGCCCCCACTCCTCGGCCGTTCCGTAGACGTACATCGCGACGCACGGCCGCTGGAGCGCCGACGCTGCATGCGCGATGCTCGTGTCCGGCGTGAGCACCGCGTCGGCGGTCGCGACCAGGGCGAAGGCATCGCGTACCGACGGCGTCTCGACGGCGCGCCCACCGAGGGCGGCAGCGACCGTCGTGGCGCGCTGCCGCTCGTCGGGCGACGCGATCACCAGGATGTTCGGCGCCTCGTCTCCATCCGTCGCGCGCCGGACGGTCTCGATGAATCGTTCGTCCGGCCAGAACCGATGACCGCGCCCGGCGCTGACGTTGACGAGCAGCCGCAGCCCCGGCTTCACGCCCGCGGCCTCGCCCGACCATTCCGCTTCGCCGCGGGCGCGTTCGAGGTCGGTCAGGGAAAGCGTCGGCGTGAGATCGGCGCTCCGGGGATCCACGCCGACCGCGCGCGCGAGGGACCCGAGCCGCTCCACCATGTGCGTCCCCGCGGGGAGCGGCGGAACGAGGAGCGTGTATGCCGCGTCGTTGCCACGTCCGGCGACGCCGATCCGGTGGCGCGCGCCGCTGGCCCACATGAGCAGCAGCGTCGTGAGCGACGGCGCCGTCACCATGCAGTCGATCACCGCATCGTACCGCGTCGCACGCAGCGAGCGCACGACGCCGGGATAGGCGCCCACGCCGCCGCGGCGGAAAACGATGGTCCGCGCGACGGCGCGGTTGTTCTCGAGCACGGGCGCGTTGGTGGTCGACGCGAGCACGTCGATCGCGATGCCGGGGTGTGCCTCCGCGATCGCGCGCAGGAGCCCGGTCGAGAGGATCATGTCGCCGATGCGGTCATGGCGGAGAAACAGCACCCGCGCCTTCCGCCAGTCGGGCACCGGGCCGTGGGTCCGGCTGGTGAGCCGTCGCGTCAGCGTCCGGATCCACAGCCGGCGCCAGGCGAGCTCGACGTCCTTGAGTCGCATTGCGACAAACCTAGCGGATGAAGTGGCCCGGGCTGACGCGCCGTCGCGCCCCCCAGGGGTGTCGCCCATCGCGTGACACCCTGATGCAGCCGGTGGAACGAAACGTTGCAGCCGGGACCTTGGGTGATGCCGGTCACATCACCCTAAGTAATTGATTTTCCGTAACTTGGAGGACAATCAGATCATCTCCGGCACGGGCATGTCCCTCGCCTTGATGTCAGCCGTCACCGCGCCTCCACCACGGACGGATTCGCCCCGGCGCGGCACACGCGGATCCGTCGTCCAACATCGAGGAGCGTCCTCTCATGAGTGCCAGGAACATCGCCATCGCTGCCGCAGTGCTCACCGCCGGTGCCGTCGCCGGCTGCGCTGATTCGACCGGTCCGGCCGCGGGCCGCACGGTCAACCTTGCCTTCTCCACGGCGCCGCAGGCCGTCGCCAGCCTCGGCGTGTCGCCCGCGCTGGCCGTGGCCGGATCCCCGCTCGTGATCACCCGCGCGCAGCTCGTGTTCTCCGAGTCGGAGCTGCAGCCCGTCGGCGCGTCGTGCTCGGCGTCGGCCACGACCGAGTCGGACGAGGATGGATGCCCCGAGCTCAAGACCGGCCCGATGCTCGTCGACCTGCCGCTGGACGCCACCACGCGCTCGGTGGTCTCGGTGAACGTGCCCGCCGGCACGTACGAGGAGCTCGAGTTCGAGATCGACGCCGTCAGCAGCCATAGTGACGATCACCCGGCGGAAGTGCAGGCGTTCCTCGCGGCGCACCCGGGGTTCGAGGGGGTGAGCATCCGCGTGGAAGGGACGTATAATGGAGAGCCGTTCGTCTTCACGACGGGCGTCGAGGTCGAGATGGAGCTCGAGTTCCAGCCGCCGATCACGGTGGACGGGACCGCGAGCAACCTCGTGATCCACGTCGATCTCGCCAACTGGTTCAAGACCGAGACCGGCACCGTGATCGACCCGCGGACGGCCAACGCCGGCGGCGAGAACAAGTCGCGCGTCGACGAGAACATCGAGAAGTCGTTCGACGCCTTCGAGGAAGACCTCGAAGGCTGACGGTCCTCCCGCTCCCTTCCCCGCCGTGTCCAGGCTCTCCGTCCTTCCGATCACGGATTCCTTCTCCATGCAGTGGCCCGCACTCGCCAGCGAGTGCGGGCTGGAGCTGCATCTCGCCTCGGAAGCCGTGGAGCTGACGCAGCACCCGGGCACGGTGGGCATCATCGCGGGCGCCGGCGCGGAAGCGCAGATCGAGCCGGCGCTGGAGGGAGTGGTGCGGGGCGGCGTCGCCATCGCCGCGGTCGGTGCCGAGCCGGATCATCGGCTCGCAGGCGCACTGGTCGCGGCGGGCGCCGCCGGATACTTCGCGCTGCCGGGGGACTACGAGCTGCTTCGCACCTGGGTGCGCGAGCGCGCCGATGCGCTGCGGTCGGAAGCCCAGGCCAGCGCCTTCACGGCGACGGAGCGGCGGAAGTACCGGTTCGAGGGGATGCTCGGCGAGAGCCCAGCGCTCCATGCGGCCCTCGAACGGGCGGCGCGCGTGATCCCGCATCCCGCGGTCACCGTGCTGCTCTCCGGCGAGACGGGCACCGGCAAGGAGCTCCTCGCCCGCGCGCTCCACTACGATGGGCCGCGGCACGCCGCCCCATTCGTCGACGTCAACTGCACGGCGATTCCCGAACAGCTGCTCGAGAGCGAGCTGTTCGGCCACGAAAAGGGCGCGTTCACGAGCGCCACCGGAACCAAGCCGGGGCTGTTCGAGCTGGCGGACGGCGGAACGATCTTCCTGGACGAGATCGGACACCTGCCGATCGCACTCCAGGCGAAGCTGCTTCGCGTGCTGGAGGAGCGGACGGTCCGTCGCGTCGGCGGCACGCGGTCGATTCCGGTCGACGTCCGCGTGATCGCCGCCACGCACGTGGACCTGCCCGGCGCGGTGCGCCGCGGCGAGTTCCGCGAGGACCTGTTCTACCGGCTCAACGTCGTGCCCATCGAGCTGCCGCCGCTCAGGGCCCGGCGGGAAGACATCGTGCTGCTCGCCGAACATTTCCTGCAGAAGTTCTCCGCCGACTATCGGCTGCCGCCGCGCCGGCTCTCCGCCGAGGCGATCCACGCACTGCAGACGCGCGACTGGCCGGGCAACGTCCGCGAGCTGCGCAACGTGCTGGAGCGCGCCGTGCTGCTGGCGCCTGGCCCGGAACTGACTCCCGCGGATTTCGAGTCGCTGACACCCGCAGCCGCCGCGGCGTCCGGCGGGATTCCCTTTCCGGCTCCGTTGCAGACCATCATCACCGCCGCCGTCCGGGCAACCGTCGCGCTGTGCAACGGCAACAAGAGCGATGCGGCACGGCGCCTCGGCATCTCCCGGCCGCGCCTGCTGCGGCTGCTCGAGACGACCGGCGACGACCAGTCCGACGAGGGCATCGTCGAGACGCCCCTCGATTCACCTGAACATACCGAGTCCCATCATGCGTAGTCACCGGCTTGCTCCTGCATTCTTCCTCTTCGCGGCGGCGGCGCTGATCGCGACCGGATGCGACGACGGCCCGGCGGGTCCGGATCCGGACGTCCGGCTGGCCGAGGAGCTGACCTTCATCCGGCCGGCTGCCGACGCCCCGCCCCTCGCGAATCCGTCCGTGCAGTTCTACGCGAAGCGGGGTGAGGACCGCGACGTCTTCATCTATTATCGCCCGCGGCCGGGACAGACCGACTCCACGGAGTTCATGCACTTCCGCGTCAGGGCCGAAGCGCTGCTGCGCCGCCCGAACGGCACGGCGTTCCAGCAGGGCGATTCGATCCTGATCAGCGTGAACGTCGTCGATCCCTCGCGGCTGATCCTCGACTTCCAGCCGTCCGGACTCCGCTTCTCGCAGGACCACCCGGCGGAACTCGAGATCAGCTTCGAGGAGGCCGATGACGACCTCGATGGCGACGGCGACATCGACGACCGGGACGTGGAGAACGAGCGGAAGCTCAGCGTCTGGCGCCAGGAAGCGCCGGGCCAGCCGTGGTACCGCATGGCCACCGTCGTCGAGTACGAGCTGAACGAGGTCGACGTCGACCTGTTCGGATTCTCCGGCTACGCGATCGCGTACTGACCGACGCGCGCGCCCAAACGCACCCGCCAATGACCTCCTTCGGCCTCGACGATCCTGTCCTGCACCAGGCGCGCATGCGCGCCGGCGCTGGCGCGTGGCGGGAGGTCGCGTCGCTCCTGGAAGGACAGTGTGAGCAGCTGACCGAGCGTCCCGAGCGGCTGACGCTGTACGCGGAGGCGCTCCTCCGCTGCGGCGAGCCGCAGCATGCGCGCGCGTGCCTCGAAGCCGCGACGCCGCTGCTCGAGCGCACGGCGCACCGGGGCGCGCATCGCACCGCCCTCAATCTCCTCGGCGCGGCGAGCTTCGCGGTCGGGGCGCTCGACGAGGCGCAGGCGGCCTGGGATCGCCTGCTGGAGCTGGCGCAGCAGACGGACGACGTGCTCCTGCTTGCCCGCGCGACGAACAACCTCGGCGCGATCGCCAACCTGCGCGGGGCGCGGCACGATGCGCTGCGGCTCTACAATCTCGCGGTGCCGGTGTACCAGCGGCTCGGCGAGCTCCGCGGCCTCGCCGAGACGTTCCACAACCTCGCGATGACCTACCGCGATCTCGGCGACCTCACGCAATCCGACGAATACGAGCGGCGTGCGATGGACTACGCCCGCGAGGCGGGCGCCCCGCGGCTCGCCATCATGGCGCAGGTCGGCCGGGCCGAGGTGGCGTTGCGGAGCTCCGATTTCCGCCTTGCGTCCGCCACGGCAACCTACGCGGCTGCCGATGCCGAGCGACACGGTGACTTCGAGACGGCGGCCGACGCCTACCGTTGCGCCGGCGAAGCCGAAACGGCGCTGGGCAATCACGCCGCGGCGCGACGGTTGCTCAGTGCGGCAGCGGCGCATACGGCCCGCGGCGGCCCGGCGATCGTCGATGCGGAAGTCACCTTCGCCAGCGCGGTGCTGGCATTCCGGACCGGTGATCGGGATCGCGCGCGGCGCGACGCGAGCCATGCCGCCGAAGCGTTCGACCGCCTCGGGGCAGGCGCGGAGCGGCAACGCGCCCTCGACCTGCTGCTCGAGCTCGACGCCTAGCCCGCGACCGCCTTCCGCACGGCCGGCGCCACCACGGTGCCGTACAACTCGATCGAGCGGAGCATCCGGTCGTGCGGCATCGTGCCGACGCTCATCTGCATGAGAAAGCGCTGGTGCCCGAACAGCTCGTGCTCCCACAGGATCTTGTCGATCACCTCCTGCGGATCGCCGACGAAGAGCGCACCGCGCGGGCCGCGTTCCTGGTCGAAGCGCATTCGCGTCGGTGGCGGCCACCCGCGCTCCCGCCCGAGCCGGCCCATCACGTCGAGATAGGGCGGGAAGGCTTCGTCCGCCGCCTCGCCCGACGTATCGGCGATGAAGCCGTGCGAGTTGATGCTGACCGGCAACGTCGATGGATCGTGCCCGGCCTCGCGTGCCGCCTTCCGATACAGCTCGACGAAGTGCACGAACCGCTCGGGCGCCCCGCCGATGATCGCCAGCGCCATGGGGAGGCCGAGCCTCGCCGCGCGAACGACTGACTCGGGAGTTCCGCCGACGGCGATCCAGACGGGCAGCGACGCCTGCACCGGGCGCGGATGGACGCTCTGTCCGCTGAGCGACGGCCGGTGCCGCCCGTGCCACGTCACGTGATCCGATCGACGAAGCTGCAGCAGCAGCTCGAGCTTCTCGCCGAACAGCGCGTCGTAGTCGCGCAGGTCGTAGCCGAACAGCGGGAACGACTCGATGAACGACCCGCGTCCCGCCATGATCTCCGCGCGCCCACCGGACAGCAGGTCCAGGGTCGCGAAGTCCTGGAAGACGCGCACGGGGTCGTCGGAGCTCAGGACGGTGACCGCGCTCGTCAGGCGGATCCGCTTCGTTCGCATTGCCGCGGCCGCGAGCACGACGGCAGGTGACGACACGATGTAATCCGGCCGGTGGTGCTCACCGACCCCGAACACGTCGAGTCCCACCTGGTCGGCCAGCTCGACTTCCTCGAGGAGGTTGCGCAGCCGCTGCTCCTCGGTGACCAGATGGCCGGTGCGCGGGTTCGCCGTGCGCTCCGCGAACGTATAGAGGCCAATTTCCATCAGAGGTCCCTTGCCGGTATTGATGTCTTGCGTCGGAAACAGGTGAAGGCACGCCGCGACGGGGTGATCCCTGACAGCTGCCGGGGGAAAACCAGCGATGCCGGCTGGCGCAGGCCGCCATAGCGTTCGTACCGGGCCTTCACCGTGGTGCCTCTCGTCTGTTGTCCGTTTCTCTCATCGAACGCGGAATCATGTACACGATTCTCGTGCCGCTGGACGGATCACCGTGGGCGGAAGTAGCGGGCACGGTGGCCGCGACGCTGGGCAAACGCATGGGTGCCCGGCTTCGCCTCCTTACCGTGCACCGGCCGCACGCACCGGCGCCGGCGATGTTCGGCGCGGCACGCGCCCGCTCCTTCGAAGAGGACGAGGTGAAAAGCCACGAGCTGCTTCGTGGAAGTCTCGAACGCATGCAGGAACGCATCCGCGCGGAATCCGGCCTCGTGGTGGATGCCGCGATACTGGAGGGAGTGCCCGCGACGGTGATTGCGGCGGAGGCAGAGACTGGCGCCGATCTCGTCGTACTCGCGACACACGGACACGGTGGCGCGAGCCGGTACTGGCTGGGCAGCGTGACCGACGCGCTAGTCCGCCGCCTGGAGGTCCCCATCCTCGTTGTGCGGCCGCCGGCCCAGGGTGCGCTCGAGCCGGCGATCCACCGACGCGTCGTCATCCCCCTCGACGGCACCCCCGAAACCGAGCGAATCCTCGACACCGCTCTCACCGTCCTCGGCACCGAGGGGGTGGCGTACACCCTCCTGCGTATCTGCATGCCGTTGCATCCCATGCTGATGGCAGTTGCCTCCCGGGCGGAGATCGACCGGGACACTGCCGCGGAGCGCGCGACCGCTTCGCGATATCTCGAAGGTCTTGCCGCCGGACTGCGCGCCCGTGGCGCCGATGTCCGGTGCGACGTGCGGTTCAGCCTGCAGGCGGCGCCGGCGATCCTGGCGGCCCTGAAAGATCACGATGCGACGCTCGTCGCCCTGGCCACGCACGGCCGCGGTCCCATCGGGCGCTTGATGCTGGGGAGCGTGGGCGACAAGGTGTTGCGCGGCGCTGCGGTGCCGGTGTTGCTCCAGCGCGTCACCGAGCCGCCGATCAGCCGGTGATCCACCCCCAGCGCCCGAAGATCCGTCCCCCCTCCTGCGACCGGAGGAACGCCACGAACTCCCGCGCCCGCGCGCGCTCGCGTCCGCGCTGCGTGAGCGCGACAGCGCAGTCACGGTAGACCCGCCATCGGGGATCGAGCGGCACGACGTCCGCGAGCTCGGCGTTCGCGACCTGCCAGATGTTCCAGATCAGCCACGCATCGAACGTCGTGTCGGCGGCCCAGAGCTGCTTCGCCTCGGCACTGTTGCGCGCGAAGGCACCGATGTTCTTCCGGAATGCGCGAACGGTCGCGATGTCACCGGTGCGCCCGGCGACGTCCTCCCACATCCCCGTCTGCCCCGCGCCCTGCACGACGAGCACCTTTCGCCCCGTCTGCAGCAGGTCCTCGAAACGCCTGATCCCGTCGGGGTTGCCCTTGCGCACGAGGATGGCCGCGGGGCGCAGATAGAGCGGGACGATGGTCGATTCGTCGATGGCGCCGGCCGCCGAGTCACCGAGCTGCTGCACGAAATCCGTCATCATGTGCTCGGAGCCGCTGAAGATGACGTCGGCCCGCAGGCGCGCTTCGTCCAGCCACTGCGCCGTGGGACCCGCGGTGACCTGCACAGTGACGTCGTGCTGGCGCCCGAAGGAATCCGCGGCCTCGCGCATCGCCGGATAAGGCCCCCCCGGGCCGTACACGAAGAGCGTCTCCGCCGGTGAGACCCGTGACTGCGCCCCGAGGGGTGCCACCGCGGAGCCCAGAAGCAGCAGCACGAGCAGGGGACGGATTGCAGCTGGCGGCACGGAGCGCATGGCGTTCCTCCTGAAGGGGCGGGTCCTGCCCGGCGACTGCCCAGCGCGCGTGCAGCAGCCATGCCGCGCGCGGCGCTCCTGAGCTCGTCGCGGTCCCTGCCTTTCTCCGCCGGATCACCCGTGGTGCGACCGTGGCTCCGCGGCGAGTGCGATGGCGAGCGCCTCTGCGACGCCCCCCGCTTCCGCCGTCGCCACGACGTAGCGGGCGAGGTCGAGTGCCTCCGGCTCGGCATTCCGCACGGCGACCGGATGACCGACGATCCGCATGGCCGGCGTGTCGTTGTAGCCGTCGCCGATGTACATCACCTCGCCGAGCGGTACGCCGTAGTCGGCGGCGATCGCGCGCACGGCAGCGCCCTTGTTCACGCCGGCCCTCGTGAGGCCGATGAAACGGGTATCGGGCATCGAGGGCGCGAGCGAGGGCGACACCTCGAGGCCCACGTAATGGTGGAGGTCGAAGCGCTCCGCCTCCGCGTGCGACAGCAGCCACTGCGCACGCACGATCGGCCGTGTGAGGGAGTCGAACCCTCGCCGCCGGAACGGCACGCCCAGCAGCCCGGCATGGCGGCGCGCGCGCTCGGCGTCGCTGTCCACCGCGTACTCATCGTCGGTGTACAGCTCGAGGGGCAGTCCGTTCGCGCGAGCCTGCTGCACGAGCGCCGCGACCGTTGCATCCTCCAGCGCGACCGACAACGATCGCCCCGCCGTGACGTGGCGAATGCTCGCGCCGTTCTGGAAGCAGTGCCACCCGTCCGGCTGGACCCGCTGCGCGAGGTCGCGTGTCACGCCGAAACCGGGCCTGCCGGAGCAGACCGCGAGGTGGATTCCTGCCTGGCGGGCACGCGCCATGGCCGCGTCGACATCGGCGTGGATCACGCCGTCCGCGCCGACCAGGGTGCCGTCGACATCGATGCAGGCGAGCCGGATCATCGGCGCGCGCCGGCGCATGCGGTCCACGATCTCATGCGCCGGAAGTTAACGGGGCAGCGGTGCGCGCCCGCGCGAGGCGCGCACCGCTGCGGCGATCAGTCCCCGGCCGGTGCGACCGGATGCTTCCGCACCGTC
>DASTYL010000038.1:0-4947 GCA_035764975.1 Gemmatimonadaceae bacterium | reverse complement strand
GGGCCGCCCCGCATCCGTGTTGTAGTAGTCGGTCTGCGCGTTGCCCCGGGAGGCGAGGAGCGGGAGCGCGAACAGCGCCAATCCGAGTGCGAGGCGGCGTCCACGTGGAGCCCGCCTGGGTGGGCCGAAGGTCTGAGTCGTCATCTCGTCATGAAAGAAGACAGCGGTGAGTTACGCGCGGCAGCACGGTGCGGTCGGCATGCACCGGAGCTAATATACCCCCACCCCCTATACCAAAGGCAGGGTGCCGGCAAAGGCAGGGACCACCGGACGCCGCGCCGCGGGATCCGCCCGGGCGCCTTCACCCTAGCCACGGGGCAGGCATCAGGGAATCCCTGACGAAACGCGGGTGTTTGTACGACGCACGATCCCGCGTCAGGCGGGTATGCTCACGAGCCATGCCAGCACCGGCCCCTCGCGCCCGCCTGCCGCGCCGTTTCGCGGCTGTGTTGCTCATCTTCAGCGTCCTGACATCGACGCTCGGGTGGGCACATCCGCCGTGCGACATGACGCAGGACGCTGCCGCAGCGACGGAGCATGACGGGCACGGCGGGGAAATGGCCGGCATGGGTCACGGCGCGACGGAGCGTCCCGCGTCGCACGATTGCAGTCAGCACGAGGACCACCCCGGACAGGCGCTCGACTGCGGGATGGTCGCGCATTGCCTCCAGGGCTTCATGGTCCCGGAGACCGTGCGCGCGCTCGCCGCGGCCGACCTCCCGGACCTTCCCGCGCCGTCGGCGGAGCTGGCCCCACTCGGACCCACCCCGGCTCCGGAATCGCCCCCTCCGCGGGGATGACCTCCGACGGGCGCTCCTGCGCGCCCGCGAATGATCGCGACCGCCCTCCTGGCGGATCGCTCATCGCCTGTCGTGAGGTCGAACCGTGTTCTCTCCCAGTCATTTCGTTTTCGTCGCGGCGCTCGCCGCGCTGAGTGCCGTACCCACGCCGGCACAGGCGCCGCCAGCGGTGCCGTCGGCCCCCCGTCTCACCCTCGACTCCGTGTTCGCGCTCGTCGCCGCGAACAGCCCGCGTCCCCGGGCGGCTGATGCGCTCGCGCGTGCCGCCCGCGCGCGGATTCCGGCCGCCGGCCTCCCGCCGGATCCGGAGCTTCAGCTCGGGTTCATGAACTACATGCTCCCCGAGATGCGGCCCGATCCGGTGCTCGGGATGACGCAGCTTCAGGTGATGCAGATGGTGCCGCTCCCGGGGAAGCTCGCGGCCGCGAAGCGCGCGGCGCGCGCTCGCGCGGATGCCGCGACGGCACGCGTGGACGAGGCGACATTCAGCGCACGGGCCGCCGCGGCGATGGCGTTCTACGAGCGCTACGAGGCCGAGGGACGTGCGGCGCTCGCCGCCGAGACGAGACGGCTGCTCGAGGACGTGTCGGCGGTCGCGAATGCCATGTACCGCGTGGGGCAGGGGCGTCAGGCCGACGTGCTGCGCGCACGGGTCGAGCTGGCACGGATGGACGAGGACATCACTCGAATGTCCGCCATGGGCGTCGCCGCGGCGGCGCGGCTTGCCGCCGTGGCGGCGGTGGATGTCGCCACGGTGAGCGGATCACCGGTACTCCCGGATTTTCCGGCGTCCATTCCGTCGCGCGAAGAACTGGAGCAGGCAGCCCTGCGCACGCGGCCGATGCTGGCCGCAGGTGCCGCCGATGTCCGCGCGGCCGAGGCGGATGCCGCGCTTGCGCGGCGCGAGCGCTGGCCCGACCTCCAGATCGGGGTGCAGTACGGGCAGCGGACGATGGAGGGCGAGACGGATCGCATGGGGAGCCTGATGGTCGGCGCATCGGTGCCGATCTACGCCCGGTCCCGCCAGCTCCGGATGCGGGACGAGGCTGCCGCGATGCAGGCGATGGCGACGGCGGAGCTCGACGCCATGCGCGCCGATACCCGCGGCCGCATCGGCGAGCTGCACGCATCGCTCATGAGCGCGCGCCGCCTCGCTGCCCTCTACCGGACTACCGTCCTGCCGCAGGCGGAAGCCGCGACGTCGTCGGCGCTCGCCTCGTACCGCACCGGCGGCGTGGATCTCATGACCGTCATCGACAATCGCATGAGCGTGAACCGTTACCGGCAGGAGCTGCTGGCGCTGGAGGCGGCCGAGGGTCGCGCCTGGGCCGAGCTCGAGATGATCGTCGGGCGGACACTCATCAATGAATCGGCGTCCGCGCCGCGCACCACCGGAGGACAGTGATGCAGCCAACGACGAACGACACCCCCGCGGCGACGCGCCGGCCCTGGCTCGCGCGGAACCGCCGCGTGCTCACGCGCGTTGCCGCGGTTGGCGTCCCGCTCGCGGCGCTGCTCGCGGCGTTCCTGCTGACGCGGGAGTCCGAACCCGACGCGGCGCCGGGCGGGCACGACCACGGCGCCATGGCGGCGCCGGGGGACAGCGCACAGCCGGTCTTCCTCACCGACGACCAGGCGCGCCGCATCGGCGTGACCTTCGCCCGCGTGGAATCGAGCGTCGTGCCGCGGCAGGTGCGCACCGTCGGGCAGGTCACGTACGACGAGACGTCGGTCACCACGGTCTCGCCGAAGATCGACGGGTGGGTGGAACGACTCTACGTCGATTTCACCGGACGCACGGTGCAGCGCGGAGAGCCGCTGTTCGCGGTGTACGCACCCATGCTCGTCACCGCGCAGGAGGAGCTCCTCCTCGCGCACCGGCTCGCCCGCGACGTCGCTGGCGGATCCGAGGAGACGCGCGCCGGCGCGCAGGAGCTCATTGCCTCGGCGCGGCGCCGACTGGCGTACTGGGACATCCCGGCCGGGGACATCGCGCGGATCGAACGGACGGGTCAGGTGCAGCGCACCATGACCCTGCGCGCACCCGCGACGGGGGTGGTGCTCGAGAAGACGGTGACCCAGGGCCAGCGCGTGATGGCGGGCGACGCGCTGTATCGCCTGGCTGACCTGCGCCGCGTCTGGGTCGAGGGCGAGGTGTACGAGCAGGACCTCGGCGCGATGCGTGTGGGGCAGGGGGCGTCCGCCGAGTTCGATGCGTATCCCGGGCAGCGGTGGGCCGGGCGAATCACCTTCGTCTCGCCGACGGTGTCGCCCACGACGCGGACCGCGCGCGTGCGCGTGGAGCTGTCGAATCCGGAGTTCCGGCTGAAGCCCGGGATGTTCGCGACCATGCACATCACCGGCGCGGGACGCCCGGCCGTGCTGACGGTACCGCGCAGCGCCGTGCTGATCACCGGCGAGCGGCAGCTCGTCTTCGTGCGGCGTCCGGACGCGCGCCTCGAGCCGCGGCTGGTGCAGGTGGGGGCGACGTCGGATGACCGCGCCGAGATCCTGCGCGGGCTCGCGGCGGGAGAGACCGTCGTCGCGTCGGCGACGTTCCTCATCGACGCCGAGTCGAACCTGGGCACGGCGCTGGGCGGGATGGGTGACATGCCAGGGATGGAGTTCACGCTGCCGCCCACCGACAGCGAGGTGGCGGCACCCGCATCAGGCACCGCGGATCCGCACGCGGCGCACCGCGCTCCGCCAGGCCGCAGTCCCGCCGCGGCGCCGGCCGCCCCCGCCCACAACCACTGAGGACCCGCCCGATGCTCCATCGCGTCATCGAATGGGCGGTCCGCAACCGGCTCATCGTCCTCATCCTCACCACGGCGCTGACGCTCGTCGGCGTCTGGGCACTGCGCACCACGCCGCTCGAGGCACTGCCCGACCTGAGCGACGTGCAGGTGATCGTCCAGGCGGATTACGGCGAACAGGCGCCGCGGATCGTCGAGGATCAGGTCACGTATCCCATCGCCGCGGAGATGCTCAAGGTCCCCGGGGCGCGCACGGTGCGCGGCTACTCGTTCTTCGGCGTCTCGTTCGTGTACGTCATCTTCGACGACGGGACGGATCTCTACTGGGCGCGCTCGCGCGTGCTCGAGTACCTGAACGGGATCAAGGGACGGCTTCCCGCCGCGGTCTCTCCGACCCTCGGTCCCGACGCGACGGGGCTGGGCTGGGTGTACCAGTACGCGCTGGAAGACACCACGGGGCAGCTCGATCTCTCGCAGCTCCGCGGGTTGCAGGACTGGTATCTCCGCTACGCGCTTACGGCGGTGCCCGGCGTGGCGGAGGTCGCGAGCGTCGGCGGCTTCGAGAAGCAGTATCAGGTGGATCTCGATCCTTCCCGGCTGCTCGCCTACGGGGTCGGCGTCGGCCGCGTGATGGAGGCGATCCAGAACGCCAACAGCGACGTCGGCGCGATGGTCATGGAGCTGTCGGAGCGCGAGTACATGGTGCGCGGGCTCGGGTATCTCGAGTCCATCGAGGACATCGAGAACGTCGTGATCAGCGCGACCGCGACCGGGACGCCCGTTCGGGTGGCGGAGCTCGGGCGCGTGAGCGTCGGCCCGGCCGCGCGCCGCGGGATCACCGATCTCGATGGACGGGGCGACGCCGTCGGCGGAATCGTCGTCATGCGGTTCGGCGAGAACGCGCGCACGACGATCGAGCGCGTCAAGGAGAAGCTGGCGGAGGTCGAGCGCGGGCTGCCGCCGGGGGTCGTGATCCGGCCGGTCTATGACCGGAGCGACCTCATCGACCGCGCGGTGGGGACGCTCCGCACGACGCTGATCGAGGAGATCATCATCGTCGCGCTGATCTGCATCGTATTCCTCCTGCATGCCCGGTCGGCGCTCGTGGCGGTCGTCACGCTGCCCGTCAGCATCCTCATCGCGTTCATCGGGCTGCGGGCGTTCGGCATCGGCGCGGACATCATGTCGCTCGGCGGCATCGCCATCGCGATCGGCGAGATGATCGACGCGGCGATCGTGATGGTGGAGAACATGCACAAGCACCTCGAGCGCCGGATCCCTCCGGGTGAGTCCACCCTCGACACCGCGACGCTCACCCCGGCCGAACGGTGGGAGATCGTGCTCGCGTCGGCGAAGGAAGTCGGCCCGTCGCTCTTCTACTCGCTGCTGAT
>DASTYL010000037.1:0-14616 GCA_035764975.1 Gemmatimonadaceae bacterium | reverse complement strand
GCTGGGCCTGACGATGGTCACGGGCACGGGCGACATCGTGAGCGCCGGCGGCCGCGTCGTGAAGAACGTCGCGGGCTTCGACCTCGTTCGCCTGGCCACCGGAGCATGGGGAACGGTCGGCGCGATCGTCGAAGCGAGCGTCAGGCTGCGCGCGCTGCCGCCCCATGACGAGACCTTCGTCGTCGCAGTCGACGCGGACGACGCCGACGGCGTCGCGGCGGCGCTGGCGACGCTTCGCGCCCTGCCCTTCACCTTCGACTCGCTCGCGCTGCTCGATGCCGCGACGGCGCACGCGCTCGATCTCGCGGATGCCGCGCATGGAGCGCTCGTCGCACGCGCGGCCGATACCGGCGTCATCGTGCATGCCATGCGTGCCGCGCTGGGGGCGGCGGGGCAGGTTCGCGAGGTCGCGCCCACGCTGTGGGAGCAGCTGCGTACCCTCGAGCCGGCGGGGTCCGCGACCATCCGGCTCTCGCATGCCCCGTCGCGCGTCCTCGATGTCTGGCGCCTCGCGTGCGACGTCGCGCGCGGCGGCGAGGGGCAGGCGCATCTCGCCGTGGATCGCACGGTCGCCCGCGTCACCCTGCCTCGCCGGGCGGATGAGGGAGAAGGCGGCTTCGCGGCGAGGATCGCGAATCTCCTGCGACTCACCATGACGGACTTCGACGGCACCTGCATCGGCGAACGGCTTCCGGCCGGCGCGTGGGACGCGGTGCCTCGCCCGCGAAGCGACAGCGACGTGCTCGCACGCCTCGCGACCGGAGTGCGCGACGCGTTCGACCCGGCGCGCATCCTCAATCCCGGCATCCTGGGTGCCGCAGGCGGTGACCGATGAGCATCAGGCCCGGCACGGCACTCGAGCCCGCGGAGTCGAGCACTCCGTGCGCGGTCCCCGGAACGCCGCTCGCGGACGTGCGCGGCGGCATCGACGCATGCGTGCACTGCGGCTTCTGCCTGCAGGCCTGCCCCACGTACACGGCGCTCGACGACGAGAACGACTCGCCGCGCGGCCGCATCGTGCTCATGCGATCGGTCTTCGAGGGCGACCTCGCCCCGGCCGATCCGTCGGTGCAGGAGCACATCGCCCGATGCCTCGGATGCCGCGCCTGCGAGACGGTGTGCCCGTCCGGCGTGCCGTACGGCCAGCTCCTCGAGGCGACGCGCGCGACCATCACGCCATACAGGCCCGCCCCGCTGCTCGCGCGCCTCGGCCTTCGCAGCTTCGCCTTCCCGCGCCTGCTCGGGGCATTGATGGCGGCGTCGCGGCTCCTGCGCATGACCGGCATCCCCCGCCTGCTGGCCCGCATGCCGGGCCGGCTGGGGTTCGCCAATGCGATGCTCGCGGCCACCGCGTCGCCAGTGGACGCGCCGTCCTACACGCCGTCGGGCGACGGCAGCCGCGGCAGTGTCGCGGTGCTCACCGGGTGCGTCATGGAAGGGCTCTTCCCCGACGCCAATCGTGCGACGGAACGCGTGCTCGTCGAGAACGACTATGCGCTCGTCCCCGCGCCCGGGCAGCGCTGCTGCGGCGCGCTGCACGCACATTCCGGATCGCTGGACGCCGCGCGCGACCTCGCCCGGCGGAACGTGGACGCATTCGAGCGAAGCGGCGCTCGGTATGTCGTCACCAACTCCGCGGGCTGCGGCGCGATGATGAAGGAGTACGGGCACCTGCTCGCCAACGACGCCGCGTATGCCGAGCGCGCCGCGCGCCTCGCGGAGCGGGTGCGCGACGCCACGCAGCTGCTCGCGGACGCGGGGCCGAGGCCGGGCGCCGCGGTCGAGGCGCGCATCACATACGATGCGCCGTGCCACCTCGTGCACGCTCAGCGCCTCACCACGCCTCCCCTCGTCGTGCTCGGCGCCATCCCCGGCCTCGAGCTCGTGCCACTCGAGGATGCGGACCGCTGTTGCGGCGCCGCGGGCATCTACAGCCTCATCGAGCCCGGCACGTCGCAGGCGGTCCTCGAGCCGAAGCTCGCGCACATCGCCGAGACGGGCGCCGAGCTCGTGGCCACGGGCAACCCCGGATGCCTCATGCAGATCGGTGCCGGCCTGCGCATGACCGGGGCGAGCGCGCGAGCGGTGCATCCGATCGAGCTGCTCGACCTGTCGTATGCGCGCGCGCACCAGGAACGCAGGCAGGTGTCGGAGTGACCACGCTGCTGTTCGAGCTGGAGGGCGTGCTGGTGGAGACCCTGCCGCTGCGAGCGGCCGCCCTCACCGCTGCCCTGTCCGAGGACGGGATCCAGATCGATCCAGAGGAAGCGCTGGAGCACAGCCGTGGGCGCGCCGTGCGTCGCGCGGTCGCCGCGGCGGCGCACGAGGCCCGCGTCTCGTACGATCTCGTCGCCGTCGATCTCGCCGCGTCGCGTGCCGAGCGGATCTTCGCCGGCCGTGCAGCCGCGGGCGGGGTGATGATGGCCGCCGGCGCCGTCGAGCTCGTGCACCGGGCACAGGCGAGCGCGCGCTGCGCCCTCGTCGCCCGCGCCACGCGGGCCGAGGTGGACCTGATGTTGCGGCTGGCCGGGCTGGAGGACGCGTTCGAGAGCATCGTGTCGCTCGACGACGTGGTGGAGGAGAAGCCCGCCCCCGCCGCATATCGCGCGATCCTCGCGAAGCTCGAACGACGTCGGCCCGTCCCGCGCCGCACGGCGATCGCCCTCGAGGATGGGGGCGACGGGGCGCGCGCCGCGCGAACGGCCGGGATCGTCAGCATCGTGGTGGGTGCCGCGCCGGCGAGCGACGCGCTGGAGGCCGACGGCTACCTCCCGAGTCTCGCGGGTGCTACGATGGACACCATCCGATCGATCGCCGCCCGCGCCGGTGCCAACGTCCTCTGATCCACCATGACTCGATGCACGTGACGGATACCGCGAGCACCACGCTCACCGAAGTCGGCGGCCGGCCGGTCGTGCTCACCTATTCGAGCGTCGGCGCCGAATACGATGCCATCCGCTCGCGCGCCGCGGTGATCGACCAGAGCCACCGTGGGCGGCTGCGGCTCACCGGCGAGCGGGCCGCGGAGACCCTCAACGGCCTCGTGACGAACGATGTGCTCACTCTCGAGCCGGGTCACGGCTGCTACGCCGCCGCCCTGACGCCCAAGGGGCGGATCGTCGCGGACCTCCGCATCTATCGCGACGCCGACGGGCTGCTGGTGGACTGCCCCGCACGCGCCGTGGCCGGGTGGATGGAGCTCGTGAAGAAGTACGTGAATCCGCGCGCGGCGAAGTACCTGGACGAATCCGCGTCGCTGCGCGCGTTCGGGATCTTCGGGCCGCTCGCGCACCACGTCGCCGCGGCCGTCACCGGCGGGACGCCGACGGCGCTCGGCGTCCTGCCGGCCTATGCCCACGTCAGCGTCGCGATGGGCGACGCCCGCGCGATCATCGCCCGGGTCCCGGACGCCGGCGTCGATGGCTTCGAGGTCTACCTGCCGGTCGACCAGTTCGATGCCGCGTGGGCGCGGGCGCTCGGCGCGCATGGCACGCCGGCGGGCGTGGCGGCGTGGGACGTCGCGCGGGTGGAGGCCGGGTATCCCGAGTGGGGCGTCGACATCGACGAGTCCACGATCCCGCAGGAAGCCAACTTCGACGAGCTCGGCGCGATCTCATACACGAAGGGCTGCTATACGGGCCAGGAAGTCGTGGCGCGCGTGCATTTTCGGGGGCACGTCAACCGGCACCTGCTCGGCATCCGGACGGATGGACCGCAGGCGCTGCCGACGGGCGCGCAGCTCCTGGACGAGAGCGGAAAGCTCGTCGGTGACGTGCGGAGCTCCGTCGACTCGCCCCGGCTCGGGGGGATCGGGCTCGCGATGATCCGCCGAGAGGTCGCAGCCGGCAGCACCGTCACCGCCCGCTGGGAGGGCGGCGAGCGCGCTGCCGTCGTGCACGCGCTCCCCTTCCCGCGCTGACGCCCGCCGGATGCGGACGGCGCTGGTCACCGGCGCGACCGGATTGCTGGGATCACATGTCACGGAGCGCCTGATCGCGGATGGCTGGGCCGTGCGCGCGCTCGTGCGTGATCCGGCGCGAGCCGGCTGGCTCGCTGACCGCGGTGTGGCGCTCCGCCGTGGCGATGTGCTCGACGCCGCCTCGTTCGACGACGCCGCTGCGGGCACTGACCTGATCGTCCATGCCGCGGCCGCGATCTTTCACCCAGAAGGATGGGCGGGCTACGAGCGATCGAACATCCAGGGGACGGCCAACGCGATCGAGGCGGCGCAGCGTGCGCGCGCGCGCCTCGTGCACGTCAGCAGCGTGGCCGTCTACGGCGGGCGGGCGCGCTACCGCGACGACGGCGGCAGGACGAGCGAGGACGCGGCGCTGCAGCCGCTTCCGGAATCGGCGCACTACGGCCGGTCGAAGCGCGAGTCGGAGGCGCTCGTGCTGGACGCGCATCGGCAGGGACGCCTCTGGGCCTCCGCGGTGCGGCCGTCGGTCATCTACGGCCGACGCGACCGCCAGTTCGTCCCGCGCATGGCGCGGCTCGTCGAGCGGGCGGTGATTCCGATGGTCGGCGGGGGCCGCACGACGATGGCCCTCGTGCATGCGGCGAACGTGGCGGACGGCGTGGTCCTGGCGGGGACGCGCGACGCCGCGGGGGGCAGGGCGTTCAACCTGGCCGACGATTTTCCGGTGACGGTCGCCGACTTCTTCACCCTGGCGGCCAGGGGGCTCGGGACGCGCCTGCGGGCCGTCCCCGTGCCCCTCGCCCTCGCCAAGGCCGCGTCAGGCGTCATCGACGCGGTGGGCCCGCTCTTCGGCATGGATCGGAGCGTCTCCTCGGCCAGATCGTCACTGGACTTCATCAGCCGTAACAATCCGTTTACGTCCGACCGGGCCCGGACCGAGCTGGGATGGGCGCCCCGGGTCCGTCATGAGGAGGGGGTGCCCGACGCGTTCGCCTGGTGGCGCTCGCACCGAGAGGACCGGTAGCCCCCCAAGAAAGGTCTTCCGGGGATTCCGGCTATGGGTACCGGCCTTTTCGAGGCCCGCGCCTGCAACTCCACTCGCCTAGCGAGCGGTTGTTTTCGATCAGGGGTGGTGAGGGTCCACCGCGGAGAACGCGGAGAACGCGGAGCGGTTCCTCCGCGTTCTCCGCGTTCTCCGCGGTGAAAATCAGGTCTTCTGGGAATTCCGGGACCCGGCAACAGGGGCGAAGACCATGAGGGGTCCGCAGCCGCGCCACATTTCCCGGAAGCCCCAAAAAACAGAGCGGCGCGACGGTTACCCGTCGCGCCGCTCTGCCCTTACGACCGGACAGCTCAGGACTTGGTCGTGTCGGCGGTCGAATCAGCCTTCGCGGCGGTGTCCGCAGCCGCAGAATCGATCGTCAGCGCGGTGTCGACCGGCGCCGGAGCGGGGGCCATCGCCGGCGTGGTGTCCGCAGTTTCCGGCGTTTCGGACGAGCAGGCAGCGGCAACCGCGAGCACAGCAACAGCAAGGACCAGACGCTTCATGGAAAATCTCCGAATGGGATGGGTTGGTATCGCAATCGCCGGCAGCCGGGCTGCGGGTTTTCGCGGGGTGGAACGTTACGGAGTTCGAACGGAGTGTCAAGGGTGAGTTCGCCAGCCCGCGGCCCCCGATGGCCGGCGAGGGCGCGCTCTACCCCCGTTCCGGTCCACGCCATACGATAGGACCATGGCTGCCTCGCTCCCCCAGACGCTCGGTGCGCTGCGCCGCTCTCCCTACGGCGCGCCCCCCCGTTCACGACGCTCCGTCAAGGACGAGGTCCGGACGAACCTGATCGACCGCCTGCGCGGCGGCGGCCCGCTGTTCGAGGGGGTCCTCGGCTACGAGGACACCGTGATGCCACAGATCGTCAATGCCCTGCTCTCGCGGCACAACTTCATCCTGCTGGGGCTCCGCGGGCAGGCGAAGTCGCGGATCCTGCGCGCGCTGACGACGCTGCTCGACCCCGAGATGCCGGTGGTCGCGGGGAGCGAGGTGAATGACGATCCGTTCGCCCCCATCTCCAAGTACGCCCGCACGGTGATCGCGGAAGCGGGCGAGGACACCCCGATCGCCTGGGTCGGCCGCGACAACCGGTACGTCGAGAAGCTCGCGACGCCCGACGTCACGATCGCGGACCTCATCGGCGACCTGGATCCCATCAAGGCGGCCCGCGGCGGGCACCTGCTGGGCGACGAGCTCACGATCCACTATGGCATGCTGCCGCGCGCCAACCGCGGCATCTTCGCGCTCAACGAGCTCCCCGACCTCGCGGGGAAGGTGCAGGTGGGCCTCTTCAACGTCATGCAGGAGGGCGACGTCCAGATCAAGGGCTATCCCGTGCGCCTGGATCTCGACGTCCTGCTCTGCTTCACCGCCAATCCCGAGGACTACACGGCCCGCGGCAAGATCATCACGCCCCTCAAGGACCGGATCGGCAGCGAGATCCTGACCCACTATCCGGAGACCGTCGAGCTGGGAATGACGATCACGCAGCAGGAGGCGTGGTCGGACCGCGGCGAGACGCCGGTGCGCGTACCGGAGATCGTCGCCGAGGTGATCGAGCGCGTCGCGTTCGAGGCGCGGCAGGACCGGCGCATCGACAAGCGCTCCGGCGTCTCGCAGCGCATGCCGATCACGGTGACGGAGAACGTCGTCTCGAACGCGGAGCGGCGCGCGATCGTCTGCGGCGAGCCCGAAGCGGTGCCGCGGCTGTCCGATCTCTACGCGGCGCTCTCCGCGATCACGGGCAAGATCGAGCTCGAATACGAGGGGGAGCTCATCGGCGGCGCGACGATCGCGCGTGAGCTCATCCGGCGCGCCGCGGATGCGACGTTCACGGCACGCGCCGGCGGCGTGAACACCGATGCGCTGGTGATGTACTTCGACACGGGGAGTGCGCTGCAGGTCAGCGACGACGCCGTCGCTCCCGCGGCGCTCGAGGGATTCCGCACCGTGCCGGGGCTCGTCGAGCTCGTGCAGCAGGTGGGGCTCGCCGAGCCGGACGACGTCCCGGGGCTGGTTGCCGCGTGCGAGCTCGTGCTCGAGGCGCTGGTCGCGCGGCGGCTGATCTCGCGCTCCGAAGGCGGGGAATATGGCCGCGCGACGCCGGAGCCGCGCCGCCGCCCGCGCAACGACCACCATGGCGAAGGGTTCGCGTGACATGACGTCCGCCGACCCGACGGCAGGCGGCAGCGTCGCCACGTCGCTGCGCGTGCGCCGGGCGCGCCCCGCGGATCTCGACGCGGTCGTCCGCCTGCGCCTGGCGCTCCTGCGCGAGCACGGGACGCACCCGATATACGGACGGCTCCGGCTGGACGTCGAGTCACGGGCCCGCACGATCTTCGCCGGGCAACTCACCTCGACGGGCGAGGTGATGTTCCTCGCGGAACGGGACGGTGACGTGGTGGGCATCCTCCGCTGCGTCGAGTCGGCCGCGTCTCCGCTGCTCGAGCCGCCGCGCTACGGCTACGTGTCGTCGGTGTACGTCGAGCCGGCCGCGCGCCGCCAGGGCGTGCTGCGGGCGCTCCTCCAGGCCGCCGAGCGCTGGTGCACCGACCGCGGCATGATGGAGATGCGACTGCACTCCGTGGTCGGCGATGATGTCTCGGGAACGGCGTGGGATCACATGGGGTTCGAGCCCGTGGAGACCGTGCGACTGAAGAAACTCTGATCAGGCCGGGGGTACCCTGTGCGCCGTCATACCTATTCGAAGTTCAGCCCCGAGCTCGCGGATGCCGTCGACCTCCAGGGACTGCTCGACCAGCTGAGCGACTACCTGCTCCAGTCGGGCTTCGCGGGCGGGCACGATCCCTACGGGTGGGGGGACGAGGAGAGCGACCACTCGATGGACGCGCTGAAGCAGGCGATCCTCGAGGCGCTGATGGAGAGCGGGCAGTTCACGCCGGAGATGCTCCAGGCGCTGCGCGGCAAGGACGACCCCGACGGCCAGGCCGCGCTCGCGAAGCTGCTCGACAGCATCGTGCAGCGGCTGATCGACGAGGGCTACCTGACCGTGGAGACGCCGCCGCAGATGCCGGCCGGGCATCAGGCCGTCGAGGGGCGCGGCTCCCTCGCGCATGCCGCGAGCCGCGACGTGCAGTTCAACCTCACCGGGAAGGGACTCGACTTCCTCGGCTACAAGACGCTGCGCGGGCTGCTCGGCTCTCTCGGCAGGTCGAGTGTCGGAAGCCACGACACCCCGTTCCTGGCCACGGGCATCGAGGCCGACGCGTCGAGCAAGCCGTACGAGTTCGGCGACATGCTCAACCTCGATGTCAACGAGACGCTGCGCAACGCGATGCTGCGGACGGGCGACATCGGCGTCCCGCTCGACCTCGATTATTCCGACCTCATGGTGCGGCAGGCCGAGTACCGCTCGTCGTGCGCGACGGTGCTGATGCTCGACTGCTCGCACTCGATGATCCTGTACGGCGAGGACCGCTTCACGCCGGCGAAGAAGGTCGCACTCGCGCTGACACACCTCATCCGCACGCAGTTTCCGGGCGACACGCTGCGCGTGGTGCTCTTTCACGACACGGCGGAGGAGATCCCGCTGGCGGCGCTCGCGAAGGCGCAGGTGGGGCCGTACCACACCAACACGGCCGAGGGGCTCAAGCTCGCGCGCCGCCTGCTGCTGGCGCAGAAGAAGGACATGCGCCAGATCGTCATGATCACCGATGGCAAGCCGAGCGCCCTCACGCTCCCCGACGGCCGGATCTACAAGAACTCGTTCGGCCTGGACGCCACGGTCATCGCGGAGACGCTGCGGGAGGTCGCGGACTGCCGGCGGTCAGGCGTCATGATCAACACGTTCATGCTGGCCCGCGACCGCGCGCTCGTCGACTTCGTGAAGCGGGTCTGCGAGATCAGCCGGGGGAAGGCCTACTTCACCTCGACCATGACGCTCGGGCAGTTCATCCTCATGGACTTCCTGCGCCGGAAGACGCGGAAGGTCGCGTAGCGCTCAGCGCGGCGGCGGCGTCGTCACCAGCGCCGCGGTGAGCGCGAGGATGAGGACTCCGGCGGCCAGCTCGACCCGGAGCGTCCAGCCCATCTGGCGCGCGTCGCGGTCGCGCCCCGCCGCCGCGGCAACGAGCCGCGGGTGCACCCGGTACCAGTGGTACGCGCCCATCAGGGCGGCGAATGCGACCAGGAAGACCTTGAACAGCACCAGGTCGCCGTAGTTCGTCCGCGTGAGCTCCGCCCACGACCCGACGCGCAGCCACGTCGACAGCACGCCGCTGGCGCCGACGAGGGCGATGGCCGGCGTCGCCAGCGCATGGAACGCGCTGACGAGCCAGGCCATGGAGGGCGCGCGGTCCTCCACCGGCTGTGCGAGCGCCGCGGGCGCGCCCGCCAGCGCGAGCGACGCGACGCCCCCCATCCACGCCGCGGCGCCGACGACGTGGAGCCAGTCGGAGAGGACGGCGAGCGGCATGAGCGACTCCGCGCCGGCGGCATGTCCCGACATCGCCGGGCCGGCCGCGGCGATGAGCCCCGCGAGCCCGAGCAGCAGGTCGCTTCCCGGCGACGGGCGGTGCAGCACATCGGGGCTCGTCGCGCGCGGCCGGAGCAGCAGCGCGACCAGGACGCCGAGCATCGCGAGCGCGCCGACCAGCCACCCGCGTCCCCACGCCGTGACCACCGTCTGGCCGAGCCCAGGGCCCGTCAGGCCCTCGCTCCCGCCATGCATCGCGATGGACTCCAACCCGAGCCGCGTCAGCGTCACCAAGAGAAAGAGCGCTGTCGCCACCGTCGCGAGGGCGCGGACGCGCCGCGTCGCCGTGGCGAGGAAGCGCTCGTGAGCCGGACTGCCGCGCGCCGTGCGCAGGACGAGCAGCAGCATGGCCAGGGCGCCGAGGCCGACGACGAGCAGGGCGAGCTCGCCCCATCGGGCGATGCGGATGGACGTCGGCTGCGCTTCGTGGACACCCGTCGCGACGCCGTGCGGGTCGTGACGTTCCACGATGGGAGCGCCGGCGACGGTGCGTCCCGCGGCACCGGCCCCCCACGCCGACGAATCGATCACGGCCGGCGGGCGCGCCGCGACCGTGTCCGCGCCGGCGACCGTGAAGCCGAATTCACCGCTGATCGTATGCCCATCCCGGCCGACGGTCTGCCACGCCACGGTGTACGCGTCGGGCGCCAGCGTCAGCGGCACCCCCACGACCACGAGTCCTGGCTCCGCGCCCTCGGCCGGTGCGCCAAGCGCCAGGCGGGCGCCGTTGCTGGCGCGCAGCGCCACCTGCGTGAACGCCGCCTCGATGTCGCCCTGGAACCAGAGTCGAAGCTGCGTCGGCGACTCGGTGACCGTGCTCCGGGCTGCGGGCTCGCTCCGCGCGAGCCGGGTGTGCAGCGGCGCGATCAGGGTCAACAGCAGGGGGAGCGTGAGACGAAGCATGAAATCCTTGCAGGGTGGCGCCGTCGTGAGTGCGAAGCGGAACGGATGCCGTACATTGTGGCATGCCAACTGGAAAGGGAACCGGCGCCCGCACGTCCCGCCGGCATGCGCTCGCCCCCGCCCCGTGTCGATCGGGGCACTGACCGCCGTTGCCGCGGGGAGCGCGCTCGGCGGTGCGGCCCGGTATCTCATCGGTCTCGCGCTGGCCACGCGGTCCGCGACGTTCCCCGTGGGCACGCTGCTCGTGAACGTGGCCGGCGGCTTCCTGCTCGGGCTGTTCGTGCGCGCCGGGAGCGGCGCCACGTCGGTCGAGACGCGGCTGTTCCTGACGGTCGGGCTCTGCGGCGGATTCACGACCTTCTCGACCTTCAGCCTCGAGACGGTGCGCCTGCTGCAGGACGAGGCGACCGCGCGGGCGCTCGGCTATGTGGTCGCGAGCGTGCTGCTGTCCGGGTTGGCGGTCTGGCTGGGACTGCTTGCGGGCCGCGTGCTCGACGGGGCCCGCGTGTAGCTCACCCGCGCGGGGCCGCTAGATTGCCGGAGCCTCGACCGAAGTCCCCATCGTCTCTGCCATGCTCGACCCAGTTCCCGCGCTCGCCCTCGGATTCTTCCTCGGGATCGGCCACGCGACCGATTCCGACCACGTCGCCGCCGTGACGACGATCGTCAGCCGCGAGCGCGCGGTCGGCCGCGCCGCGTCGATCGGCGCCCTCTGGGGAGTCGGCCACACCGCGACGATCGTCCTCGTCGGCAGCGCGATCATCCTGTTCAACCTCGTGATCCCGCCACGGGTGGGCCTCGCGATGGAGTTCGCCGTCGCGCTGATGCTGATCGGCCTGGGCGTGCTCTCCCTGCGGCGCGACCGCGCCCACCACGCGTCCGGCTCGATGCGGCCACTGGGCATCGGCTTCGTGCACGGCCTCGCGGGTTCCGCGTTCGTCGCGATGCTGGTCCTGCAATCGATCTCGTCGCCGATCGCCGGGATTTTCTATCTGACGGTGTTCGGCGTCGGGACGATCGCGGGAATGGCGTTGATCACCACGGCGATCGCAGTCCCGTCGCTGCTCGCGGCACGCCGCGTCGCCGCCATGCAGCGCTACATCCAGGTCGGAGCGGGTGCGCTGAGCATCGTGTTCGGGCTGATGCTCGCCCACGAGGTGGGGTTCGCGGGCGGGTTGTTCACGGGGAACCCGGTGTGGACACCCAGGTAAGGCGAGCTGCGAGCTGCGAGATGAGCTGCGAGCTGCGAGATGAACTGCGGGCTGCGAGATGAACTGCGGGCTGCGAGCTGCGAGAACCACTCGGGACCCGGCGCATGATGCGCAGCTCCAGGGCAGTTTCTCGCAGCTCGCAGCTCGCCGCTCGCAGCCCCCTTATTCTTCGATCGTCACATCCGCGCGGAGAACCGGCCGGAAGATCAGGCCGTCGCGCATCGTCTCACCGACCTGCACGAAGCTCTGGCCGGCGTCGAAGTCGATCGTGAGGACGGTGGTGTCGCTCGTGATCCGGATCGGCTGACTGAGCTGGATCTTCAGCCCCGACTGCCCGGCGCTCGGGAACTTGATCCCCGGCTCGCCGCTGCTGCCCATGTTCGTGCGACCATCGAGGCGCGTGCCGTCCTTGAGGATCACGTACGAGCGCGAGGGGTCGATCACGATGCGGAGGCTGTTCCAGGTGCCCCCGGCGAGCATGGTCCGGTTGAGGACCGTCGTGTCGGTGCGCAGCGACAGCAGCTCGAAGGTGTCCTTCGGCTCTGCGATCGTGGTCCAGCCGCCGCCGCTGACGTTCGCGGCGTCTGCCGAATCGGTGGCCCCGGCCTTGGCGTCCACGCGAACGACGTAGACGTTGACGCTGTCGACGGAATCCATCGGCGCGTCGGTGAGCTGAACGACGATCGGTCCGGCCGCCGGGCCGGAGCCGTCAGCGCATGCGACGGTGGTGGTAGCCGCAACCGCGGCGACGAGAAGGGCGCCAGCGCGGAGGCGGCGGGTTCCCGGAAGGAAGGTCATGCGGGTGAAAGCTCCGTGAAGGTTGAGAAAAACAGCGCCGTGAATGTCGCCCGGAGCGGGCTCGTGCGCAGTGATGCACGTCGCAGCCGCGGCGAAGCGCGCCGCACGGGAGCACGTTGCCGGGCACTCGCCTCCTCGTTTTGTTTCACGGCACTGTTCGCGAACCCCACCCCCCGTCAGGCCTGCCGACAGGACGAGCATTGAAACACCATCAGGCCACGACCCCGACGCTCGTGGCTGCCCCGCTGTTCCGGCGCCGGCTGCACGCCTGGTTCCGGGCAAGCGGCCGTGACCTGCCCTGGCGCCGCACGCGCGACCCGTATCACATCCTCGTCTCGGAGCTGATGCTTCAGCAGACGCAGGTCTCGCGGGTCGTGGACTACTACGCCCGCTTTCTCGAGCGCTTCCCGACGGTCCACGATGTCGCGCGCGCGCGGCCCGCACGCGTCCGCGAGGCGTGGGCGGGGCTCGGCTACTATGCGCGCGCGCGCAATCTCCACGCGCTGGCGCGGCAGGTCACCGATCGGGGCCGCGCCGACACGGCGGCGTTTCCCACGACCCCGGCGGAGTTGCGCACGCTGCCTGGCGTGGGCGCGTACACGGCTGGGGCGGTGGCGTCGTTCGCATTCGAGCGCCGGGCGGCACTCGTCGACACCAACGTCGCACGCGTGCTGGCGCGGGTGTTCGCGCCGAAGCTCGATCCCAAGGCGGCGCGGGACCAGCGCCAGCTCTGGACGATCGCCGAGCGGATCCTGCCGCGGACGGGACGCGCCACGTGGACGCACAACCAGGCGCTGATGGAGCTCGGTGCGCTGGTCTGCACGGCACGCGTGGCGCGCTGCGAGATCTGTCCGGTAGCGGGCGTGTGTGCGTCGGCGCCGGCGGGGCGCGTCAGGCCGAAGCGATCAGCACCCGCGCGTCCAGCGCCACGGCACCGTCAGCGCTGACCCGCAGCGGATTCACGTCCAGCTCCTCGATCTCCGGGAAATCCGCCGCCAGCAGCCCGAGTCGCACGAGCGCATCCGCCACGCGATCGAGGTTCACCGCCGCCTCGCCGCGCATCGCCCCCAGGATGGCCGATGAGCGGAGCGCACCGAGCATCTCCAGGCCGTCCCGCGCGTCGATCGGCGCGAGCCGCAACTGCACGTCGCGGATCGCCTCGACGTAGACGCCGCCGAGCCCCACGAGCAGCATCGGGCCGAAGTCGGGGACGCGCGAGATTCCCGCGATGAGCTCCCGCCCGGGACCCGCCATGCGCTGCACGAGAATCCCGTCGATCACCGCGTCGGGGACCGCCTGCGTCACGGATGTCACGATGGCCTGATACGCCTCCCGAACCGCGGCGGCGTCGCGCAGGCCGACCCGCACCCCGCCGACGTCGGTCTTATGGATCACCTGCGGCGACACGATCTTGAGCACGACCGGGAACCCCGCCCGTTCGGCGAGCGACACCGCCTCGTCCACGCTCCGGGCCATGTCGGCGCCGATCGTGGGCACGCCGTAGCTCTCGACCACCGCCAGCGCGTCGAGTTCGGAGAGCTTGGTCTCGCCGGCAGCCCGGGCGCGGTCGATGATCCCACGCACGCGCTCGCGGTTCACGTCGAGCACGGGCACGGCGCGTGGCGGCCGCTCGGCGATCCGGCCATACCGCACCACCGCGCTCAGCGCGCGCGCCGCGGATTCGGGGAAGATGTATGCGGGAACGCCCGCTCGCTGCAACTCGGCCTTGCCCTGCGGCAATCCCTCCCGACCCATGAGCACCGCGATCACCGGCTTCTCCGCGAACGCCTGCGCGGTCGCCCCGATGACCTCTGCCACCTCCGGGATGCGCACGCCGAGCGGCGGCGTGAAGATCACGACCGCGGCGTCGACGTTGGGCGCGGCCAGCATCGCGCTGACCGCGGTGCGATAGCCCGGTGGATTCGCCGATGCGATCATGTCCAGCGGATTCCGGATCGACGCCTCCGCCGGGAACAGCGGACGGAGCTCGCTCACCGTCTCGTCCATCAGCTCGACGACGTCGAGCCCAGCCATCTCGAGCGCGTCGGCCGCCAGGACGCCCGGCCCCCCGGAGTTCGTCACCACCGCGACGCGGCGCCCCCTGGGCACGCGGACGCGTGACCCCGCGGTGAATGCCATCGCGAGGTCGAACAGCTCCTCGATGGATCCCGCGCGCATCACCCCAGCCTGCGTCAGCAGCGCATCCACCGCCGCATCACTCGCCGCGAGGGCGCCGGTGTGC
>DASTYL010000036.1:0-4088 GCA_035764975.1 Gemmatimonadaceae bacterium | reverse complement strand
CTCACGACTCCGGATTCCGGCGATGTCGAGGTCCTCGGGCGCCGGTGGACCGACGACGCGCACGACCTGCGCGGGCGCCTGGGGATCCAGCTCCAGGACACGCAGCTCTCCGAGAAGCTGACGGTCGAGGAGACCGTGCGGCTGTTCCGCGCGTTCTACACGCGGGGGCGCCCGGTCGACGACTGCATCGCGCTCGTGCAGCTCGACGAGAAGCGGAAGGCGCAGGTGCGGCAGCTCAGCGGCGGGCAGAAGCAGCGGCTCGCGCTCGCGTGCGCGATCGTCGGCGATCCCGAGCTGCTGTTCCTCGACGAGCCGACGACGGGGCTCGATCCCCAGGCGAGGCGGCAGCTCTGGGACCTCATCGAGCAGTTCAAGGCACTCGGCCGGACGATCGTGCTCACGACCCACTACATGGACGAGGCCGAGCGGTTGTCGGATCGCGTCGCCATCGTGGACCACGGGCGGGTGATCGCGCTCGGCACGCCGCGGCAGCTCATCGCCCGGCGCGGCGCCGATCACGTCGTGGAGTTCGCGACGGCGACGTCGGACGAGTGCGTCGCGCCGCTCGACGCCGACTCGCTCGGACGCCTCGCCGGTGTGCGCGCGGTGCGACGGGTCGCGGACCGCTGGGCGCTCGACGCCACCGCGCTGCACGAGGCCGTGCCGGCGCTGCTCACGCTGCTCGCCGCGCGCGGACTGCCGCTCGAGGAGCTCACCACGCATTCGGCGACACTGGAGGACGTGTTCGTGTCCCTCACGGGGAGACAGCTTCGTGACGCGTGACCGCGGCGTCAGGCGGTGCACGGCGGGAGCCACGCAGTGAGTGCCGTCTCGCTGCGCGAGCTCGTGCTCGTCCGGTTCAAGGAGTATTACCGCGAGCCCGAGGCGATCTTCTGGTCGTTCGTCTTTCCGATCATCCTTGCGATCGGCCTCGGCATCGCCTTCCGGGATCGCCCGCCGGAGGCGGTTCCCGTCGGCCTCGTAACGAACGCCGTGACGTCCGTGTCGAGCGACTCGCTGGCCGCGCATCTCCAGCGCGGCGGAGGGATGACCGTGACGCGGGTCGCGTCCGAGGACGGCGGGCGGGAGCTGCTGCGCACCGGCCGCGTGGCGCTGCTGGTGGTGCCGAATGATTCCGCGGTGACGTACGTGCTCGACGAGACGCGTCCCGAAGCGCGCCTGGCGCGCCTGCTCGCGGACGACCGGCTGCAGCGGGGCGCGGGGCGGGCCGATCCCGTGGCCATCGGCGAGCGTCAGGTGCGTGAGCCCGGCTCCCGCTACATCGACTTCCTCATCCCCGGCCTGCTCGGCATGAACATCATGGGCGGCGGCATGTGGGGGATCGGCTTCTCGATCGTGGATGCCCGGCGCAAGCACCTGCTGAAGCGCCTCGTCGCCACGCCGATGTCACGCCTCGAGTACCTGCTCTCCTTCGTGCTCTCGCGGCTCGTCTTCCTCGTGCTCGAGATGGCCGTCGTGCTCGGGTTCGCGATGCTGGCGTTCGACGTCCCGGTGCGCGGCTCGATCGTGCAGCTCGGCGCGATCGCCCTCGTGGCGTCGTTGTCGTTCGCGGCCCTCGCACTGCTCGTGGTTTCGCGCGCTCGCACGATCGAAGCCGCCTCGGGCCTCATGAACGTGGCGATGCTGCCGCAGTGGGTGTTGTCCGGCGTCTTCTTCTCGTCCGCCAACTTTCCCGATGCGGCGCAGCCCATCATCCGCGCCCTGCCGCTCACCGCGACGATCGACGCGTTCCGCGCGACGATGCTGCAGGGCGCCGGCCCGAGCGCGGTGACGCCGCAGCTGCTGGTGCTGGCGGCGTGGATGATCGTCAGCCTGGCGCTGGCGATGCGGATGTTCCGGTGGCGGTGACCTCACGCACCGGGTGCGGAGCCCGGACCAGACTCTTTCCATGACGCACGATCCGCTCACGAGCAGCACACACGGCGACACGCGCCACACCTCCGACGCCGACGCCCTGCTCGAGCACGGCCACCATGCCCTGGCCTGGCTCGCCGGGTACCTCGCGCATCCCGAGCGCTATCCGGTGCTGTCGCAGGTGAAGCCCGGCGACATCGCGGCGCAGCTTCCCGCATCGCCGCCGGCGCGCGCCGAGCCGCTGGAGACGATTCTCCAGGACTTCGAGCGCGTCATCGTCCCCGGCATCACGCACTGGAACCACCCGGCCTTTTTCGCGTACTTCGCGATCTCGTCGAGCGTGCCGGGCATCATCGGCGAGCTGCTCGCCGCGGGGCTGGACGTCAACGGCATGCTGTGGAAGACGTCGCCCGCGGCGACGGAGCTCGAGCAGGTCGTGCTCGACTGGCTGCGCCAGATGCTCGGGCTCGAGCCCGGATGGTTCGGGATCATCACCGACACGGCGTCGATCTCCACCATGCTCGCCCTCGCCGCGGCGCGCGAGGCCCGGCCCGGGCTCGACGTGCGCACGCGCGGGCTGGCGGGGCGCAGCGACCTGCCGCGCATGCGCGTGTACTGCTCGGAGCACGCGCATTCGTCGGTGGACAAGGCCGCCATCACGCTCGGGCTCGGCCATGAGAATGTCGTGAAGGTCCCGGCCGACGACGCGTACCGGATGCGCCCCGACCTGCTGGCCGAGGCCATCGCCGCGGATCGCGCACTCGGCTACCTGCCGCTCGCCTGCGTCGCCACCGTCGGCACGACGAGCACGTCGAGCGTCGATCCGGTGCCCGCCATCGCGGAGATCTGCAGCCGCGAGCAGGTGTGGCTCCACGTGGATGGCGCGTACGGCGGCTCCGCGGCGCTCGTGCCCGAGATGCGGCACGTGCTCGCCGGAGTGGATTCCGCGGACTCGCTCGTCGTGAACCCGCACAAGTGGATGTTCACGCCGGTGGACTGCTCGGCCCTCTACACGAAGCACCCGGACATCCTCAAGCGCGCCTTTGCGCTCGTCCCGGAGTACCTCGTGACGGCGGAGCAGGGCGTGGCGGAGAACCTGATGGACTACGGCGTGCAGCTCGGCCGTCGCTTCCGGTCGCTGAAGCTGTGGATGGTCCTGCGCGCCTATGGGGCCGAGGGGATGGCCGAGCGCATTCGCGCGCATTGCGCGCTCGCGCGGGAGTTCGCGTCGTGGGTCGAGGCGGAGGCGGGGTGGCAGGTCGTCGCGCCAGTGCCCTTCTCGCTCGTGTGCTTCCGGTATGCACCGCCCGGCGTGGGCGAGGCGGAGCTGGAGCGGATCAACGCCCTCGTGATGGATCGGGTCAACGCGTCGGGCGAAGCCTTCCTGTCACACACGAAGCTCGGCGGGCGCTACGTGCTGCGCCTCGCCATCGGCAACGTCAGGACGGAACGGGCCCACGTGGCGCGGGCGTGGGAGCTGCTGGTCGCGGCGGCGCGCAGCGAGGCGCCGCGGACGTAGCGGCGGCGCGGGATCACCGCGCCGAGACCGCCTCCATCCGCGCCACCAGCGCCTCGTAGAGCTTCATCGCGATCGGCCCGGGCTCGCCCGTCCCGACGATCCGGCCATCGAGCGACACGATCGGCATCACGTCCGTCGTGGTGCCGGTGAGAAACAGCTCGTCGCACGCGCCGAGCTCCTGCTCCGTGATCGCCTCCTCCCGGACCGGCATCCCCAGCTCCGCCGCGAGCTCGATCACGACCGAGCGCGTGACGCCCGGGAGGATCAGGTGCGACTCGGGGTGCGTGCGGATCTCCCCCTCGAGGACCGCGAACAGGTTGGAGTGCGTCCCCTCGGTGACGATGCCGTTGTCGCGGATGAAGATCGCCTCGAAGGCCCCGGCCTCGGCAGCCGCCTGCTTCGCGAGGACGTTGGGCAGCAGCTGCACCGTCTTGATGTTGCAGCGGAGCCATCGGATGTCGGGCTGGGTGATCGCGGCGGCTCCCTTCGCGCGGACGCTCGCGACTTCCTTGAACGGATAGGTCGTGATGAACACCGTCGGGGGCGTTCCCGCCGCGGGAAAGACGTGCGCGCGCGGTGCGACGCCCCGCGTGATCTCCACGTACACGGTGGCATGACCGGCGTCGTGGCCGTTCTCCTTCAGGAGGCGCGTCGCGATCTCCTCCAGCGCGTCCTTGCCGGCCTCCCGCGGGGC
>DASTYL010000035.1:0-6850 GCA_035764975.1 Gemmatimonadaceae bacterium | reverse complement strand
GGTGCGCGCGACCCTCGACGTGCGGTGGCTCGCCGCGCAGCCTGAGCTGCGCAGCGCGATGGTGGCGAGGGCACAGCGCGATCCATCCAACGAAGCCGCGGCGGCGATCCTCCAGCACGATCGCAACGTCGCGTGGTACGAGCGGAACCGCGACGAGCTGGATGCCGCCATCGCGCGGTGGTCGGCGGTGTTCATGCCGGAGTAGGGCAACCGTCGGTGAAACCCTGGCCGAACAGCCTCGGGCCATGACGTGAGGCCTGGATGCGCCGCGCCCCACCCCGGATGTGTGTACCTTGCCACATGCCGCCATCGAACGGCACTCACGATCGCCCGGGGAGAGTCTCAATGCGACCCATCATCCTGTTCGCCGCGGTCTGCCTGTATTCCACCCCCGCGGCCGCACAGTGCGACTCGATGGTGGTGACGCTGCTCGGCACAGGCACGCCGAACCCGCGCGTCGACCGGCTCGGGCCGAGCATCCTCGTCGAGGCGGGCAGGCACCGCCTCCTCTTCGATGCCGGGCGGGGCACGGCGATCCGGCTCGAGGAAGCGGGCGTCCGGACGGCGTCGGTCACCGCGGTGTTCATCACGCATCACCACTCGGACCACACGAGCGGCATCCCGGACGTGTGGCTCACCGGGTGGCTCCCGTCGTTCGGGGGCCGTAAGACGCCCTTCCGGCTCATCGGACCCGCCGGGACGGCGGAGCTGGCCCGCGGCCTGTCCATCGCGTTCGCGGAAGACGTCCGGTTCCGGGTCGCGGAGGAAAAGCTTCCCCGCGAGGGTGCGCAGATCACGGCCGCCGAATTTCGCGGGGACACGGTCGTATTCGATGATGGAGGGGTGCAGGTCGCCGCCTTCGAGGTCGACCATGGTGGGGCCCTGCGCCCCGCCTACGGCTATCGGATCGGGTGCGGCGGGCATGCGGTGGTCGTGTCGGGCGACACCCGCTATTCCGGGAATCTCGTCCGGGCGGCAAAGGGGGCGGACGTCATCGTGCACGAAGTCGCGATGGCGCCGGCAGAGATCATGGGCGAACCCACCGTGCAATTCATCCTCGGCCACCACACGTCGCCGGCCGACGCGGCGCGCGTGTTCGAGGCCACCCAGCCGCGCCTGGCCGTGTTCACGCACTTCGCCTTCCCCCCGAACCGCGTCAGCGCACGCAGGGTCTTACCCGTGGACGTCCTCGCCGAGGCGAGGAAGCTCTACCGCGGACGCATGGAAGCCGGTGAGGACCTGATGCGCATCGTCATCGGGGATTCGATCCGCGTGGATCGCCGGGCGCGCGCCCACTGACAGCGAAGTGCCTCGCCTTCAGGCGCGATCGCCAGGGAGGATCACGGCACTACCACCACCTCCGCATACGCACACCCCGCCTCACACAGTATCTCTCCGCCGTCGATCCCCAGGAGCACCTGATCGAAGAACGCCCGCGTGACATCCGCCACGATGCGAAGTCCCCTGGCGCCATCGATCGGCCCCCACCGCATCCACCGTAGCCGGGGCCCCTCGATCAGCGACGACGCGAGTGCCGCGTCCGTGAAGTTCAGATGCCGCATGCCGAGGATCCGCAGGCGCCGCGACCACGCGGCCTGCGACGCGATGGCCTGCCACTCCCCGCTGCGGCGCGCCTCGCTGCGGACCATCCCTTCCCGGGTCAGGCGCGTCCAGGCCGTATCGGGTGGCGGCGGTGCCTCGCTCATCGATGGCAGCTCATGACTGACGAAGAGCACTGGCTGGCGGGGGCGCGCGTCCCGCACGTCACCCATCGGGTCGCCATCCAGGTTGATCACGGCGCGCACGAGCGTATCGCGCGACGCGGCAACGAGTGCGGTCGTGCCACCCAGAGAGTGGCCGAATACGCCGATGCGCGTGAGGTCGAGCCGGCCTGAGAACGGTCCTGTCATGTCGGCGAGCCGCCGGATGGCGAGCAGCATGTCTTCGTGCGCTTCGCGCTGGTCGGTGCCGATCGCCGCGCCTACGCCCAGTACCTTCCCGACGACACGTCCGTCGGCGAAGCGGACGACATCGGACAGCCCGGTCGGCGCGATGCCGACGACGACGTACCCGTGGCTTGCGAGGTCCTCGAGCAGCGTGCTGTAGTCCGTGGGCAGCCAGCCATTGCCGGGCACGAAGAGGAGCACCGGCGCCCGCTGCACGGAGGGCGCGAATGGCGCGTCCGTCACCGCATGCACCCTTATGTCGCGCATCGCCTCGGCGGCGGCGGGGCCGATCTTCTGCGCGGACGCGGTCGCGCGCAACGCATTCCACGCGGAGTCGAGCGGGGGCTGGGACCCGCCGCGGACGGCGTCCGCGGGATACCACACCCACCCCGGGATCACCCGCGGCCTCGTGGTGTCGGCGGGATCGCGGCGAGCAGTGTCCGTCCAGGTGAGGGCGCGCCGGCCGACGGCGTGGGGGCCGGTGGGTGCCGGCGTCGCCGTCCGTTGCGCCGGCAGTGGCGCTGCCGTGGCGACAGCGAGGAGGGCGCTGAGCGCGCCACGAAAGAGCTCGGGAAATCGCGTCATGGTAGCGAATTGGACAGCGGACCATCGATCAGGGTTTGGACTGCCCTGTAGGCCGCCAACGGACTCGCTCCGACCTCGGCCACGCAATACCGAGCTTCGGTCGGCTGGTGAACGTCTTCGGTAATCCGTGACATCGTGTGCCGGCCCCGCAGACGGTCACCAGCCGACGAACGGCGATCGCCGGACACGTACTTCCCGCTTCACCCGACCACATCCGACGGAACGCCTTCGATGTTGGCCCCGTCGCCGCACGGGCCCGGGTCCGCGCTTCCAGTGCCCGCGATCGGATCACACTCGTTGTCGCATCCACGGGAGGAAGCCGATGTCGAACCGCGTCTCCCGCAGGGAGTTCCTGACCGCCGGCGCCACCCTCACGGGCGGCGCCCTCCTTGGCAGTGCCCTCGGCTGCACGAGCGATGCGCTTGTGGCGCCGGCTGCGACCCTCCTCCCGGCCGCGATGCGCGCAGGGCCCGGCAGGGACCTGCTCGACCCGCGCGAATTCCGGAGCCGCGGCGGCGTGCTGCGTGAGCGCATCTCGATCGGGTCAGGCCCGATGAACCTCGCCGGCAGTCCGCGCCTCGCGCCGATCACGTACGACAACCTGATGCCCGGCCCGTCCCTTCTCGTGAACGCGGGGGACACCGTCGATCTCACGTTCTACAACCGAATCAGGATCGGCCAGGCGGACCGGCACCCCGGCTACGGCCGTCGGCCGCGGCCGCACGACACGGTGACGAATGTGCACTTCCACGGGCTCCACATCACGCCGATGGGCAGCGGCGACAACATGCTGGTGATGACGGAAGCCGGCGAGTCGCACCGATACTACTTTGAGGTCCCGGCGGATCACCCGGCGGGGCTCTTCTGGTATCATCCGCACGTACATGGGCTCGTGACCAACCAGCTGGGCCGGGGCGGCTACGGGCTGATGTACATCGACAACGCGCACACCCGCGCCGTCGCCGCGACGTACCGCCGCCGGCTGCTGGCGATCCAGCAGGTGTACCTCACCGCCGATCTCCGCACGATCGTGGCCGACGACGGCGAGCGTGAAGATCCGGTCCGTGCGCTGACGCTCGTCAACGGCGAGCAGATGCCGATCCTCCGCATGCGGCCCGGCGAGCGCCAGGTCTGGGCGATCGCGAATGCGAGCACCTCGGCATTCTATCAGTTGAACTTCGGCACTGCCTTCGCCGTGCGCGTCCTCGCGTACGACGGCCTGACGCGCAGCGGCTACGCCGGCGGCACCGGCCCGGTCCAGATCGCCCCCGGGAAGCGGGTCGAGGTCGAGGTGCGCGCCCCGACGCAGCCGATGACGGGCGTGCTGAGCGTGGATTCCTACTTCCAGGGCGTGGACACCTGGCCCGCGAAGCCGATTGCGACGATCGCGGTCAGCGGCGCGCGCATGGCTGATCAGGGTGATGTGCCGCTCGACCCCGCGGGGCTGCCGTCACTCGCGGCCGAGCCGGTCGCGAAGAGCCGCACGATCATCTTCGACCAGGACGATGCCGTGGCTGAAGGGGAGTTCGGGCGCTTCCGCATGTACCTGCAGGGTGTGACGCCGCACCCGTTCGATCCCGAAACGCCGGAGTGGGCGGACAGCATCCTCGGGACGGTGGAGGAGTGGACGATCGTGAACGACACGGTGCAGGAGCATCCCCTGCACGTGCACGTGAACCCGCTCCAGGTGCTCAGCGTGACGGGGGCGTACAACAGCGGCGCGCCATCGCCGGCGCTCACCACCGGGTATCACGATACGGTGGTCGTGCCGCCGCACGGCTCGGCGGTCGTGCGCACGCGGTTCACCGAGTTCACGGGCGCGCCGATCCTCATGCACTGCCATATCCTCGATCACGAGGACATGGGAATGATGATGTGGTTTGCGATCGTCGAGTCGTAGTCACGGGGCCGTGACGACTTCAGGGTGCGCCCAGCTCGAATCGCGTCGCCACCAGGCGATTCACGCGCCGCTCAGCGCAGCCGGATGAATTTCAGGTCGTTGATCTGCGCCACGAACAGCGTCGCGCCATCACGCGACAGCTGGATATTTTGCGCACCGCCCGCGAGCGGCGTGCGGTCTACGAATGCGCCGTCGAGTGCCCGCGTCTGCACCAGCCCATACGGGTCGTTCATGATGTGAAAGAGCGCGGTGCCGTCCGGCGAGATCACGGTCAGGGGAGCCTGTCCGGATCGCATCGGCGACGGGCGGAGAGGCTGGAGCGCGCCGTCGTACAGCGCCATCCCCATGGCGATGCGCTTCCCCGCGGTGTCCACGGACGGCACCGCGTTGAGGAGCCCGCCCATGATCGCCGGACCGAACTCGTCCCCCACCGTGTCATAGCGTTGCATGCGGTAGCCGTTCAGCACGTGCACGCCGTAGTCGGGCGACCGACCGAATTGGAGCGCGCCAAGCGCACCTTCATCGACGTCGCTCCGCACGCGCATTGCGCCCGTCGCGAGCTCCATCTCGAACAGCCTCGAGGAGGGGGCTTCCAGGAAGTTCGCCAGCACGAAGGCGCGCCCTCCACCCAGTGCCTGGACCTTCATCAGGGCATGCGCGCCCACGACGGGATGCCAGTCGAGCGACGGATTCGACCGGGTCAGGTCCACGCGTCCCACCGACTGGCGGTACCACACGAGGACGAGGAGCGTGTCGCCGTTCGGGGTGACGTCGAGATCCATCGGCTGCTCCGGCAGGGGGATCGTCTGCAGGATCTCGAAGCTCGACGCCGAGAGGACCGCGATCTGGTGCGGGCCCGCTTGCAGCGCATAGATTCGCCCCCGCGCCTCGTCCCAGATGGCCTCGCTGGTCCACGCGTTGGTATGCCAGGCGATGATCGGGCGCGCGACGGTGGGATGGATGCGGATGCTGTCTGGTGCGCTCGTGACCGTATCGCTCGTGAGGCCCGTGGCGTCCCGTACGAATAGCCGGAGTTGCACCGTGCCCACCCATTCCGGGGGCACCGGAATGGCAACCTGGCGCTCGTACGCTTCGTAGCTGTCGATGCGCACTGAGTCGCGGTGACCGTGCGGCAGGACCTCCCAGACGAGCGTCGCGATCCCCTGGTTGTCGCGCGCGCTGAACTGCACCCGCAGCGAGTCGCCGGCGAAAAAATCGCCGCCCGTCGCCGACCAGCCGGTGATCGGTCGGAACCCCATGCCGGTCACGATCGGTGGCGTGCGATCCACCATCGTCAGGGTTGCGCCCAACCGGCTGACTTCTCCCACACCGACATCCAGACCGTGGACGCGGACGGAGAGCGGCTCCGCCCCCGCGCATGCGACGGGCACGGTGATGTCGACCGTGCGCTCGGCGACGGTCCTCTCTCCGCCCTCGGGGAAGTTCCGCCGCTCGTCGCACGCGCCGAGCAGCTGGACGGTTGTCAGCCACAGGGGAGCGCTTCCCTCCAGGCGGTATGACACACGCACGACGTCGCCCGCCTGCACCTCACCCGTCCCGGGCGTGACGGTGAGATGCGTGACCGTTGGCGCGGGGGTGCCGGCAGGGACCGTCGGACCGCAATCGAACCGGATCGACGCCGTCTGCTGCTGTTCGCTCCCCGGCCCGGAGTAGCGGAAGTCCATCGCCACGCCGAACGGGATGCCGCCATCGAACCGCAGGTTCAGGGTGTCACCTGCCCCGACGTCCGGCCCGCCCCACCACTCCCTCACGTCCGCCTCGGATACGTCGATCTGTTGGACCGCCACCGTCCGATCGCGACCTTGGAAGTACCTGACCGTCGCACCTCTCCAGCGGAGGTCGCCGGAGCCGACGACGCTCGCTCGGATGCTCGCATCGCAACCGATACGCAGTTCGTCGGGCGTCCAGCTGTATATCGACGTCTCGATGGGCCCGAGCCCGAGGAGGAGTCGGGGCTTCTGCTCGGGCGCAGTCGGCTCACCGCACCCGCTGACAGCGATGGTGAGCAGCCAGACGGGGATCGAGACCCGGAGGAGGAAACGGGACATTGCGGAGGAGGGTGCGGCCGACGGGGGGCAGCGCCATGCGCGCGCCCGGCGCCCGACGACTTCCCGCAAAAGGTATCACTCCATGGCAGAGCTCGCTGGTTTGGATGGGCCGCCGGGACTGTCCCGAGCGCACGGTCGGCGTCATGGGCGCGGATGCGCACGTATTCTGCGGGCCGTGGCAGCATCCCGTCACGGAGGACGCACCCGAATGCGTACTCACCGTCCGATGCCGTACCTTCTGCTCCTCGCCGGCCTCGCCGGCCTCGCCTGCACGCCCGCGGTGCCGCCAGCCGGCAGCCCCTCGCCCGCGGACACGGTCGCGGGCGGCTCGATCTCACCGATCTGGCCAC
>DASTYL010000034.1:0-8386 GCA_035764975.1 Gemmatimonadaceae bacterium | reverse complement strand
GCGGGCCTGTCGGTCGCCAAGTACCATGCGCTCGACCAGCTCGCGCGCGCGGGACACCCGATAGCGCTGAGCGAGCTGGCGAGCTGTCTCCAGTGCGTCCGGTCGAACGTGACGCAGCTCGTGGATCGTCTGGACTCGGATGGCCTGGTCAGGCGCGTCGCCGATCCGGCGGACCGGCGCACCACCCGGGCGGAGCTCACGCCGCTCGGCGCCGAACGACACGGCTCCGGGGCCGCCGCGGTCAGCCGGGTGCACGAGGAGCTGGTGGGGCAGCTCACGCCGGACGAACGGGCGACGCTGCTCCGCGCGCTCACCGCGCTGGCGTGAGTGGGGGCGAATGGAATTGCAGAACGTCGTACGACTGCGAGGCCGAATGATGCGGCGAATCGGAACAGCCAGCGTAGTGATGCTCGCGGTGATGCTCGCGTCGGCATCCGCCGGGGCGCAGCCCGCGCAGCTTGCGTCCACCGAGCCGGTGTCCGCGGAGCGCGAGCAGGTCTTCGCCCCCGTGCCGTTCGCGGTCGGTGAGGAGCTCGTCTACCGTGCGAGCTTCGGTGGCATTCCCGCGGGAAAGGCCCGGATGCAGGTCGCAGGGCTCGAGCGGGTGCGCGGGCGGCTCGCCTACCACCTGATCTTCAGCATCGACGGCGGCATTCCGCTCTTCCGGGTGCGTGACCGCTACGAGAGCTGGATCGACGTGGAGACGCTGGCGTCGCTGCGGCACCGGCAGCGGATCCACGAAGGGAGCTACAAGCGGACGACGCACTACGAGATCTATCCGGAGCGGGCGCAGTTCCAGAAGAACGATGAGCCGCTGCAGCCGAGCGTGCGGGATCCGCTCGATGATGGATCCTTCATCTACGCGATCCGTGCGGCGGGCGTGGATGTCGGCGAGACGCGCCGTGACAATCGGTACTTCCGGCCCGATCGCAACCCGGTGGTGCTCAGCGGGCTGCGGCGGGAGCGCGTGAAGGTCGGCGCGGGAACGTTCACCACGACGGTGGTGCAGCCCTCCATCAAGGCGAACGGCCTGTTCTCCGAGAACGGCGAGGCGAGGATCTGGTTCACGGAGGACGAGCGCCGACTCCCCGTGCAGGTGAAGACGAGCTTCGCGAAGTTCACCCTCACGCTGACGCTCGAATCGGTCACGGCGGGCGCCACACGATAAGGGGACGGGCCGGGCGCCGCGTTGCGGGCGCCTGGCCCGTGGCGCATGTTGAGGGCTCCCACCCTGCCCTCGAGCCCCCGCCCGCCGTGTCCCGTTCCCGCCTCCTCGCCCTCGTCCTGGTCGGCGCCTGCGCCCCGGCCGCGCAGCCGCCGTCACCTGTTGAGCCCACCCCCGCGATGATCGCGCACGCCCGCGACGTGCACGCGCGCGTCCTCACGCTGGACACGCACGTCGACATCGACGCGGGACACTTCACCTCGGGGTCGCCGAACTACGCCGACTCGCTGGGCACGCAGGTGAACCTGCCGAAGATGGAAGCGGGCGGGCTCGACGCGGTCTTCTTCTCCATCTACGTCGGGCAGGGGCCGCAGACCGACGCCGGCTACGCAGCGGCGCTCGCCGTCCAGATGGAGAAGTTCGACGCGGTGCAGCGCCTCGCCACCGAGCTCGCGCCGGGGCGGATCGCGATCGCCCGCACGGCGGACGACGTGCAGCGGATCGTCGCGACGGGGCGAAAGGCCGCGCTCATGGGCGTCGAGAACGCGTACGGCATCGGCACCGACATCGCGAACGTGCGCCGGTTCCACGAGCGTGGCGCGCGCTACATGTCCCTCTCGCACAACGGCCACTCGCAGCTCTCGGATTCAAACACGGGGGAGCGCGACGGCGTCTGGCAGTGGAATGGGCTCTCGCCGCTCGGCCGGGCGGCGATCGCTGAGATGAACCGGCTCGGGATGATGGTGGACATCTCGCATCCGTCCAAGGCGGCGAACATGCAGGCGATGGCGCTCACGCGCGCGCCGGTGATCGCCTCGCACTCGGCCGTGCGCGCGCTGTGCGACCACAGCCGGAACCTCGACGACGAGCAGCTGCGGGCGCTGGCGCGCACGGGCGGCGTCGTGCAGATCGTCGCGTTCAACAATTACCTCCGGACGCCGCCGCCGCCGTCGGCTGAACGCGTCGCGGCGATTGCGGCGCTGCGCGCCGAGTTCGGGCTGGCGGAGGGGCAGGGCGGCCTGGGCGGACTTTCCGCCGAGCGTCGTGCCGCCTTCCAGGCGCGGATGGGGGAGGTCAACCGCCGCTTTCCGCCGCCGCCGCGCGCGACGGTCCGCGACCTCGTGGATCACATCGACTACGCCGTGAAGCTCATCGGCATCGATCACGTGGGCATCAGCTCGGACTTCGACGGGGGCGGCGGCGTGCAGGGATGGAGCGATGCGACGGAGACGCCGAACGTCACGATCGAGCTCGTGCGGCGCGGCTACACCGAGGACCAGATCGCGAAGCTGTGGAGCGGCAACCTGCTCCGGGTGATGCGCGACGTGGAGCGCGCGGCCACGCTCGCCGCCCAGTAGCCGACGCAGCCTGACATCGGGAGCGCCACCGCGGAGACCTCGCGCGGTGGCGCTCCTCGCGTCATGGGGCCTGGGGCTCCACCCTCGCCTCGTCGCGGTGCTTGCGGGGCTCGGTCAGGATGGCCCAGATCCACCGCGTAGCGTCGAAGTGGCGGGCCACCGTGGTGACGGCGATCGTCAGGGGCACGCCGAGGAGCGCCCCGGGTGCTCCCCAGAGCCACGCCCAGAACACGATGGAGGCCAGCACGACGAACGGCGAGAGCGCGAGCATCCGGCCCTCGATCTTCGGATCGACATAGTTCCCGAGGAACAGCTGCATCACGGTCAGGGAGACCGTGAGCGCGATCGGTCGCGCAAGACCGTCGAACTGGACGGCGGCATACAGCGCAGGGGGGATGACGGCGAGGACCGACCCGATCGTCGGGACGTACTCGAGCAGGAAGGCCAGCAGTCCCCAGACGAATGCGAGGTCGAGCCCGAACGCCAGTGTGAGCACGAGTGTCGCGGTGCCGGTGAGCGCGCTCGTGAGCGACTTCACCATGAGGTAGCGTTGCACGGAGGTCGCCACTTCATGGCTGATGATGATGATTCGCTCCGCCCGATCGGGTGCGAACCGTCGGCGGATCCTGTCCCGCGCGTCGCGAACTTCCGCGAGCGCAAGGGCCATGAAGCCGATCGTGAGACCGATCCCCGCCATGCCGGAAAAGAGCGTGCGGCCGAGTCGCATCGCGACGCCGTTCGCACCCCCGCCGGCATCGGCGCCACTGGCGCCGACACGACCGGCATCGGCCTGGTTGTCACCCTTTGGTTCAGGCGTCCCTCCGCCGGCAATTCCCGGGAAGTCGGGCAGCTGCACCCCGAACCGGGAGGCTGCAGCACTCGCCTGCCGGTGGAGCGACTCGAGTCGTCCCCGCCGCTCGAGGATCTCCTCGCCGACTCGCGTGCCGCTCCACCCGAGCAGGGCGAACAGCGACAGGAAGATCAGCACGACGGCGAGCACGGTCACGAGGAGCGCCGCGCGCCGCCGGACGACGCGTTCGAGCCACCGGTGCATCGGCCTGGCCATGCCCGCGATCACGAGCCCCGCGACGATCGGCAGCATCACCGTGCGGGTCATGCGCAGGAGCACGATCGCCAGCAGCACCGTCGCCACGCCGATGAGGCGAGTGCGCGTGGTTGCCGATTGCGCGACCGGCTGTAGCCCCGTCATGGTCAGTGTTGCGGGAGGATCGTGGATGGCAGCAGGTGCGGCGGTCCGAGCCCGCCGGGCTGCAGCGTGTAGAGGTATGCCGCGAGGTCGCGCGCGTCCGCTTCACTCACGCCGAGGTCCGGCATCAACGTCCCCGGGCGGACCGCCTGGGGGGTCCGGATCCAGCGAATCACCGACGCCGGTTCGTTGCGCAGCCGTCCGACGATGAACGCACGCGTGCCGAAGCCGTCGAACGACGGACCCACCGCACCGACCGCGCCCGGGACGCCCGGTGCGCGATGGCACGCGCCGCAGCCATATGCGACGATGAGCTGGCGTCCACGCGCCGGGTCGCCACCGGGCACCTCGTGGACGGCGGGCCCCGGACCTTCGCGGCAGCTCGCGCTGGTCAAACCGGCGAGTGCGAGGAGCAACGGCGCCAGTGCCCGGCGCCATGACGGGTGATGCATCATGGAATCGTCGTCGCCGGGCATGCATCCGAGAACAGCGCGGGCAGCCCTTCGAGGATGATCAGGAACGTGAACAGCGCTGCCATGAGGAGCGCGAGCACGGCGAGGAAGGACATGCGCGCGCCACGCTCGCCCATTCTCGCGTCCCATGGTCCAGGGCCACCCGGTTCCGCGTCGACCACCAGCGCCGCCTGTCCGTGTCGCCAGAGGCGCAGGGCTAGTGCCCCCGATGCCGCACCACCCGCAGCCGCGACGACGGTCAGCAGCGCCAGGGCGACGCCGGTGCCCGCCCATCGCTGCGCGCACCAGAGGGCCACGATGACGTATCCGCCGAGGAAGTGGACCACCCACGCCACCGGCGGTCCCGCGAGTGCCAGCACGAGTCGCGTGCCCTGCGCCGGCTGGAGGCCCTTGCCACCCGCCTGCATGCGCGCACTCGCGTACGGCGCCGCGTCGGCCGCGTTGGGAATCTCGCGCCGATCGGTCATGCGCTCCTCACCCGAAGCGGGGCCAGAGGAAGATGGCGACGAGCGTCACGAGCCAGTTCGCCGCCGAGAAGTAGCTCACGAGCGAGCTGTTGAGGGCGACGCCGTTGCCGCGCGGATCGCCGACCGCGCGCCATGCCCAGAGGGCCGCCGTGGCGAGCATGATGGCCGCGCCGCCGGTGACGGCCCACCCCCAGAGCAGCACGCCGAGGACGCCGGACGCGTAGCCGCTCATCGCCGGATCGTAGCCCGCGCCGCGCCACGCCATGATGCTGAGCACGACCATCGCGCCCTGTGCGAGCATCGCCACCAGCGCCGCGGCCAGTCGCGCGCCGCCCTGCCGGTTGTCCACGGCATGCGTCATCCACCGAGTTGCCCCCACGGCGGCGAGCGCCGCGAGCGTCGCCACGAGGGCGGGCACGAGCGGCGGCGCGTCGTACCCTGGCGGCATCGGATCCGCGCCCTGGCCGAGGTAGAAGTAGCCGGTGAGGAACGTGGCCGACGCGGTGGCGAGGATGGCGAGCAGCACCCACGTACCCCAGTAGCCGTTCGCGGCGCGGTCGCCGACGGCAAGCGGCAACCCGAGCTCGGAGCCGGCCTGCGTGTCGGACGGCCGCTCCGGCCCACCCGGGCCGGCATCGTCGCGAGCGGCCTGCGTCTCGCGGATCGCGACTGTCTCCGTATCGAGAGGCCAGAACCACCCACCGATGCCGAAGGCGGTGACGGCGAGGCCGGCAATCGCGATCCACTTGTGATCGAGCAGCGCGGCAGTGAAGAGCAGCAGGAAGCCCACCGAGACGACGAAGGGCCAGATGCTGCGGCGCGGCAGGTGCGCCAGCGCGATCGGCCGACCGTCCGCCACGCCCACGATGAGCGAGCCGCGCCACCGCTCGGGGCGACCGGCAAGCTCGCGATACGCGCGCACGATCTCCGGATCGTCCCCTTCGGCGGGGCGCAGCGACGTCTGATCCCACATCGGATGCCGGCTGCGCACGATCGGGATCCGCTCGAACTGCGCGTTGACCGGGGGCGACGCCTCGGACCACTCGAGCGAGTCCCCGCCCCAGGGGTCGTTCCCCGCCTTTCTCCCGCTGCGCAGGGTGATGATGAAGTTCAGCACCGTGAGCGCGATCCCCGTCACGAGAATCAACGCGCCGATCGTCGAGACGAGGTTGTAGACGTCGAGCCCGAGGCCCGCCGGATAGGTGTACACACGGCGCGGCATCCCCTGGAGACCGGCGAGGTGCATCGGCCCGAAGGCGACGTTGAAGCCGATGAACATCAGCGCCACGCTCCACAGGCCGAGGCGCTCCGAGAGCACCTTGCCCGCGATCTTCGGGAACCAGTAGTAGAGCCCCGCGAAGATCGGGAAGATGCTGCCGCCGAAGAGCACGTAGTGCAGGTGCGCGACGATGAAGTAGGTGTCGTGCGCCTGGAAGTCGAACGGGACCGCCGCCACCATCACCCCGGTGACGCCGCCGATCGTGAAGATGATGATCGCCGCGATGGAGAAGAGCAGCGGCGTGCGCCAGACCGGCTTGCCCGCCCAGATGGTGGCGATCCACCCGAAGACATTGACGCCACTCGGAATGGCGACGACCGCGCCGACGGCGGCGAACACGCCCAGGGCCACCGCCGACAGCCCCGTGACGTACATGTGGTGCACCCACAGCCCGAAGCTCAGGAATCCCGTCGCGATGAGCGCGAGCACCATGAGCGTGTAGCTCATCACCGGCCGGCGCGAGAACGTCTGCACGACGTGCGACATGATCCCCACGGCCGGCAGGAACATGATGTAGACCTCGGGATGCCCGAAGAACCAGAACAGGTGCTGCCAGAGGAGCGGGTCGCCGCCCTTGTCGCTGTCGAAGAAGGCGGTGAGCTCCTTCCGGTCCAGCTCGAGCATCGCCGTGCCCACGACGAGAGGCGTGAACGCGAAGATGATCATGCCGCTCGTCACGAGCATCGCCCAGCAGAACAGCGGGATCCGGTTGATCGACATCCCGGGCGCGCGCATGCGGAGAATGCCGACGATCATCTCCGCCGCCGCACCGAGGGCCGCGACCTCGGCGACGCTGAGGCCGATGTCCCAGAAATCCATGTTCAGCCCGGGCGAGTACTTCTTCAGGTTCAGCGGCACGTACGCGAACCATCCGCCATCCGGGGCGAGGCCGAACAGGAAGCTCGTGTAGATGAAGATCCCGCCGAACAGGTACGTCCAGTAGGACAGCGCGGTAAGGCGGGGGAAGGGCAGGTCCCGCGTGCCGTTGAGCAGCGGGATCATGTAGTTCGCGAATGCCTCGAGGAACGGGATGACGAAGAGGAACATCATCGTCGTCCCGTGCATCGTGAAGAGCTGGTTGTACGTGTCGGGATCGACGAAGCCGTTCTCGGGGCGGGAGAGCTGCAGGCGCATCAGCGCCGCGAGAATCCCGCCGACGATGAAGAACGCGAAGGCCGTGACCATGTACCGGCGCGCGATCGGGATGTTGTCGATCGTCGCGAGGTAGCCGAGGAATCCCTTCGGCTGGTCCCAGGTCTCGTCGAAGGTCCGCGGCATCGTGCGCGGGTCGGGCTGTCGGATCGCCATCGTCAGCGGAGGCTCTCGAGGTAGCGGACGATCGCGTGCAACTGCTCCGGGGTGAGCGGCACGGCGGGCATCTTCGTGCCCGGCTTGAGGGCCTGCGGATTGGCGAGCCAGCCGTAGAGGTTGCCGCGGGTGTTCGGCAGCTCACCCGCGGCGAGCGTTCGCCGGCTGGCGACGTGGGTGAGATCGGGCCCCGCGGCGGCCAGCGCGGAGGTCCCGCGCACGGTGTGACACAGCTGGCACCCCGCCGTGGCGAACTCCCGCTGTCCCGCTGCCAGCGCGCTGTCCGCGATCGGCGCCGCGGGGCGTACCTCGCGCGCGATCCATGCGGCGAACTCGCGTGGCTCATGCGCGACGACGACGAGCGCCATCTTCGCGTGCTGGAGGCCGCAGAACTCCGCGCACTGGCCGCGCCACATGCCCGGGCGATCGGCCTGCAGCCACGTGACGTTGGTGCGGCCGGGGATCATGTCCACCTTGCCCTGCAGCCCCGGCACCCAGAAGCTGTGAATGACGTCGTTCGACCGGAGCAACACGCGCACGCGCTGCCCCGTGGGAATGTGGATCTCGTTCGCGGTGCGCACGATGCGCTGCGGCTCGTCACCGACATAGCGCACGTCCCACCACCACTGCGTGCCCGTCACTTCCACGGTGAGCGGCGTCCGCTCGCCGCGCCGCGGATACATCGCCCCCATCGTGACGAGCGTGAGGATGAAGAGGATCGTCAGCACGACGGCCGGGAACGCGACGCCGCCGGCGACCATCCAGCGCGTGCCAAGCCGCTCGCTCCGCGGGCGTCCGCGGTCCTCGCGGCCACGCGCGCCCGACTCCTCGTTCGTCGCTTCTCCGCGCGGGTCGGCGGGGCGGTCGGCCTCCGGGGGCAGCTCGTCGGCGTGCCGGCGTCGGAAGAGCGCGACGAGGAGGAGCACGATCACCAGCACGGTGGTGGCGGTGCCGATGACGAGCATCACGTTCCACAGCGAGCCGATCTCCGCGGCGGCCGGCCCGCCGGTCGTCAATGCCGATTGCGGAGCGACGGCGACCGGTTGCGCGTACACGGGCGCGAGCACGCTCACTGCCCCCGGTTGAGCCGCTGGGCCTCGGTCGGCGACATCCCGCTGGTGCCGCCCGG
>DASTYL010000033.1:0-12292 GCA_035764975.1 Gemmatimonadaceae bacterium | reverse complement strand
ACTTCCTGCGGTCAAATCCGAAGCGGGGGTCCGTGCTCCCGCTTCTTTCAGGTCACCGAGCCCGCCGTTCCGCGGACTGATCCCGGACTGCGCGGAACTCCGACGTCGCGCGGTAGTTCGGCCAGTCGCGGGAGTTCGCGAGCTCCATCCCGAGGGCGTGCAGCACCGTCACGTCCTGCGCGATGCCGCCGAAGTTCCACGTCGCGGCGTCGAATTCGTCGGCCGGCTGGTGGTACGCATTCTTGCGGTAGGCCTCGTCGGCCGCGCGGCCCGCGTCGGTCCCGCCGGTGAGGAGGTCGGATCCGCTGTCCATGTACAGCATCGGCACGCCGCGCTTCGCCATCGGGAAGTGGTCCGAGCGGAAGAAGTACCCCGCCTCCGGGTTCGGATCGGGCGCGATCACGCGACTGCTCGACGCGAGCGCGGTCTTCAGCCGATCCTCGAGCTCACTCTGCCCGAAGCCCACGACGAGGACATCGCGGGCGGGCCCGGTCGCGGACATCGCATCGATGTTGAAGCCCGCGACGGTCTGCTCGAGCGGGTACACCGGATTCGCCGCGTAGTACTCCGACCCGAGCAGCCCCTTCTCCTCCGCGGTCCAGAAGGCGAACACGATGGACCGCTGCGGCTGCGGGCCGCTGGCGAACATGCGCGCGAGCTCGAGCACCGCGGCGGAACCGGTGGCGTTGTCCACCGCGCCGTTGTAGATGCTGTCGCCCCGCGCGTCCGGCGCACCGACGCCCAGGTGGTCCCAGTGCGCGCCGTACAGGATCGTCTCGTCCGGGTGCGTGCTCCCCGGCAGCCGCCCGAGCACGTTCTTCGAGCGGATCGTGGACTGCTTCACCGCGTAGCTGGCCGAGAACCGCGCGTCGCCGAGCGTCACGGGGCGGAACTCGCGCGTCTGCGCCTGCCGCTTGAGGGCGTCGAAATCCTCCCCGACGGCGGCGAGGAGCCGCACCGCGTCATCCCGCGTGACCCAGCCCTCGAGGAGGGGATGCACGGCTGCGGGATTCTGCCGCACGATGTCGAACATCGTGTTGGTGTTGGAGTTCTTCACCGTCGCCCAACCGTATGACGCCGGCGCCGTCTCGTGGATGACGAGCAACCCGGCGAGGCCCTGGCGCGCGGCCTCCTCGTACTTGTAGGTCCAGCGGCCGTAGTACGTCATCGCCTTGCCGCCGAAGTCCCCCTGCCCCGTCTCGAAGTCCGGATCGTTGACGAGCACCAGGCCGACCTTGCCGCGAAGGTCCGCGCCCTTGAAATCGTCCCAGTTGCGCTCGGGCGCCTTCACGCCGTAGCCAAGGAAGACGATGGGCGCGTTGCGGATGTCGACGCGATCGACCTGCTGCATGCTCGCGCGCACGGCGATCTGCGCGCCCTGGGTGAGTGGATGCGTCTGCCCGCCGACCGTGACCGACAGCGACGGCGTCCCGACGATGTCCGACTGGAGCAGCGGCACCTCCTGGAACCAGGAGCCGTTCGGCCCGCCGGGCTGCAGGCCCGCGGCCTGAAGCTGGGTGCGGAGATACTCGACGGTCTTGTCCTCACCCGGCGTCGCGGGGCCGCGGCCAAGGAACTCGTCGCTCGCGAGCGCCTGCACATGCCCGGCGATGCGGTTGGGATCGACGGTGGTGCTGGAGCGTGGACCGGTGCCCACCTGGACGGCGGGGGCACAGGCGGCGAGGAACCCTGCGGCAAGAACGGCGTGCACACGCGTCATGCGGAGCCTCTGGGAAGAGTCGAGAAGGGCCACGACAGGCGAACGACCGGGAAGATATCGCATTACGCGCCGGGAGATCACCCCGGTTCGTGATCTCCGTCACCGCTGCTGGTGCGAGTCGCGGGCAGTTTGCGCGGAACCCGGAAATTCACGCGCCGGTGGTACGCGACTTTCAATCTGTTCCGCTACCACGCCGATGATGGCGGCGATCACGAGACACCGTGGTCGCCCGTGATCCGAATAGGCGGCATCGCCGGTTCCACACCCCTGGAGAATTGTATGTCCCGTATTTCCGCTCGTCTCTTCCGTGGCGCGACGCTCGTCGCGCTCGCGCTGTCCGCAGCGGCCTGTGATGAGTCCACGAACAGCGGCCAGCCTGGCCGGCTGTCGATCCTGCTCACCGACGCTCCCGGGGACTTCAAGACCGCGGTCGTGACGATCGATCGCATCTATCTGCAGCAGGGCGAGGGCGAGGGCGACGCAGGGGGCCGCGTTGTGCTTCGTGAAGACGACGTCACCACCGACCTGCTCACGCTCGCCAACTCGACCGCCGAGCTGGTGACCGACGCCGTCGTCCCCGCGGGCAGCTATCATCAGCTCCGCTTCGTGATCAGCGGCGGCTACATCGAGGTCGAGAACCCCGACGGCACGACGAGCATCTACGCCTCGTCCCCGGACTACGAAGGGCTGCCCGCCGGCGCGCAGGTGGACGGCGACCTCCAGATGCCGAGCTTCGCGCAGTCGGGCCTGAAGGTGAAGCTGCCCGCCGAAGCGCTCGACATCGCCGGCGGCGACAAGATCCTCGTCGTCGACTTCGACGTGTCGCGCAGCTTCGGGAAGGCCGCGGGCAACTCCGGCAAGTGGGTGATGACGCCGGTCCTCGAGGCCACCGAGTTCCTGATGACCGCCAACCTCCTCGCCACGGTGACGAAGGCGGATTCGGTCACGTTCCCGCAGATCAACAACACGGCCGTCACGCTCGCCAACTTCCAGGCGGTGCTGAAGACCGCCGCGGGGAGTGAAGAGGTCCAGCCGCTGACCGACGAGAACGGCGATGGCACCTTCGAGGCGAAGTTCCGCTTCCTGGTGGACAGCGCCTACACGCTCGACCTGCGCGCGCCGTCGGACAGCATCACGTTCACGACCAACCCGACGCGCCCCGCGACGCTCAACATCGCCCCGGGCAGCACCGCAACGCAGGCGTTCGTGATCACCTCGGCGAAGAAGTAAGTCGCCCGAGGGCGGATGAAGACGAGGGGCGGCGGACCGACTGGTCCGCCGCCCCTTTCGTTCGTTCCCCGACCACGCCGCCGCGTGCTGCGCCGCGCGCCCCGCTCAGCGCTCCGGCCGCTTGTACTTGCCGCCGAACAGGTGCGGATGCCGGGCCCAGTACGCGAGGAAGTTCGCAGGGCGATAACCGGTCTGCCGATCGACGTCGCCAAGCTCGGGGAGGCAGCACCGCTCCGGCACCGAGCTATCCACTTCCTCGAAGGTGAGAAGTCTCCGCTTCCGTGCGTCCTGGAGGTCCGCCCCGATGGGTCGCTCGTGCTGGCCGAACAACCGGTAGAACAGCGTCATCGAGTCGCACCGCACGCCGGCGCACCGACACTCGGGATGCACCGCCTCGTGGAATCCCGGCGCGAACTCCAGCCCGCACTCCTGCGCCTTCTCGATCATCCACCGGAGCGCGAGATGCGACAGCCCGCGATCGGGATACCCGCCGCCGACGTTGCTGTGCACCCCCGCGAACCACCGCTGCTCGATCCGCCAGCCGCCCGACCGAAGCGCCGGGTCGTCGTCGGGGATCTCCCAGAGCGAGGGCGCAAACGGCTTCCGCCGCTCGTCCACCGCCAGCGCATGGAAGCCGTTGCGCACGTGACTGCTCAGCTTCACGTCGTGGAACGCATGCCGCCGGCGTGAGATCATCCCGGCCGGTCCGCTGGTCGGCACGCCAAGGCTGCCGACCGTATCCCACACGCAGAGGCACTTGATCATGCTCTCGTGCGAGTTCGCCTTCCGGAACTCCGTCGCGCGCGGGCCGGACGGGTGGGATGCATCGCCGCGCTCGCGATAGAACCGGTAGGCGTCCGCGATCAGCTTGCGCTCCCGCTCGTCGAGCGGATCACCCGGCGACTTGCCCGGCGAGCGGCGGATGATGCCGCACTTGCGCACCATCCCCGCCAGGCTGCGCACGGTGAACGCACCCCGGCTGAATCCGAAGAAGAACAGCTCGTCGCCGGGCTGGAACTCGCGGACGAGAAAGCCGTAGCAGTCGTCCCGGATGTTCCGCTCGATGCCGTTGCCGAACGCCCCACCGAACCAGCGGTCGAGGAAGTTGCCCGTCCCCACGCCACGGTCGTAGAACACCCGCTGCGGGACGCCGGCCCGATCGGATGCCGCGATGTTGGCCTTGACGTAGGCGACGTTCGTCCGCCCGCCGCCATCTGCCTGCTCTTCATCCTTGTTCCAGGTTCCGTCGGCACACACGATCAGCCGTCGCATGGAGGTGCTCCGGGAGGGAGAAGGGTTCACGGCGCCGTGCTGCGTCCCCGCTCGGCGCGCGCCCGCGCCACCAGCTCCTTCACCTCGGCCATGAGCGTCGGGCCGTGATGCGGCACGCCGTCCACGATGGTCCACTCCACGCCACCGGTGCGGACCGGCTTCCCCTCCCGCAGCTCCTCCAGGCCGGTGGGATAGAGCACCTTCAGGTTCTCGAGGGGATTGCCGTTGACGACGATGAGGTCCGCGAGGTAGCCGGCGCGCACGCGGCCGAGCTCCGCTTCCCTGCCGAGGATCCGCGCGTTGTTGCCGGTGGCGTGCTGGATGACCTTGAGCGGCTGGAAGCCCGCTTCCTGGTGCAGCTCCAGCTCGCGCACGAGGCCGAACCCGTACATCTGGTAGATGAACCCCGCATCGTCGCCGACGCCGATGATGCCGCCCTTCCGCTCGAAGTCGCGCAGCGCATTCATCCAGATCCGGTAGTTCTCCTTCCAGTACGTCTCGTCGGTCGAGCTCCACCCGAAGAAATAGGAGCCGTGGTTCGCCGGGTCCGGCTTGAAGTAGTCCTCGAGCGTCGGATGCAGGTAGTCGGCGAACCAGGGCTGGGTCTGCGCCCGCTGCAGGTCGCGCGAGGCCTCGTAGATGTCCAGCGTCGGGACCCAGGCCACCTTCGCCGCGACGAGCGTGTCGAGCACGCGCGAGAGCAGCGCGGGATCCGCCTCACGCCACAGCCGCCCCGCCCAGCGGAATCGATCGGTCTCGTCGCGATAGTTGTAGTCGGGCGGGAAGGCCTGGCGGCCATCCGGGATCGCCGCGTCGGGAATGCCGTACCAGTGCTCGACGCTCGTCGCACCGAACCGGGCATCGTCCCACGCGTTGGTCTCCTCCACTCCCGCATGATGCGCCACGCGCAGCCCCGCCTTGTGTGCCTCGTCGAGCACGGCGCCCATGAGGTCACGATCGAGCCCGGTGATCTTGAGTCCATCCGCTCCCGCGCGCGCGAGCTGGCGCACGCGCTCGCGCGCCAGGTCCGGCGTGCGCGGCATCGGCGGGTTGTGGAATCGCGCGTACACGAACAGCCGCGGCGCCGGCACAGCCCCGCGCGCGATCCGATCACGCATCGCCAGCAGCGCCGGCGTGCTGTCGGCGCCGACCTCGCGGACGCTCGTGATGCCGCTCGCCAGCCACAGCTTGAAGGTGTACTCGAGCGGCTGCGGCACGTGACCGCGCTCGTCCTGCAGGTGGCCGTGCGCGTTGATGAGCCCCGGCAGCACGAACTTCCCGGTGGCGTCGATCACGACGTCCGCCGGCAGCCGTGTCGCGTGGCCGGCGCTGACGGCGACCGGATCGAGGAAGACGACGCGGCTGATGCGGTTCCCCTCGACGAGGATGTCCGCCGGGCCGGAGGCCGGGGTGCCGTTGCCGTCGACGATGGTGGCGTTGCGGATGACCAGGCTCCGCGGACGCACCCCATGGCGGGGCGCAGAACCCTGAGCGGGAAGCACGAGCGGCATCGCGGCGAGCAGGAGGGCCGCGAGACGGGTGAACGTCACGGACATGTTCTGAAACGGATTGTGGTCAACGGAGGAGACGCGGGACCGAGGGGCGGGACGCGTTCCTACCACGCGATCCCGTAGTCCTCGCCGTGATTGCTCGACCCGCCCCACATCGTGCCATGGCGGCGGTCGAAGAAGATCGCGTTGATCGGGCCGGAGGTGAGCCGCTCGACCTCGAGCGTGTAGCCCATCTGCTGCAGCGCCGTGCGCACGCTGTCGGGCGTCGACGCCGCGACCAGCAGGCGCCCCGGGCGGGACTCATGCGCCCCGAACGAGGAGCGCATCTGGTAGCTGTTGATGTTCGGCGCCTCGCTGGCCTGCTGCACCGTCATGTCCCACTCGACGACGTTCAGGAAGAACTGCAGGAGATTCTGGTCCTGCGAGTCCCCGCCCTGCACCGCGAAGGAGAGGAACGGCGACCCGTCCCGGAGTGCGAGGGTCGGCGTGAGCGTGACGCGCGGCCGCTTCCCGGGCTCGATCACGTTGTACGGGCCGTCGCGGGGATCGGTGGCGAAGCTCTGCGCGCGCTGGCTCAGCCCGATCCCCGTGTTGCCGGCGATCACCGCGGGCACCCACCCGCCGCTCGGCGTGATGGAGACGACCCAGCCGGAGCTGTCCGCGGCCTGGATGGACGTGGTGCCCGCGTAGAACGCTTCGTGGAACGCGTCCTCCGCGCTGGCCGTCTCCGAAGTCGACGGCGGAAGCGGCCGATCCTGCGCGCCGCTGCGCTTCAGCGTGTCCGGGGCCGGCACGACCGTCCACTGCGCCAGAAGGTCCGCGAAGGGATTCCTGCCGCCCTGGTAGGGATACGGATCGCCGGGCTTGACGGTCGAATCATTCCGCTGATGGTTCATCGTGGCCCAACGCGCCTTCGCGTATTCCTTCGACAACAGGCCGCGGGTCGGCTCCTCCGGCGGGAAGTACGGGTCGCCGTAATAGAAGTCGCGGTCGGCGAAGGCGAGGTTCATCGCCTGGTAGATCGTGTGGATGTACTGCGGCGAGTTGTACCCCATCGCCTTCAGGTCCGCGTGCTCGAGGATGTTGAGCGCCTGGAGCATCGCCGGCCCCTGCTGCCAGAACGGAAGCTTGTAGACCGTGATCCCCTTGTAGGTGGTGCTCACCGGCTCCTCGATGCGGACGCGCCAGCGGGCGAGGTCCTCCATGGTGAACAGCCCGCCCTCCTCGCGCGTCGCACGCACGATCTCCCGCGCGATGTCACCGGTGTAGAACCGGTCGTATGCGGCGTAGATCGCGTCCTTCCGGCTCTTGCCCTGCGCGAGCGCCCGCTGCTCCGCCTCGACGAGCTTGCGGAAGGTCGCGGCCAGGTCCCGCTGCACGAACAGCTCGCCCGGACGAGGGGCCTCACGCCCGTCGGCCGCACCGAGGTGCGGGAGCATCACCGCCGGTGCGTAGCGCCACTGCTTGATGCGCTCCTTGTTGCGCTCGATGGTGGTCGCGAGCTGCGCCTCGATCGGATAGCCCTCCGCGAGCTGGATCGCCGGCGCCAGCACCTCGGCGAGGGAGAGCCGGCCATACTCGGCGAGCATCGTCATCAGGCCGCCGGGGGTGCCCGGCGTGACCGCCGCGAGGGGGCCGTGTTCCGGCGGATGGCGATAGCCCCTGGACCGGTAATACGCCGCGGTCGCCCCGGTGGGCGCGACGCCGAGGGCGTTGATGCCGATCACCTTCTTCGCGACCGGGTCGTACACGAGCGCCTGCGTCTCGCCCCCGCACGACAGCGTGTCCCACATCGTGCACGTGGCCGCGAGCATCGCCGCCGCCGCATCGACGGCGTTGCCTCCCCGCTGGAACATCATCGCGCCCGCCGTCGCACCCAGTGGCTTGCCCGTGATGGCCAGCCAGTGCTTCGCGTGAAGCGGGGGCTTCGCGGTGCGGGTGGGGCGCTGGGCGGCCGCGGGCGCGGCGGCCACGCAGAGGATCGCGATCGCGAGGCGGAGTCGTGTCGACTGGAACATGCGGCGGGGGTGGAGGCGGGCGGACGCGAGTACCCCGGTGAATGTGCAGCGCGGTGACCGCTGCCGGGAAGATCCGCGAATGAAAAAAGGTTCTGCTGTGAGAGGGGTTTGAAAAGCGCGGCACGGATGACCGCCACGGATCTGAAAAGCTGAAAGTGCCGGATTCCATCTCGAAACGCTCGAGAGGCAATCCGGCACTTTCTGTAATTCCAATCCGTGGCAGGTATCCGTGCCGCCGCTTTATGTCGTTCCGCTGGCGCGGTTCAGCGGATGCCGCCCTCGCGGTCCACCTTCCCCGGGACCGGCGGTACGGCCGGCCCGATCCCGTCGGGATCGTGGTGCTGCCGGCCCATCTTGCTGAGGATCCGGGCGAACGCCCAGATCGTGAGGCCGAGCACGAACGTCCAGCTCAGCAGCCAGAAGGCGATTGCTCCGGTGCTCATCAGGCTGCCTCCTCCACGCGCGAGTGATCCGTGGGAATCTCGACGAAGCCCTTGCGGTCGTCGTACTTGTTGCGGCGCCACGCCATGCGGACCAGGAAGGCGAAGACGACGATGAAGCCGACCAGGATCAGGCGCGAGGCCACGACGTAGGGATGGGCCTCCGCACTCACCGGGCCGCCGCCAGCCGCCCGCTCGTTCCGGAGGATCGGCAGCGCATCCTGGGCGCCCCACCAGAGGAGGATCACGATCAGGTACGCCGGCGTGATGTAGCTCATCACGAACTTGAAGATCCGCGGGATGCGGATGTCCGCCCCTTCGTGGATCGACCGCCACGCGCGCTCCGGCTTGAACACCCACATGAAGATCAGCACTTCCATCACGGCGAAGACGACGAGACCGAACGTGCCGGCCCAGTAGTCCCACTCGTCGAGGAACCCGTGCTCGAGCCACATGATGTGCATCATGCCCGCAACGAACACCAGGCCGCCGAGCGACCACGCCACGGTCTCGCGCTTCCAGCCGAACTCCTCGCGGAAGAAGGCCACCACCGGCGTGAGCATCGCGACGGAGGAGGTGATGCCGGCGAAGAACAGGAGCGCGAACCACATCGCGCCGAGGATGTTGCCGAGCGGGATCTGCTGGAACACCACGGGCATCGTCGCGAAGCCGAGGTTGAAGGAACCCGACTGGGCCACCGCCATGCCGCCCGCGACGCCGAAGAACACGACGGCCGCCGGGATCGCGATCGTGCCGCCGAGCACGACCTCGACCGTCTCGTTGGTCGCCGCCGTCGCGATGCCATTCAACGCGATGTCGTCCTTCGTCGAGAGGTACGACGCGTACGCCTGCAGCGTCCCCATGCCCACGGACAGCGTGAAGAAGATCTGCCCCGCCGAGGCGAGCCATACCCCCGGCTCATCGATGCGCGAGAGATCGGGCTTGTAGAGGAACTGGAGTCCGCTCAGCGCCGTCTCGCCACCGGGGCCCGGCGGGAGGAAGAACACCGTCACGGCGAGGATGACGGCGAAGATGACCAGGATCGGCATGCCGATCTTGGCGAGCTTCTCGATGCCGCCGGAGACGCCCTTCGAGAGCACCCAGATGTTGACGAGGAGCGTGACGGCGAAGAACGCGTATGGCGTCCAGGGCTGGTGCACCCGTTCCGTGCCGATCCCCTGGAACGACTGCAGGTAGCTCACCATCGATTCCTGGCTGGTGTGCCCCCAGTAGTCCTTGCTCAGCGAGAACCAGGTGAACGCGAGCGTCCAGCTCTCGATGTACGTGTAGTAGATCATCACGGCCAGCGGGATCACGAGGCCGATGACGCCGAGGTACTTCGCGAGCGGGTGGTGCCAGATGGCGGCGAACATGCCGGGGATGTGGCCCTTGCGGTACCGGCCCCCGTTCCGGCCGAGCCCCCACTCGATCCACATGAGCGGAATACCCAGCAGCAGCAGCGCGACGAAATAGGTGATCATGAACGACCCGCCGCCGTTGTTGGCGGCCTGGGTCGGAAAGCGCAGGAAGTTGCCGAGTCCTACGGCGTTTCCGGCCATGGCGAGGATGAGTCCAATGCGACTCCCCCACGCCTCGTTCGCGTTGTTGCCACTCGAATTCACGCGTGTGCTCCGGGTTCTGTGGATGGGTCCCGCCCGACCAACGGGGCCGCGGGCGGGACGGCGGGATGTAGATCGAAAGAGGCTACCGCGGAGCAACCCGTCGCACAAGGTGAGAAGTCACATGGATTTGCGGGTCGCCGACGGCGGCGCCGCCGGCGGGTGGGCGACGGGCCATCCCGGGTGTCGGCCGAACCGCCGGACACGCGCGCCGCCCTTTCCTGACTGACGCCCCCTCCTGCCGGCCTACCATGGCCTCGCCGGGCACGGAGCCCTGAAGCCGGCGGCGTGCTGGGCCGTCCCCCCGGCGGCGTACACCGCACCACGGAGGTCGAGATGTCCGGGATACGCGTCGTGGTACTCTTGCTCCTCGCGCTGCTCGCGGGATGCGACGACCAGCGGCTGACGGCCCCGGAGCCACGGTCGCCAGGCCAACCCTCCGCGGTGCTCCTCGAGCCGGGTGACGTGGCGCATGTGAGCGCCGGAGACACGTACACCTGCGTGCTCGAGACCGACGGCACCATCGCCTGCTGGGGATACGACTTCGAAAACCAGGCGACCCCCCCGGCCGGCCGGTTCACGCAACTGAGTGCCGGCGACGGGCACGCCTGCGCGGTGATGGTCGACGGCACGGTCGCGTGCTGGGGCGACGACCTCGTCGGCCAGGCGACGCCACCGTCCGGTCGGTTCATCCAGGTGAGCGCGGGGGACGGTCGCAGCTGCGCGGTCGCACTGAATGGAACCATCGTCTGCTGGGGAGGGTTTGGCGCTCCCGCGCCGCCGGCAGGCGAGTTCACGCAGGTGAGCGTGGGGGGTGGACACGCCTGTGCGGTGAAGTCGGACGAGACCATCGTCTGCTGGGGGGCCAACAGCCATGGCGAGGCGTCGCCGCCATCCGGGCAGTTCACGCAGGTGACGGCCGGTAACGGGTTCACCTGCGCCCTCGACGAGGGGGGTGCCATCACCTGCTGGGGGGACGACGGCTCCGGCCAGGCGACGGCTCCATCCGGCGAGTTCACGCAGGTGAGCGCGGGCGCATCGCACGCCTGTGCGGTGACGTCGGCCGGCGCCATCCTCTGCTGGGGAGACGACGCCAGTGGCAAGGCGACGCCGCCGGCCGGCGACTTCACGGAGGTCAGCGCCGGCGACACGCACAGCTGTGCCGTCGATCAGGCCGGCAGCGTCGTGTGCTGGGGAAGCAACGAGTTCGGCAAGGCGACGCCGCCCACGACACGATTCGCGCAGGTGAGCACGTCGTTCGGTTTCGCATGCGCGGTCGCCCTCGATCACACGCTGGCCTGCTGGGGGAGCGACGCGTTCGGGCTCTCGACGCCTCCAGATGGAGAGTTTTCTCAGGTGAGCGCGGGCCAACGGCACGCCTGCGCCCTTGCCCTGGACGGGAGCGTCGCGTGCTGGGGGGACGACACGTACGGCAAGGCGACGCCACCCGCGGGCACGTTCATCCAGGTGAGCGCTGGGGGGGAACACACCTGCGCCCTGAAACCCGATGGCACCGCCGAGTGCTGGGGCTGGGACCAGGGTGGCCAGGCGTCGCCGCCAACCGGCGAGTTCACGCAAGTGAGCGCGGGGCTGAACCACACATGCGGCGTGAGGCCTGACGCCTCACTCGTATGCTGGGGCTCCAACGTCTATGGCGAGGCAACTCCGCCGGAGGGCAGGTTCCTGCAGGTGAGCGCAGGAATCGGCTTCACCTGTGCCGTCCGCCGAAACGGCACGCTGGCCTGCTGGGGATGGGACTTCTTCGGCGAGACGAAGCCACCCGGCGGCAGCAGGTACGTCCAGGTCAGCGCCGGTGAGACGCACGGCTGCGCGCTGGACCGGGATGGCGCGATCGCCTGCTGGGGCAACAACGAGTACGGCCAACTCGCAGCGCCTCCCGGACCGTTCACGCAGGTGAGCGCGGGGTGGGGCACCACGTGCGCCGTGGAGGTGGATGGGGGCGTCGCCTGCTGGGGAGCATCCGCGATCATGGAATCCCCCAATGCGCCCAGGGGCATCTTCGTCACAGGCGCCGGCTTCTACACGACGAATGGCGGAAGCGACGGCACGGCGCACTTCAGCTTCAACGCGCGGGTCGTCGACGGCTCGAACATCCAGGGCCGTGCGAGGTTCCGCCTCCCCGGCGCGTGGACGTTCCAGAGCACGTCGGTCGAGGTGCTCGGCGTCGTCGGCAACCGCGCGCAGATCCAGGGGAGCGGAATCCTGAATGGCGAAGACGGCGCGCGTTTCCGCTTCACCGCCGTCGACGGACAGACGCCGGGGCCGGACGGCACGACCGACGCGCTGCAGGTCGAGCTGTGGGATGCGGACGGGACGCTCGTCTACGCGAGCCCCGCGATCGAACCCGGGACACCGGTCGCCGCGGCGATCGACGGAGGCAGCATCACGATTCACCGCTGATCGCTAGCCCGAGGCGAAGGAGCTGTACTCGAATGATCGGAGTTGCCGGCCAACGCGGGAC